>LAEA01000131.1:2500-10220 GCA_000961745.1 Rhodospirillaceae bacterium BRH_c57 | reverse complement strand
AAGAGGTGGCCCCGTTTGTTCGGACAGTTTGGCGGCTGAGTTAAGCTGGTCCCCAGGTCATTGTCATGCCGCCAGCGCGGTGATCGGCACCGTCTCCGAGGCATGCCCCGGAGACGGTGCCGGCGCGATTTGATGATAGGCCTCGTTGGGCGTCTGTCCAGTCAGGGCTGAGTGGGGACGCCTGGTGTTGTAGTAGCGGATCCAGCGCTCCAGTCCGGCCCGCAATTCGGAGCCGGTTTCAAAGGCGTGGAGGTAGACGCATTCGTATTTCAGGGACCGCCACAGGCGTTCGATAAAGACGTTGTCCATCCAGCGGCCTCGACCGTCCATGCTGATGCGCACGCCGGCCTCCCGTAGGACCTCCGTGAAGCGGGGGCTGGTAAACTGGCTGCCTTGGTCCGTGTTGAAGATCTCCGGCGCCCCGAAGGCGGTCAGGGCCTCCTCCAGCGCCTCGATGCAGAAGTCGGCCTCCATGGTATTGGAGACCCGCCACGACAGCACCTTCCTGGTGGCCCAGTCCATGACCGCCACCAAGTACAGAAAGCCCCGCCGCATCGGGATATAGGTGATGTCGGCGCACCAGACCTGATTGGGCCGGGTGATCTCCTGATCGCGCAGCAGGTACTTGTAGACTGGATGCTGTGGGTGGGGTGTGCTGGTCCTGGGCTTCTGGTAGATCGGCGCCAAGCCCATCTTGGCCATCAGCCGCGAGACGCGCTTGCGGCCCACCGTGTAGCCTTCCCGCCGCAGGTGGCGGGCCATCTGTCGGGCGCCATAGAACGGGCACTCCAGGAACGCCTCGTCGATCAGACGCATCAGCGCCAGGTTCAGCGGGCTCTCCCCGGTCGGCCGGTAGTAGAAGGCCGACCGGTTGATCGACACCAGGGCGCATTGCTGGACGATGGACAGACCGGAATGGTCGGGTTCAATCATCTGCCGCCTCCGCTCGATGCTCATCGACCGAAGGCCTTGGACAAAAAATCCCGCTCCACCACCAATTGACCGATCTTGGCGTGCAGCTTCTCGACCTCGGCCGCACCGGCGTCCTTGGCGGCCTCCGCCTTGCCCGAGAACGTCGCGGCCATCCCCTCGATGGCTTGGCGTTTCCACGTCGCAATCATCGTCTGGTGGATGCCATGCCGGGCAGCCAGTTCGGCCACCGTCTGCTCCCCCTTGATCGCCTCTAGCGCCACCTTGGCCTTGAACTCAGCCGAGTAGCGCTTCCTCGTCACTTTCCCCATCAGAACAGGTCCTTCTTGCAGGCGGGACCAGCTTAACATCCTGTCCGGTTTTTGGGGGCCACCTCTCGCCTCTCATCGTCTGGAACCGGACGAGGGACCGTTGCGGGCCGTTGGAGCAAGCCGGCGCAGCGGTCACCTCTGACGTGGCCAAACTGTTCGCGAGATGCGAAACCGTCATTCTCATGCTGGAAAACGACACGGCGACGGATGCGGTGCTTTGCCGTCACAACCCTGAATTCGCTCTCCGCGTCGCCCGTCGGACCATCGTCTCCATGGGCACTGTATCGGCGGATTACTCCAAACACCTGTCCGATGACATCGGCACCGCCGGCGGACGCTACGTCGAAGCGCCGGTTTCCGGCTCGCGCAAGCCGGCTGAAGCGGGACAGCTGGTCGGCATGCTCGCCGGCGATCCCGAGGATCGCGCGCGTCTGCGGCCGATCCTTGCGCCGATCTGCAGGGAAATCTTCGACTGCGGCGCGGTTCCGAGTGCCCTTCATATGAAGCTCGCGGTCAACACCTTCCTTATCACAATGGTCACGGGCCTGGCCGAGGCTGCTCATTTCGCCGCGCGGCATGACCTCGACATGAACCGTCTTACGGATATCCTGAACGCCGGGCCGATGGCGAGCGACGTCTCCCGGATCAAGATCGAAAAGCTTACGCAGCACGATTTCACCCGCCAAGCGGGGATATCGGACGTGCTGAAGAACAACCGTCTCGTGGTCGAGGCAGCCCGCGAGGCCAGGATCGCATCCCCCCTGATGGATGCCTGCCTAGCCCTCTACAGCGAGACCGAAGACCTTGGGTTCGCGGAAGACGACATGATATCGGTTATCCGCGCGATCGAGGCCCGAACTGAACGCGCATCGGTTGGCACCGGAATTCCGCCCCATGGTAATCCCCCCAGATCCTAGAGCGTCGGTGGATTAATCGGACGCGTATCCTGCGTGCCTGAGGTAGTTCCAGCATTCATCCGGGTCGAAGAGGTCGCAGATTGAACCGAGGGCGGCGGACAGGCCGTCGAAGGTTCTTGCCGCTGCGGCGCGGAGGTGGGCCTTGAGCTTTGAAAACGCCATCTCGATAGGATTGAGGTCCGGACTGTAGGGCGGCAGGAACAGAAACCAGGCGCCACGGCTCCTGAGACAGTCGGCGGCCCGGGGGCTCTTGTGGACGGCGAGGTTGTCGAGAATGACGACATCGCCCGGCGACAGGGTCGGCACCAGTTGGGTCTCGACCCACACGTCGAAGAGTTGCCGGTCGATGGCCTTGTCGATCACCCAAGGCGCCGTCAGGCCGTGCAGGCGCAGGGCGGCGATGAAGGTCTGCGTTCCCCAGCGGCCGAAGGGCGCGTCGGCGCGCAGCCGTGTTCCGCGCGGGCTGCGCCCGCGCAGGCGCACCATCCGGGTCGTGACGGAGGTCTCATCGACAAAGACTAGGCGCTCGGGTTCGAGCCGCATCCGGGGCTGCCGCAGCGTCGTCCAGATGTGGCGGTCGCGATGCACGGCGGCGCGCGCGGCTTCCGAGGCCATCAGAAGTTTTTTTATATGTATAGCCGCGCCTGCACAGGAACTGCGACAGCGAGCAGGGGGCAGCCGAGACGCCGCGCTCCCGCTCCAGCAGCGCCGCCAACTCCGGCATCGTAACGTCGGGCTTGGCTTCCACCGCAGCGATGATGAACGCCTCGTGAGGGCCAAGCTTGCCGCTTCCCTTGGGCCGTCCCTGCCGGTTTGGAGCACAAGACCCCTGCCGGTCCACACGCTGTAACAGCTTGATGGAGAAGCTCGCACTTACCCCGAAGTGGCGCGCCGCCGCCTTCCGGGACTGGCCGCGACGCACGAACTCAACAACCCGTTCTCGGAGATCCAAAGAATAGCTCTTGCCCATGACCTGGCTCCAGCGCCCACCCGATCATGAACGGCCCAACCACGAGAAAGGATTCCGCCTAAGTCACCGCCGCTCTAAGGGGATGCGGACGTAGAATTTTCTCGGCAGTATGAGCGAGGAGATTCTGATGAAGATGACGAGATACAGCGAGCCTCAGATCCTTGCGATCCTGCGCCAGGCGGAAGGCGGCGTGCCGGTGCCGGAGCTATGCCGCGAGCATGGCATGAGCAGCGCGTCGTTTTACAAATGGCGCGCCAAGTACGGCGGCATGGACGCGTCGATGATCAGCCAGATGAAGGCGCTGGAGGATGAAAACCGCAGGCTCAAGAAGATGTATGCGGAAATGAGCATGCAGGCGGAGCTGCTGAAGGAAGCGCTATCAAAAAAGTGACCCGGCCATCTCAACGCCGCGAGATGGCCGAGACCGCAGTGGCGCAGCGGCAGGTGAGCATTGCGCTGGCCTGCCGGACGTTCGGGGTCAGCGAGACCTGTTACCGCTACAGCCCGCTGCTCAGCGATGAGAACGCGCAGATCGCCGACCTTTTGGTCGGACTGACGACGGCCCGCAAGACCTGGGGGTTTGGGCTGTGCTTCCTGTATCTGCGCAACGTGAAGGGGCATCCGTGGAACCACAAGCGCGTCTACCGCATCTATCGGGAGCTGGAGCTGAACCTGCGGATCAAGCCCCGCAAGCGGCTCAAGCGCGACAAGCCTGATGCCCTGGCCGTTCCCGGTGCGCCGAACCAGGTGTGGTCGATGGACTTCATGGCCGACCGGCTGGCCGATGGCCGGGCCTTCCGGCTGTTGAACGTCCTCGATGACTTCAACCGCGAGGGCCTGGGCATCGAGGTTGACTTCTCGCTGCCGGCCGAGCGGGTTGTCAGAAGCCTGAACCACATCATCGATGTGGCGCGGCAAGCCTCAGGTCATCAGGGTCGATAACGGCCCCGAATACGTCAGTGGCAAGCTGATGGCCTGGGCCAAGGCCTTGTCGATCACCATCGAGCATATCCAGCCGGGCAAGCCGCAGCAGAACGCCTACGTGGAGCGCTACAACCGCACTGTGCGGCACGAGTGGCTGGACCAGTACATCATCGAGACCATCGAGGAGGCGCAGGATTTCGCCACGCAATGGCTATGGACGTATAATCATGATCGGCCCAACATGGGCATCGGCGGCATCACGCCTGCCCAGAAACTGAAGCTGGCCGCGTAATTCTACGATCCGATCCCGTTAGAAACGGGGGGGGATTACCATCCGCTTACGCGAAAGACCGGACCTCCTGTATGCCTACTGGGAGCCAGGGGTCCGGGGATATGGTTGCGGGGGCCAGATTTGAACTGACGACCTTCAGGTTATGAGCCTGACGAGCTACCGGGCTGCTCCACCCCGCGGGGGTTTTGGTTCCCGGAGGGGGAGTTGTAAATAGGGTTATAATCCACTTTGTGCGCTTGGAAGACCTGGCGGCGACCTACTCTCCCACGCCTTAAGACGCAGTACCATTGGCGCAGCCGGTTTTCACGGCCGAGTTCGGGATGGGATCGGGTGTTTCGCCGGCGCCATGACCACCAGATCATCCAAGCGCGCAAAGTGGGTTTATCATGAGGGTTTTGTTGGTAAAGCTGAACTTGTTTCCCTGTGCGCGGGACTTGCCGCTGCGCACGAGGCTCTCAAGCCAATCGAGCGATTAGTACCGGTTAGCTTCACACATTACTGCGCTTCCACACCCGGCCTATCAACGTGGTGGTCTTCCACGGCTCTCAAGGGATGCCTGGTTTTGAGGGAGGTTTCCCGCTTAGATGCTTTCAGCGGTTATCCCGTCCGTACATAGCTACCCAGCGGTGCTCCTGGCGGAACAACTGGTACACCAGAGGTACGTCCATCCCGGTCCTCTCGTACTAGGGACAGATCCTCTCAAACATCCTACACCCACGGCAGATAGGGACCGAACTGTCTCACGACGTTCTAAACCCAGCTCACGTACCTCTTTAAATGGCGAACAGCCATACCCTTGGGACCTGCTCCAGCCCCAGGATGAGATGAGCCGACATCGAGGTGCCAAACACTCCCGTCGATGTGGACTCTTGGGGAGTATCAGCCTGTTATCCCCGGCGTACCTTTTATCCGTTGAGCGATGGCCCTTCCACACGGGACCACCGGATCACTAGAACCGACTTTCGTCTCTGCTCCATCTGTCGATGTCGCAGTCAGGCAAGCTTTTGCTCTTGCACTCATCGAGCGATTTCCGACCGCTCTGAGCTTACCATCGCGCGCCTCCGTTACTCTTTGGGAGGCGACCGCCCCAGTCAAACTACCCGCCACACAGGGTCCCGGATCCGGATAACGGACCGCGGTTAGACAACAAAAAACAGAAGGGTGGTATTTCAAGGTTGGCTCCACCGAAGCTAGCGCCTCGGGTTCATAGCCTCCCACCTATCCTACACATCCATTTTCTGGTGCCACTGTGAAGCTGTAGTAAAGGTGCACGGGGTCTTTCCGTCTGACCGCGGGAACTCCGCATCTTCACGGAGAGTTCAATTTCGCTGAGTTGGTGTTGGAGACAGCGGGGAAGTCGTTACGCCATTCGTGCAGGTCGGAACTTACCCGACAAGGAATTTCGCTACCTTAGGACCGTTATAGTTACGGCCGCCGTTTACCGGGGCTTCAATTCAGAGCTTGCACCCCTCCTCTTAACCTTCCGGCACCGGGCAGGCGTCAGACCCTATACGTCGTCTTGCGACTTCGCAGAGCCCTGTGTTTTTAATAAACAGTCGCCACCCCCTGGTCTGTGCCCCTCCCATCTGGTTGCCCAAATGGGAGGCCCTCTTCTCCCGAAGTTACGAGGGTATTTTGCCTAGTTCCTTCAACACCATTCTCTCAAGCGCCTTGGTATTCTCTACCAGTCCACCTGTGTCGGTTTAGGGTACGGTCTGATGATGGAGTTATTTCCAGGGCCTCCTTCGCCGCCCCCCCAATCCGATAAGGGGAGACAACTTACGGAAACCGTCACTTCCATCTGGCCCAGGAATATTAACCTGGTTCCCATCGACTACGCTTTTCAGCCTCGCCTTAGGGGCCGGCTCACCCTGCGCGGATTAGCCTTGCGCAGGAACCCTTGGACTTTCGGCGACAGTGTTTCTCACACTGTTTATCGCTACTCATGTCAGCATTCTCACTTCCGATACCTCCAGCAAACCTCACGGTTCACCTTCGCAGGCTTACGGAACGCTCCGCTACCGCCTATCCCGAAGGATAGACTCGCAGCTTCGGTGCACGGCTTGAGCCCCGGTACATCTTCGGCGCAGGACAGCTTATTTAGACCAGTGAGCTGTTACGCTTTCTTTAAAGGATGGCTGCTTCTAAGCCAACCTCCTGGTTGTTTTGGCCGTCCCACATCCTTTCCCACTTAGCCGTGACTTGGGGACCTTAGCTGGCGATCTGGGCTGTTTCCCTTTTGACGACGGACCTTAGCACCCGCCGTCTGTCTGCCGGATAGTACTCACCGGTATTCGGAGTTTGGTTCGAGTTGGTAAGGCTCGCGCCCCCCGTCCCGATCCAGTGCTCTACCCCCGGTGGTATTCATCCGACGCTCTACCTAAATAGATTTCGCGGAGAACCAGCTATTTCCGAGTTTGATTGGCCTTTCACCCCTAGCCACAGCTCATCCCCGTCTTTTTCAACAGACGTGGGTTCGGTCCTCCAGTGGGTGTTACTCCACCTTCAACCTGGCCATGGCTAGATCACCCGGTTTCGGGTCTACCGCGTCGAACTGAACGCCCTATTCAGACTCGCTTTCGCTTCGCCTACACCTAACGGCTTAAGCTTGCACGACACGGTAAGTCGCTGACCCATTATACAAAAGGTACGCAGTCACACCTCAAGGGTGCTCCTACTGCTTGTAGGCATCCGGTTTCAGGAACTGTTTCACTCCCCTCATCGGGGTGCTTTTCACCTTTCCCTCACGGTACTGGTTCACTATCGGTCACTCAGGAGTACTTAGCCTTGGAGGGTGGTCCCCCCATGTTCAGACAGGATTTC
The DNA here is from genome assembly GCA_000961745.1 of Rhodospirillaceae bacterium BRH_c57. GTDB lineage: Bacteria > Pseudomonadota > Alphaproteobacteria > Rhodospirillales > Rhodospirillaceae > Cauispirillum. The sequence continues at coordinate 3,053 of LAEA01000131.1, read as the reverse complement.
ACGTGTCCCGCCTTACTCGAGGACCCAAGTGCTTTCTACCCGTACGGGACTATCACCCGCTTTGGTGCGACTTTCCAGACGCTTCCGGTTCTTACACAAGGGCCACTGGGCTAGTCCGCGTTCGCTCGCCACTACTAGCGGAGTCTCGGTTGATTTCCTTTCCTCCGGGTACTTAGATGTTTCAGTTCCCCGGGTTCGCTTCCCTGGCCTATGTATTCAGCCAGGGATACCGCCTAAGCGGTGGGTTTCCCCATTCGGATATCTTCGGATCAAAGATTGCTCCCATCTCCCCGAAGCTTTTCGCAGGGTGCCACGTCCTTCATCGCCTCTGAGTGCCAAGGCATCCACCAGATGCCCTTCTCACGCTTGAGAGCCCGTACGCAGGGGCAAAACCCACGCACAGGGTAACAACTTCAGCTTTAGTTTGTGCGATGAGCCGCATCCTGTCTGGCCCGCACACCAGGACTTCCCGACGTGTTTGTGGCCGGATACGACTGATCCGCACGGTCAACTAGACCTCATGATAACCCTATTTACTTGTCCAACAGCGAGA
>LAEA01000015.1 GCA_000961745.1 Rhodospirillaceae bacterium BRH_c57 | reverse complement strand
CGGCCGGCGCATCGGCGTGGCGGGCGGGCCGCTCGACAAAAGCTGGCTGTTGCTGAAGGCCTATGCCGAGCGTCAGCATGGCCTGGACCTGGAACGCGACGCCGTCGTGGAGTTCGCGGCACCGCCCTTGCTCAATCAGCGCCTGGAGGCCGGGGATTTGGACGCCGTGTTGACCTACTGGCACTTTGCCGCGCGGCTGGAAGCGGCCGGGGCGCGGCGGCTGGTATCCATGGCCGACGTGGCGCGTGGCCTAGGGGTGGACGACACCATTCCCTGGATTGGCTACGTGGTGCGCGATGCGTGGGCCGAGCGTCATCCGGCAGCGCTCCGCGCTTTCTTCGCCGCCACCCGCGCCGCCAAACGCCTTCTGGCCGAGAGCGAGGCGGAGTGGCTGGCCCTGCGCCCGCGCATGGCCGCCCGCACTGATGCCGAGGCCGCCGCCCTGCGCGCCGGGTATGTGGCCGGCATTCCTAGGTCGTGGGGCGAGGCGGAGCGCCGGCAGGCATCCGCCCTGTTCGCGCTGCTGGCCGAGATCGGCGGGGCGCGGCTGGTCGGGCCATCCCGCCACATCGCGGACGGCACGTTCGTTCCCGGTTTCGACCACGGCGCCGATCCATGAGCGTGGACCTGCGCCGCGTCGGGTCCTTGATGCTGCTGTTGATGCTGTGGCAGGCGGTTGCCATCACGGCGGACAGCCCGCTATTGCCCGATCCGGTGGCGGTGGTGGCCCGCATGGTGGCGGACAGCGTGACGGGGGAACTGCCCTACCACCTGGGCGCGACGCTTGCCCGCGTGGCGGCCAGCTTCGTGCTGGCCTTTGCCATTGGGGCGGCCATCGGCGTGATGATGGGCCGGTATCGGGCGATTGACCGGGTGTTCGACGGCTGGCTGATCTTCTTTCTCAACCTGCCCGCCTTGGTCACCATCATTCTGGCCTACGTCTGGTTGGGGCTGGGCGAGGTGGCGGCCATTGCGGCGGTGGCGATCAACAAGATCCCCAACGTTGCCGCCACCTTGCGCGAAGGGGCGCGGACCCTGGACGGCGACCTTGCGGCGGTGGCCAAGGTCTATGGCATGGGTCGCTGGCGGACGCTGCGCCATGTGGTGGCGCCGCAGCTTGTGCCGTTCGCGCTGGCGGCGGTGCGTACCGGGCTGGCCCTGATCTGGAAGATCGTGCTGGTGGTCGAGTTGCTGGGCCGCAGCAACGGCGTGGGGTTCCAGATCCACATGCACTTCCAGATGTTCGATGTCACCGGCCTGCTGGCCTATGCGCTGGCCTTCATCCTGGTGGTGCAGGCCATCGAACTATTCATCCTCGGACCCGTGGAGGCGCGTCTTGTCCAGTGGCGCTGAGGACGGCCTTGCGGTCACCGTGCGCGACAAGCGGTTCGGCGCGCGCCAGGTGATCGCCGACCTGACGTTCCGGGCCGCACCGGGCGAGTTCGTCGCCCTGGTCGGTCCGTCCGGTTGCGGCAAGAGCACGCTGCTCAACATCCTGGCCGGACTGGATCCCGCGTTCGAGGGGTCGGTCCAGGCCCCTCCGGGCCGCCTTGGCATGGTGTTTCAGGCGCCGCGCCTGTTGCCGTGGCGAAGCGTGGCCGACAACTTGCTGCTGGTCGATCCGCCCGGCGGGGCGGCGGCGGTCGAGGACATCCTGGCCGCCGTCGGGCTGGCCGGGCGGGGCGCCAGTTGGCCCAACCACCTGTCCCTGGGGATGCAGCGGCGGGTGGCCGTGGCCCGCGCCTTCGCCGTGAACCCGGCGGTGCTGCTGATGGACGAGCCGTTCGTGTCGCTGGATGCCGACCTTGCCGGGTCCCTGCGCGACCTGCTGCGGGCCTTGCTGGCCCAGCGGCCGACCACGGTCGTCTTCGTCACCCACGACGTGGCCGAGGCGCGGGACCTGGCCGACCGTATCCTCTATCTCGCACCGTCACCGACCCGCGTGGAGCGCGAGGAGGTTATTATGAACCGATCCATTAAGGAAAAGCAGGCTGCCGCCCGCACCCGCTCGGGGTAAACCCCGAACCCCTTTTTTTCTTCAAGAAAAACAAGGAGGTCTGGAGCATCGCTCCAGATGGGTTCGGGCGATAGCCCGAGCACGCAAGCGGACTCCGGGGCATTTCGGTATTATTCAGCCGCAGCCCGTTTCCGCATGATGGCCCGTTCCGGCCGGTAGCCCCACAGGGCAAGCCCCATAAGAGCGGCGGTCACTGCAACGACCACGCCACCGGCCAGCGGATTGACCTGTCCGTACAGGGCGAAGCGGATCACCTCGACCCCGTGGGTGAACGGGTTGAGCTGGCACAGGACGTAGAGGACCTCGCTCGATTCGCGCATCTTGTAGAGCGGGTAGAGGGCCGAGGACAGGAAGAACAGCGGGAACACCACGAAGTTCATGACGCCCGCGAAGTTCTCCAGTTGCCGGATGTGCGACCCCAGGACCATTCCCAGCGCGCCGAGCATCAACCCGTTCAGGACCAGGGCCGGCAGGACCGTCAGCGCGCCCATCAACGGCACGTCCAGCCCGAACGCCGTGGCGATGGCAAGGAATGCATAGACCTGGAGGATGGACACGGCGACGCCCGCCACCAGCTTGCACAACAGCAGATACCAGCGGGGCAGGGGGCTGGTCAGCACCATGCGCATGGACCCCATTTCGCGGTCGTAGACCATCGACAGGGAGCTTTGCATTCCGTTGAACAACTGGATCATCCCGACCAGCCCCGGAAGGATGTAGACCTCGTAGGTGATGTAGGTTTCATAGGGTGGGATGATCGCCACGCCCAGCGCCGCCCGGAACCCGGCGGCGAACACCACCAGCCAGATCAGCGGGCGCACCAGGGCGCCCAGGAACCGGGATCGTTGGTGCAGGAACCGCAGCACCTCGCGCCCGACGATGCCTTGCAGGCAGATCAGCCAGCCGCTCATTCCGCTGCTCCGGTCAGGGTGTTGAAAGCCTGGTCGAGACTGACCGGCCCCATGACCGCCGCTGCCGTGCCCGCCGCCCGCACGCGGCCCTGGTGGAGGATCACCACGGCGTCGCGGGTGGTGTCGATCTCGTCGATCAGGTGGGTGGCCCACAGGGCGGCGATGCCCTCGTCGCGGCACAGGGCGTGGACATGGTCGATCAGGCGGCGGCGGGTCGGCAGGTCCAGGCCCACGGTCGGCTCGTCGAGCAGCAAAAGGGACGGCCGGTGCAGCAGGGCGCGGGCGATCTCGGCCCGTCGGCGGTGGCCGCCGTTGAGCGCCCGGACCTTCTCGCCGGCCCGCTCGGCCATGTCCAGGCGGGACAGTTCGGCTTCCATGCGGCGGTCTGCCTCGCGCCGGCCGATGCCGTGCAGGCTGGCGAAATAGCGCAGGTTCTGCGCCACGCTCAGATCCAGGTCCAGGGTCGGTTGCTGGAACACGATGCCCATGCGCCGCAACGCAACACCTGGGGTGCGGGCGAGGTCGGCGCCGAACACGCTGATGCTGCCCTCGGGGATGCTCAACAGCCGGGTGGCGAGGGCGAACAGGGTGCTCTTGCCCGCGCCATTGGGGCCGAGCAGGGCGGTGAACCGCCCTGCGTCAACCGTGAACGATACATCGTCCAGGGCCATGCGGCTCCCGTAGGAATAGGAAACCCGGTTGATGTCCAGAGCAATGGTCATGGTGCGATGGCAACGCCCCAGGGATAGCGGCCGACCTTGATCGACTTCACCACCTTGCGGTTGGCGACGTCAATCACCGAGATGTCGCCGCTGACTCCGTTGGAGGCGTAGGCCCATGCGCCATCGGGGGTAATGTCCATGTGCCAGACGCGCTGCCCGACCAGAAGGGTGTCCTCCACCTCGTAGGTTTTCATATCGACTACCGCCACATGGTTGGCCGGGCCGAGGGCGACGAAGGCGTAGGTGTTGTCCTTGTCGAACTTGACGCCGACCGGCTGCACCTGATCGGGCTGCACGCCTTTGACCGAGAACGTGATCTCGTGGACGATTTTCTTGGTGGGTACGTCGATGACCGAGACGATGCCGCCGATTTCCGCGCTGACCCACAGGAACGCGTCGTCCTTGGTGAACTCGGCGTGGCGGGGGCGCTGGCCGACCAGGGTGTTATCGACCATCACGCCTTTGGTGGTGTCGATCCAGTGGACCATGTTGGTGGTTTCGGACGTGTTGACCGCCCATCGGCCATTATGGCTGACGGCCATGCCCTCGGGCTCGATGCCGGTGTCGTACTGGGCGACCACTTCGCGGCTCACGGTGTCGACCACGGTGACGATGTTGTCGTCCTCGTTGGACACATAGAGGTAGCGGTCGTCGGGCGACAGCGCGAACTGTTCGGGGTCTTCGCCGGACGGCAGGTTGTGGAGGATCTTGCGCGTGGCGACGTCCATCACCTGCACGGTGTCGCTGTCGCTGGCGCAGATGTAGAGCGTCTTGAAATCCTTGCTCAGGGTGATGCCGCGCGGTCGCTTGCCGACGTCAATGGTCTCGATCACCTCGTTCCTGGTGCCGTCGATGATTGAGAGGGTGTTGTCCTTTTCGTTGGACACGAACACCGTATAGGCCGCCGCCGGCCAGGACAGGGCGCTGGTGGCCAGCACCGCGCTTGCCGCGAGTAGAGTGCGATAGGTCATGTTCCCTCCCGTGTGCACGCCGTTTCGGGTTTGTCGAAACCCAGCGTGTCCATTTCATTGATTGGGTGCAGAAATCCCTCCACCGGCGCCTGGGTGACCAGGTTGCGGGCGGCGGCCAGGCCGATGGGCTGGCGCAACTGGCCGTCCCAGGACCGGAAACTCAAGGCGCGGCCCTTGAAGCCGGCCAGTTCAAAGGCCGGGCTTTGGATATAGGCGGCCATGTCGCCTGCTTGCGTGCGGGTTGCCGCCTCGCCGACCGCGCGGGCTGCGGCCCAGGCGGCGTAGTCGCGGGCCGTCATGGTGCGCCCGGCCAGGGCCTGGAAGCGGTTCTGTAACTGGGTGGCGCCCCACTGTTCGACCGTGCGGTGCCAGCCGGTGGGGGTCAGCCCTTGCGTGCCGACCACGGGCCGGGGATCCCAGGTCTGATAGGGCAGGTATTCCCCGAAGTCCCCGATTTCGTCGGCGACGACCAGCACGTCATAGGACGGCCCCTGCGTGAACTGCGGAACCTCGGTCGCGGCACTGCGCCGCAGGTCAAAGTCGCCGTCCCAGGTCCTTTCGGCCACGATCTTGGCCCCAAACCGCTTGGCGGTGCGGCGGATGGCGTCGGCATAGGCGGCGTCCTCGGGGCGCGGGCCGATGACCAGGAACCACTTGCTCCACCGCTTCTTGACCAGATACTGGCCCAGCGCGTCGGCCAGCATGGCGCGGTTGGGTAGGGTGTGCAGCAGGTTGGCCCGGCACGCCGTGCCGCGCAAATGATCGTCCGGCGCCCCGGCGTTGAACACCAGCATGTCCGGCGGGGCGGCCGCTACGGCGGCCTCCAGCGCGCTTGCCGGAAGGTCGGCGATCACAAAGCGGTGGCCGGCGGATGCCAATTCGGCCATAGCGGCGGCGGCGTCGCCGTCCTCGGGCAGCACGACCTCGTCCAGGGTGAAGGTCTGCTTGAGGAAACGCCCGGTCGCGGCGTTGTCGGCCACACCCAGGCGGGCGCCCTGAAGGCCCTCGTCCTCCGGCCAGACGTCCAGGTTCGACAGGACCGGCGGCCGGTCAATGGTCATCGACAGATAGGCAAGGCGGATGTCCGCCGCCCATGTCGTCCCAGGCGCCAGCACAAGTAAAAGCGCGAGAGCCAATCTCTTCCAGGCAGCGGGCATGGCTTTCCTCCCAGGAACCCTATGGGAGAACCCTACCGTCCGCAGACCAGCCGCCCAATTCGACGAAGGTCCTATGGTGTCGGGCGTCAGGTATTAGCAAACTTCGTCCCATCAGGTCATGGCCCGTGGTGGCGTGACCGCCTGTATTTCCACAGACGAGATTGGACCCTGACAATGCACTTCAAGCCGAGCGTCCTTGCGCTGCTTCTGGCTGCCGGCATGGCCCTGGGGGCCACCCCGGCGCTGTCTCATGGCGATGTCGTTCCCCAGGCCGTGAACACCGAGGGCCTGGAACCGCTGGGCGAGGACTGGCGGGAGACCAACCCCTATAGCGGCAACGAACGCGCCATCACCATCGGTGCCTCGGCCTACAACCAGAACTGCGCGCGCTGCCATGGGCTTCAGGCCATTTCCGGCGGCATCGCCCCCGACCTGCGCTACCTGGAGATCGGGCTGGACGGCGACGAATGGTACAAGGAGCGGGTCATCAACGGCGTGGTGCGCGACGACAAGGTGTACATGCCGGCCTTTGCCGAAGTGCTCGGCCAGGAAGCCCTGTGGGCCATCCGCGCGTGGCTCGAAACCCAGCACGAGGAATAGGGGTCATGGGCGGGCTTCGGGATTGGGTCCTGGCGGTGGGCCTTGTGCTGGCAGGGGGCCTTGCGCTGGCGGGGGTGTCCGCCCCGGCGCAGGCCCGGCCGTTCGACGAGGTGGTCGAGGCCGGGGTTGTGCGCATCGTCGTTTACCGTGACTTCGCGCCGTTCTCCAGCGGCCCGGACGACGCGATGGAGGGCGTGGACGTGGATCTGGCGCGTGAGATCGCCAAAGGTCTGGGGGTCGATCTTCACCTGATGCCGCTGACCGCCGATGAAAACCTCGACGATGATCTGCGCAACGCCATCTGGCTGGGGCCGCGCGTCAGCCGGGAGGTCGGCGACATCATGCTGCACGTCCCCTACGACCAGCGCATCAAGCAGTCCAATTCCCTGATCGACACGCGCAACGAAATGATCGTGCTGTTCTCGCCCTATTACCGCGAGCAGATGGTCATCGCCCGCCACGCCGCAACCCCGCGCCTGGACGCCCTCCACGACGAGGATCGGCTGAGCGTCGAGGTGGACTCCATGGCCGACTTCGTGCTGTCGGGCGCGCTGGGCGGGCGTTACCGCGACCAGACCCGCCGCTTCATCGCCCTGCCCATGGCAGTCGAGGACCTGCGCAGTGGCGCGCTTGACGGGGTGATGGGGCCGCGCTCCGAAGTCGAATGGATTCTCCGCGATGTGCCCGGTGAGTGGAAAGTCTCGGCGCCGATGGTGCCAATGATGGGGCACATGGACTGGCCGCTCGGCATCGCCGTGCGCGAGGACTCGCGGGACCTGGGGTACGCGGTCGATGGCATCTTCCGGGCGATGATGACCGATGGCCGCATGGCCAGCCTGTTCCGCGCCCATGGCCTGACCTACACGGAGCCCTATCCATGAGACGTGTGGCCTGGATCCTGGTGGTGCTGCTGGCGGCGTTGCCGGCGCGGGCGCAAACCGTCGATCCGGCCGATCCCTTGGGGTCGGTGATGTGGACGACGGTGCGCGATGCGGTGTTCCCCGGCGCGGCGATGGTGTTTGACGACCACGTCCAGGTATTCAGCCCGCCTGTGGTCGAGGACACCATGAACGTTCCGGTGTCCGTCCTGGTCAACGGCTTGCCCGACGTCGAGGAAATCGTCCTGCTGGTCGATCACAACCCCATCTTCAAGGCCCTGGCGTTCTTCCCGGTGCAGGCGGCGCCCGCCTTTGAAACCGTCATCAAGGTGCAGGAGGCCACCCCCATCCGGGCCGCCGCCCGCACCTCCGACGGCGTGTGGCATGTCGGCGGCCTGCGGGTGGATGCGGCGGGCGGCGGGTGTACGGTGGCGTCGGTGGCGGCATCGGGGGGCGACTGGGATCGTCTCAACGAGGTCAGTGGCACGGCGTGGCGCCGCCCGGACGGCGGGCAGCGCCTGCGCTTTCAGGTCGTGCATCCGATGGACACGGGGCTGGTGGACGGCATCCCGCCGTTCTTCATTGAACGCCTGAGCGTCGCCACCCCCGAGGGCCAGGAACTGGCCCGCCTGGAGCTGTTCGAGCCGGTGTCCGAGAACCCGGTCTTCACCATCGACCTGCGCGGCCATGCCGGATCCGTGGTGATCGGTGGGGCCGATACCGACGCCAACCAGATCGCGGCGCGCATCGGGATGGCGTCCACCCTGTTCGGCCTGCTGGAGGCCAGCCGATGAGAGCCCTTCTGTCCCTGGTTTTCCTGGTCTGGACCGCCACCGCGGCCCACGCCGCCGACCTCAGCTACGCCCTGACGCCGCGCCTGATCGCGCCGGGCACCTACATCGTCGAGGGCCGCCGCGAGCATTTTTCCCGCGACAACGGCGGCAACATCGTCAACACCGCTTTCATCGTGACGGCGGCGGGCGTGGTGATCATCGATACGGGTCCGTCCGCGCTCTATGGCCGCGAATTGCGGGCGGCCATTGGCCAGGTGACGCCGCTGCCTGTGGTCAAGGTGGTCAACACCCACCACCATCCCGACCACTTTTTGGGCAATCAGGCGTTCGCGGATATCGGCGTTGCGGCTTCGGCAACGACGGCCGGGATCATCGCCCGCGACGGTCAGAGCCTGACCGAAAACCTCTATCGCCTCAACGGTGATTGGATGCGCGGCACCGAACCGCAGGCCCCGACCGGGCGGCTGGAGGGCGGTGTCGAGGAGATCGGCGGGCATCGCCTGCGCTGGCTGCTGCTGGCCGGGCACACCGCCGCCGACGTGGCGCTGTTCGACCAAACCACCGGGGTGCTGTTCACCGCCGATCTGGTGTTCAAGGACCGCGCCCCGACCACGCCCGACGCCGACATTGCGGCGTGGCTGGCCGCCCTGGACGTTCTGGAGGCGCTGCCGTTCCGCATATTGGTCCCCGGCCATGGCAACGAGGCGACCGACGCCGCGCCAATAGCGCAAACGCGTGCTTGGCTCGGCTGGCTGGACAGCACTCTGGGCGCTGCGGCGGCGCAGGGCCTGAGCCGCACGGAGGCCATGCAACTGCCCATTCCGGCGGATTTTTCGGCTCTGGCGCTGGCCCGCGACGAATTCCAGCGGTCGGTGGTTCACCTCTATCCCACGTTGGAGGCGGGTGCACTGCAACGCGTCGTTGGACCAAAGTAGAATACCGGACGGGGGCAGTCTGTCCTACCGTGGCCAGGCTGCCTCAGGGACAGCTAGACAACAATTCTGCCGATGACCTGGTGCGGGACAAGGTTCCCACGCCACGGAGGACTGTGTCCTGAATACTCAGAGGCCTCAGGGAGGGCGTGATGAAAAGCATTCTACGATCCGTGACTATTGCCAGTGCACTGGTTCTTGGCGCAACCATGGCCCATGCCGCTGTCACCGACGCCGAGATCATGGACGATGCCGCCAGCACCAACCAGATCGTGACCTATGGCCTGGGGCATCAGGGCCAGCGGCACAGCCCGCTCAGCCAGATTTCGCCGGATACCATCAAGGACCTCGTGCCGGTGTGGTCGTTCTCGTTCGGCGGTGAGAAGCAGCGCGGCCAGCAGAGCCAGCCGCTGGTCAAGGACGGCGTGATGTACGTCACCGCGTCCTATTCGCGCATGTTCGCCATCGACATCAAGACCGGCGATGAGCTGTGGCAGTACGACGCCCGCCTGCCCGATGGCATCATGCCGTGCTGTGACGTCATCAACCGTGGCGCCGCCCTGTGGGGCGACATGGTGTACTTCGCGACCCTGGACGCCAAGCTGGTCGCGCTGGACGCCAAGACCGGCAAGGTCGTGTGGCGCAAGGAACTGGGCGACTACAAGGCCGGCTACTCGGCCACTGCCGCCCCCATGATCGTCAACGGCAAGATCATCACCGGCGTGTCCGGCGGTGAGTTCGGCATCGTCGGCAAGGTCGAGGCGCGCGACGCCAAGACCGGCGAGATGGTCTGGTCGCGTCCTGTCATTGAGGGCCACATGGGCACCTTGAACGGCAAGGAAACCACCATGACCGGCGTCAAGAACGCCTCGTGGCCGGGCGACATGTGGCAGCACGGCGGCGGCGCCACCTGGAACGGCGGCACCTATGACCCCGAAACCAACCTGATCTTCATGGGCACCGGCAACCCGGCGCCGTGGAACTCGCACCTGCGTCCGGGCGACAACCTCTACACCACCTCTACGCTGGCAATCGACCCGGACACCGGCGAGATCAAGTGGCACTTCCAGTCCACTCCCAACGATGGCTGGGACTTTGACGGCGTCAACGAGTTCGTGCTGTTTGACCTGAAGAAGGACGGCAAGATCATCAAGGCCGGCGCCAAGGCCGACCGCAACGGCTACTTCTTCGTGCTCGACCGCACCAACGGCAAGCTGCTGTCGGCGTCGCCCTTCGTCACCAAGACCACCTGGGCCGATGGCTTTGACCTCAAGACCGGCCGTCCCAACGTCATTCCGGCCAACCGCCCCGGCAACCCGGCCAACACCGGCGCCGATGGCAAGGGCAGTTCGGTGTTCGTCGCCCCGGCGTTCCTGGGGGGCAAGAACTGGATGCCGATGGCCTATAGCCCGGCAACCGAGTTGTTCTATGTGCCGGCCAACGAATGGGGCATGGACATCTGGAACGAGGCGATCACCTACAAGAAGGGCGCCGCCTACCTGGGTGCCGGCTTCACCATCAAGCCGCTGTACGACGACTACATCGGTGCCCTGCGCGCGATGGATCCCAAGACCGGCAAGATCGTGTGGGAATACAAGAACCCGGCTCCGCTGTGGGGCGGTGTCCTGACCACCGGCGGCAACCTGGTCTTCACCGGCACGCCCGAAGGCTACCTCAAGGCCTTTGACGCCAAGACCGGCGAAGAAGTCTGGAAGTTCAACACCGGCTCGGGCGTCATCGGCAGCCCGGTTTCCTGGGAGCAGGACGGCGCGCAGTACATCGCCGTGTCCTCGGGCTGGGGTGGCGCCGTGCCGCTGTGGGGCGGCGAGGTGGCCAAGGCCGTCAAGGACATCAACCAGGGCGGCAGCGTCTGGGTGTTCAAGCTCCACGGCAAGTAATCCCTGAGGGGACCTGTTCCTCCCCGGACCTGTTCCTCCCCAGAATAGTCCGGAACCTTGGCGGGCAGCTTTGGCTGCCCGCCCTTTTTTTACTTTCGGGCGGTGGAGAGGCACGAAAGTCGAATAGACCCCCTGGTCCGTCCCTCGTTACAGTTTCGAGTGTCGGGCGTTTGTCACAGGACTGCGCCAAACCAACAAAGGCTGGAGGATCATATGCGTACCTGGAAAAAGCCCCGCGTTGTCGAGATCGCCGTCGGCATGGAAATCAACAGCTACTCCTGCGCCGAAGAGTAGACCGCTGGAGGCCGCCGGGTGGACGGCCATCCGGCGGCGCCAGAAACGTGTTGGAGGGGACAGGCCATGCTTCGCGTGATCGTGTTGGGGGCGGCGGCCGGGGGTGGGTTCCCGCAGTGGAACTGCGCCTGTGACAACTGCCGGGCGGCCATCGCCCACGACGTGGCGGCCCAGACCCAAAGTTCCCTGGCGGTCAGCGGTGACGGCGAGCAATGGTTCCTGCTCAACGCCTCGCCCGACTTGCGCCAGCAGATCATTCAGACGCCGGCCCTGCATCCCCGACCGGCCGATGGCGGCCTGCGCCACAGCCCGATTGTCGGGGCGGTGCTGACCAACGCCGACGTGGACCATGTGGCCGGGCTGTTGACTCTGCGCGAAAGCCAGCCGCTGGCGGTCTATGGCACCGCGCGGGTGCTGGGCGTATTGGCCGCCAACTCCATTTTCAACGTGCTCAACCCGGCGTTCGTGGAGCGCCGGACCATGGCCCTCGACGCGCCCCAGGAGTTGCGCCTGCGCGACGGCACGCCGAGCGGCCTATTGGTCGAGGCGTTCTCCGTGCCCGGCAAGATCGCCCTGTGGCTGGAGGACCCGAGCCTCGCCAACTTTGGCTCCGTGGCCGAGGACACCATCGGTCTGCGCATTTCCGATACCGAGGGGCGGTCCTTGTTCTACGTCCCCGGCTGCGCGGCCATGACCCCGGACCTGGCCGAACGCCTGCGCGGCGCCGAAGCGGTGTTCTTTGACGGCACCACCTTCACCGACGACGAAATGATCGCCGTCGGCATGGGCGCCAAGACCGCCGCGCGCATGGGCCACATGGCCATGTCCGGCCCGGACGGGTCGATGGAGGCCCTGGCGCCGCTTGGCATCGGTCGCCGGTTCTACATTCACATCAACAATTCCAATCCCGCCCTGGTGCCCGGCAGCCCGCAACGGGCGACGGTCGAGGCCGCCGGCTGGCAGGTCGCCCATGATGGACTGGAGATCACCCTATGACGATGATGATGCCCCGCATGAGCGAGCCGCGCACCGACGCCGACGCGCCGCTCAGCCCCGACGCCCTGGAAGCCACCCTGCGCGCCATCGGCGCCGAGCGGTACCACAACCTCCACCCCTTCCATCAGATGCTGCATGGCGGGGAATGCACCATCGAGCAGGTGCGGGCCTGGGCGCTCAACCGCTTCTGCTACCAGGACTGCATCCCGCGCAAGGACGCCGCGCTGATCGCCAAGATCGAGGACCGCGACATCCGCCGCATCTGGCTGCAACGCATCCTCGATCATGACGGGTACGGCGACGACCGGGGCGGCATCGAACGCTGGCTGGTGCTGACCGATGGCTTGGGCTTTGACCGCGCCTATGTGCAGAGCATGCAGGGCGCCATGCCGGCCACCCGCTTCGCCGTTGAAAGCTATGTGCGGTTCGTGTGGGACAACCCCGGCCTGACCGCCATATCCTCGTGCCTGACCGAGTTGTTCGCGCCCAAGATCCACGCCGAGCGTATCTCGGGGATGCTCGAAAGCTATGATTTCATCGACGACAGCGTGATGGGCTATTTCCGCAAGCGCCTCACCCAGGCGCCGCGCGACTGCGATTTCGCCCTGGCCTACGTGCGCGACCATGCCCGCACGGTGGAGCAGCAGGACGCCGTCATCAACGCCCTGTACTTCAAGTGCAATGTGCTGTGGGCGCAACTCGACGCCCTGTACTTCGCCTACGTCAGCCCCGGCATGGTGCCGCCCGGCGCGTGGCGGCCGGGGCAGGGGATGCGGGCTTGACCGGCCGCGTCCTCATCGCCGACGACAGCGTGCCGCGCCTCGCGCCCCATGTGCGCCTGCGCTATGACGAGGCGCGCAGCCGGTGGGCCGTGCTGGCCCCGGAACGCATGTTGCTGCCCGACGACATCGCCGTGGAGGTGCTGCAACGCCTGGACGGGCAGCGCACCCTGGCGGCCATTATTGATCTTCTGGCCCAGGAGTTCCAGGCCGAGCGCGCCGAGGTTCGCGGCGACGTGATCGACCTGCTTCAGGACCTGTCCGACAAGGGGTTCGTGACCGCATGACCGTTCATCCTCCCCCGGTTGCCCTGCTGTGCGAGCTGACCCATCGGTGTCCGCTGCGCTGCGCCTACTGCTCCAACCCGCTGGCGTTGGAAGGCGCGTCCGACGAACTGAGCACCGGGGAGTGGATGAACCTGCTCGACCAGGCGGCGGACCTGGGCGTGTTGCAGGTCCATTTCTCCGGCGGTGAGCCGACCGTGCGCCAGGATTTGGCGGAACTGGTGGCCCACGCGGCGGGGCGGGGGCTTTACACCAACCTCATCACCTCGGGCGTGCTGCTGGGCGCCCCGCAGATTATGGCCCTGGCCGAGGCGGGGCTGGAGCACGTCCAGCTTGGCCTGCCCGATTGCGAGGAGGAGGGCTCGACCTTCATCACCGGCTTCAAGGGGGGCTTCGCCCGCAAGATGACCACCGCTCAGGCCGTCCGCGACGCCGGGCTGGCCCTGACCGTCAACGCGGTCATCACCCGCCACAACGCCGCCCGCCTGCCGCGCATGATCGAGATGGCCGTGGACCTGGGGGCGCGGCGGTTGGAAGTTGCCAACGTCCAGTATTACGGCTGGGGCCTCAAGAACCGCGCCGCGCTGATGCCCAGCCCGGACCAGCTCAAGGCCATGACCCCTATCGTGCAGGAGGCCCGCGAACGCCTCAAGGGCGTGCTGGTCATCGACTACGTGATCCCCGACTACTACGCCAAGCGTCCGAAATCCTGCATGGGCGGATGGGGGCAGCAGTTCGTCAACGTCACGCCGTCCGGCACGGTCCTGCCGTGTCACGCGGCGGAAACCATTCCCCACCTCAGCTTCGACAGCCTGCGCGAGCGCACCCTGCGCGACATCTGGGAGCACGGGATGGCGTTTGCCGCCTATCGCGGCGACCACTGGATGCCATCGACCTGCAAATCCTGCGACCGCAAGGAAATCGACTGGGGCGGCTGCCGCTGCCAGGCCCTCGCCCTGGCCGGTGATGCGGCGGCCATCGACCCGACCTGCGTCGAGTCCCCCTACCACGCCACCATCCGCGCCCTGGCCGAAGCCGAGGCCGAGGCCGGGTCTGACGCGATCACATATCGATCCTTCACCCTGCCACGCACCGCGTAGGGCGGTGTGCGCAGCAAGGGCCACTGGACCATAGGCGCAAATATGATACCGCTCGGCGCATGAAATGACCCTGTTCATGCCGCTTACGCGACCGGGCTGCCGCCCTGGCCCGCCTGGAGCAAGCTCCAGACCTCCTTATTTTCTTGAAGAAATATAAGGGGTTCGGGGTTTACCCCGAGCGGGTGTGGGCGGCAGCCCGCCTTTTTCCAGGGGGTCAGTTCATAGGGCGGACGGTATAAGGCCGGGCAGCCCGGCCTTATACCGTCCGCCGCGCCTTGTGGCGCGTGAAGCGTGTTATTCCACGCCCATCAAGCTGCGGGCGAAGTCCTGGGCCTTGAAGGGGCGGAGGTCTTCTGCGGTTTCGCCGACGCCGACGTAGTGGACGGGCAGGCCGAATTCCTCGGCCAGGGCGACCACCACGCCGCCCTTGGCGGTACCGTCGAGCTTGGTCATCACGAGGCCGGTGACCTCGATCATTTCCCCGAATACCTTGACCTGCTGGTGGGCGTTCTGGCCCACCGTGGCGTCGAGCACCAGGAGCGTGGTGTGCGGCGCGGCGGGGTCGATCTTTTGCAGCACCCGGCGGATCTTGGACAGTTCGTCCATGAGCGCGGCCTTGTTGTGCAGCCGCCCTGCCGTATCGACCAGAAGCACGTCGTCGCCGCGCTTGCGGGCCTCGGTGTAGGCGTCAAACGCCAATCCTGCCGCGTCGGCCCCGGTATCGCGCGACACCACCGCACAGCCGGTGCGGTCGCCCCAGATCTTGAGCTGTTCGACGGCGGCGGCGCGGAAGGTGTCGCCAGCGGCCATGGACACGCTGAGGCCGTCGCGGCGGAAATGGTGGGCCATCTTGCCGATGGTGGTGGTCTTGCCGGCGCCGTTGACGCCGACAACCAGAATGACGTGAGGCTTGCACGCCGGATCGATCACCAGCGGCCGGGCGACGGGTTCGAGGATGGCGGCGGCTTCCTCGGCCAGAGCGGCGCGCACTTCGTCGGCGCTGACGTCCTTGCCAAAGCGCGTACGGGCCAGTGACTGGGTGAGGCGGCCGGCGGTCTTGACGCCCAGGTCGGCGGTGATGAGCAGGTCTTCGAGGTCGTCCAGTGCGTCCTGGTCCAGACGGCGCTTGACGAACAGGTCGGTGATGCCCTGCGACAGCCGGGACGACGTGCGGGACAGCCCCTGGCGCAGGCGCTGGAACCACGACAGCTTTTCCGCCTGGGGGGCGGGTTCCGGCTCGGGTTCTGGCTCGGGTTCTGGCTCCGGCTCCGGCTCCGGCTCAGGTTCTGGCTCCGGTTCGGGTTCGGGCTCCGGTTCGGGCTCCTGGGGCTCCGGCGCCTCCTGCTCCTCGGGAACCTCTGGACCCTCGGGCTGGGCGGGTGCCTCGCGGCCGAACAGGCGGCCGAGCCAGCCGGCCTTCTTGGGCTGCGGGGTGTCGGAGGCGTCGGTCATGCAGCGGTCCCCAAAAACTCGGTGTCGGTGGCGCCGGTGATGCGCGTGGCCAGAATGGAGCCCGGTTCGCCCGGCTCGTCAAGCTTCACGGGCACGAAATGCTCGCAATGCCCGCCCGCGTCGTTCTCGATCAGGACGCGGGTGGTGGACCCGATGCGGGTGCGCATCCAGGCGCCCAGGGCCTCGATGCCCTTGGTGCGCAGGCGACCGGCGCGCTCCTTGACGATATCACCGGGCAGACCGGGGATGCGGGCCGCCGGGGTGCCGGGGCGGGACGAATAGGGGAAGACGTGCAGGTGGGTCAACCCGGCCTCGTCCACCAGGGCGAGGGTGTTGGCGAACATCTCCTCGGTCTCGGTCGGGAAGCCGGCGATGAAGTCGGCGCCGAACACCGCGTCGGGCCGACGGCGGCGGATCTCGGCGGTCTGGGCGATCACGTCGCCGCGCAGGTGGCGGCGCTTCATGCGCTTGAGGATCATGTCGTCGCCGGCCTGCACCGACAGGTGGATGTGCGGCATCAGGCGCGGCTCCCGCCCGATCAGGTCGAGCAGGTCGGGGTCGATCTCCACCGGGTCCAGGCTGGTCAGGCGCAGGCGCGGCAACTCGGGCACCAGTTGCAGCAGGCGGCGCACCATCTGGCCCAACGGCGGGGCGCCCGGCAGTTCGGCGCCATAGGCGGTGATGTCCACGCCGGTCAGCACGATCTCACGATAACCGGCATCGACCAGGGTGCGCACCTGCTCGACAATCGGCCCGATGGCGACCGACCGCGACGGCCCGCGCGCAAACGGAATGATGCAGAACGTGCAGCGGTGGTCGCAGCCCTGCTGGACCTGCACGAAGGCCCGCGCCCGGCCCTCGAACCCGCCCACCAAGTGGTCAGCGGTTTCGCGCACGGTCATGATGTCGGCGACCAGCAGGGGAGTATCCTCGCGCCACGCCTCGGCGGTCAGCTTTTCGGCGTTGCCCAGGACGCGGTCCACCTCGGGCATGGCGGCCCAGCGGTCGGGGTCGATCTGGGCGGCGCAGCCGGTCACGATGATGCGCGCGGTCGGGTTGTCGCGGCGCAGGCGGCGGATGGACTGGCGGGCCTGACGCTCGGCTTCCTTGGTGACGGCGCAGGTGTTGACGATCACCGCGTCGTCCAGCCCGGCGGCGCGGGCGTGGTCGCGCATCACCTCGGACTCATAGGTGTTCATGCGGCAACCGAAGGTGACGAGCTTGGGTTCGGGCTTGGGGTCGGGGGAGGTCATGCCAGTAGGCTTTCATGGAGGGTGCCCGTAAAGCTGGTGGCGACCGGGCCGGTCATCAAGACGTGTCCGTCGTTCTCGCGCCACTCGATGGTCAGCGGCCCGCCGTCCAGGATGACCTGGGCGCGACGGTCGGCCAGACCCAGCCGCACGGCGGCGACCAGCACGGCGCAGGCCCCCGACCCGCAGGCCTGGGTGATGCCAGCGGCGCGCTCCCACACCCGCATCCGCAGGGTGTCGCGGGTGAGCACCTGGACGGCCTCCACATTGGTGCGGGCCGGGAACAGGGGGTCTGTCTCGACGCGCGGGCCGACGTCCTCCAGCGGCACGGCGGCCACGTCATCGACAAAGAACACGGCGTGCGGGTTGCCCATGGACACCGCCACGCCACCTTGCAATGACCCGGCCGAGAGGCCCAGGGCGGCGGTGTCGCGGGCCTCGGCCAACGGGATGGCGTCCCAGTCCAGGCGGGCCGGACCCATGTCCACGGTGACGAGGCCCCCGGCGGCGCGGGTGGCGGGCAACAGGCCGGAGATCGTCTCAATCACCACGGCATCGGCGGCCAATTCGGCCATGAGCAGCGCGGCGACACAGCGCGTGGCATTGCCACAGGCCCCGGCCTCCGACCCATCGGGGTTGCGGATGCCCATGAAGGCGGTGGCGCCGGGGGTGCGCGGTGGCTCGATGGTGATGAACTGGTCACAGCCCACGCCTTTGCGCCGGTCGGCGATGCGGGTGACCTGGGCCGGGGTGAAGGGGTGGCCGCCGCCCCGCAGGTCGATGACGACGAAATCATTGCCGAGGCCGTGCATCTTGCGGAAAGCGGTCATGGTCGGAGCCTTGAAAGGGGATAAACCACAGAGGACACAGAGGTCACAGAGGAAGTCTCACAGAGGTCTCGGTGCAGACGACCGCGCGCAGCGCATCAAATCCCTGGTGGGGAAACTCTGCCTGCGGCGCAATGGCTCCGCTTTCTCTGTGCCCTCTGTGTCCTCTGTGGTGAAATCACTTTCTCCCAGAACGCCGAAACGCCCACGGGTTTCCCCGCGGGCGCTGGTCGGTCGGCGCGGGCGGAGGGTTACGCGGCGCGCAGGAGTTTTTCGAGCTTCTCGGTCGCGGCCTCGGTCTCGATCTCTTCCACGGCGGCCAGTTCGCAGCTCAGGCGTTCGAGGGCCTGTTCATAGATCTGGCGTTCGGAATAGGACTGCTCGGGCTGGGTGGCCGAGCGGTGCAGGTCACGCACCACTTCGGCAATCGACTCGGGATCGCCGGAGTTGATCTTGGCTTCGTATTCCTGGGCCCGACGGCTCCACATGGCGCGCTTGGTGCGGGCGCGGCCCTTGAGGGTGGTCAGGGCGCTGTCCATGACCTTCTTGGTGGACAGCTTACGCAGCCCGGAGTTCTTGGCTTTCATGACCGGCACGCGCAGCGTCATGCGCTCGCGCTCGAAGCTGATGACGAACAGTTCGAGTTCCATGCCACTGATCACCTGCTTTTCAATTTCGAGCACCTTGCCCACGCCGTGCGCGGGGTACACGACGAAATCGCCAGCCAAAAAGGTCGTGTTGGACATTGTTGTTCTCTTTCTTTCTCTGCCGTCGTACTGCGCATGTACCGCGGCATGGGGGCACCGGCCCCAAAACCGCTCACTCAACGATCATCGCGACCGGAAGCGCGGAGGCCGGTCACGGCATCTTGGCGTCGCCCTGTCACCGCCCGCAGCGGATGTTCCGCAAGGGGCGTGGGCGACATTTGGACCCGCCCGGAGTGCGCCGGACGGGGTGTTCGCAGAAGGCCGCACGTCACGCCGCCGGGACACGCTCTCAAGGCGCCGTTGCCACCGGGCCGACACATCGGCACCGCCGGCCCGCGCTTGGGCTGAAATCCTGGCTGTGAGGCCCGCAGGAGACAACTGCCGCCAGGCAGCGGTCTGGCGGGAGCCAAAGTAACTACCACAAACGGGGTACCAAGTCAGGTAAAAAAAGTGTCAAACAAGGCCCCGACTCTCTTGGAGCCGCCTTGTACCTTAGGTTTTATCAGGGCTTCAGCGTCTGTGCATGTGCAGCATGGCAGGGTGCCGCCAGACGCGTGCCTTATGGTCAGACGCATACCTTGGGGCGCCGGGCGGGATATTCAACCCCTTCCGATGGGGTATCCGGTCGCCGTTCGCCAAGAAAACCGGGGAGTCGCGACCAGGGCAATCGGGTCAACCCGATTGCCCTGGAGTTTTATTTGGCCCCCATGCGCCGGGCGGGCGGTAAACCCTCAGCCCTCGCCGGGCTTGTCGCTGAGCAGGTCGGCCTTGCCGGGCTTGTTCTGCCAATCGTCGGCGTCGGGCAGGGCGTCCTTCTTGCGGGTGATGTTGGGCCATTTCTGGGAGAAGTCGCGGTTGGCGCCAATCCACTTTTCCGAAATCGCCTCGGAATCCGGGAAGATTGCCTCGGCCGGGCATTCGGGCTCGCACACGCCGCAGTCGATGCATTCATCCGGGTTGATGACGAGCATGTTCTCGCCCTCGTAGAAACAGTCCACGGGGCAGACCTCGACGCAGTCGGTGTACTTGCACTTGATGCAGTTTTCAGTAACGACGTAGGTCATTGCTTTCAAGCTCTCCGATTGACCAATTTACTTCAGGCCGGGGTGACTTCAGGGCGTGACTTCAGGACAGGCCGAGCTTGTCCATGGCCCGTTTGCGAGCCGCGCCGCTGTCCTGGTCCTCGACGTACAGCAGGCCGGCGAGGCGGCGCATGAGGTTGCTTTCGTAGTCATGCAGTGCGCCGTCGGCGTACACCACTTCCCACAGCATTTCCATCAGTTCGATGCGTTCGTCCTGGGTGAAGCTGTCCTTGACCGTCCGCGCGTGGCCGTACAACTCGGTGGAGTTCTTGGCCTCGGCCATGGCGCGGTCGAGCAGGGCGGTGGTGGCGGCGGCATCCAGGCCGAACCGCTTGCCCAGCAGGTGTTCGATGCTGGCCCGCTCCTCGCCGTCGAGCTTTCCATCCATCAGCCCGGCTTCGGCCAGCAGCGTGGCGCAGGCGAACCGCACCGTCTCGTCCTCGGACGGGGCACCGGCGCCGTCGGGCGCGTTGGCGAATAGGAAGGACTTGAGTTTCGCGAGCATGGAATAACTTTCCCTGAGGGCGCGCGTGGGGGACGATACCGGCACCCTTTCCCGACCACGGCGCTTTGGCTTTGCCCGGAATGTAGTGAGGATCAGCCGCGATGACCAGCCCCAACACGCCCAATCCCTCCCCACAGGCCCGCCACGCTCCGGCCACCGAGCGCAATCAGCGCCCGATTCTCGACGTGCTGCGCCGTGTCCTGCCGCCGCACGGTGTGGTGCTGGAGGTCGCCTCGGGCACCGGGCAGCACGCCGTGGCCTTTGCCGCCGCGCTGCCCGGCGTGACGTGGCAGCCGACCGACGCCGACCCTTTGGCGCTC
>LAEA01000173.1 GCA_000961745.1 Rhodospirillaceae bacterium BRH_c57 | reverse complement strand
CAGCGTGGCCGAGGTCGTCGCGGCGCGCGGCAAGAGGGTGTGTGTGCTGGCCTCGGGCGACCCGTTCCTGCACGGCGTCGGGTCCACCCTGGCGGCGGTTGTTCCCGCGGCCGAGATGATTGTGGTTCCGGCGCCCTCGGCGTTCAGCCTTGCCGCCAGCCGTCTGGGCTGGCCGCTGCCCGAGGTACGGTGCCTGTCCCTGCACGGCAAGCCCATCGACCTCATCCGCCCGCACCTGCACCCCGGCGCCCGCCTGCTGGCCCTGACCTCGAACGGCGACGGCCCAGCGGAGGTGGCGCGATTGCTGTCCGACATCGGCTTCGGGCCGTCCCGCCTGCATGTGCTGGAAGCCCTCGGCGGGCCGCGCGAGAATGTGCGCAGCGCGGAGGCAGAGTCCTTTGACGCGACCAACATAGATGGACTGAACGTTCTTGCCATAGAGGTTGCCGCCGTCCCCGGCGCGCGCGTCCTGTCCCGCGCCCCCGGCCTGCCCGACGATTTGTTCGAGCATGACGGCCAGATCACCAAGCGCGAGGTCCGCGCCCTGACCCTGTCGGCCCTGGCTCCGCGCCGGGGCGAAGTGTTGTGGGACATCGGCGCGGGGTCGGGCTCGGTCGGGATAGAATGGCTGCTGGCCGACCCGTCCCTATCGGCCATCGCCATTGAGGCCCACCCCGAGCGCGCCGCCCGCATCCTGCGCAATGCCCTCAGCTTTGGCGTGCCGTGCCTGCGATTGGTCGAGGGCAAGGCGCCCGATGCCCTGACCGGCCTGCCCACCCCCGACGCCGTGTTCATCGGTGGCGGCGCCACCGTGCCCGGCGTGGTCGAGGCAGCGATGACCGCCTTGCGCCCCGGCGGGCGGCTGGTCATCAACGCCGTGACCCTGGAAACCGAGGCGCTGGTCCTTGGCCGCTATGCCGCGTTAGGCGGCGACCTCACCCACATCGCCATTGGCCGCGCCGCGCCCTTGGCCTCCATGACCGCATGGCGGCAGGCCATCCCCATCGTGCAATGGACTTGGGTAAAACCATGATCGTGGCCGGATTTGGATGCCGCCGGGGGGCGAGCGAGGCCGAAGCCCGCGCCGCCTACGACGCCGCCGGAGTGACCGCAACTGCTCTGGCGACGGGCGACCGCAAGG
The DNA here is from genome assembly GCA_000961745.1 of Rhodospirillaceae bacterium BRH_c57. Lineage (GTDB taxonomy): Bacteria > Pseudomonadota > Alphaproteobacteria > Rhodospirillales > Rhodospirillaceae > Cauispirillum. Next base: position 5,420 of record LAEA01000173.1, on the reverse strand, counting down.
CCGATGAACCGGGTTTGCGCGCATTGGCCCGCACCCTCGGCCTGCCCCTGCTGGGGGTGAGTGTCGAGGCAATGCGGGCCACCCCCGCCGTCACCGTGTCCCAAGCGTCCCTGCGCGAAGCCGGGGTGGCGTCCGTCGCCGAATGTTCCGCCCTGGCCGCTGCTGGACCCGATGCGCGGCTGATCGTGCCCCGCGTCGTCGTGGGGCCTGTAACCTGTGCCATAGCTTCCGCTGACGCGGACGGGCTGCCGCCCGGAACCCGCCTGGAGCAAGCTCCAGACCTCCTTTTTTCTTTGAAAGAAACAAAGGGGTTTGGGGATTTATCCCCAAGCGGGCGTGGGCGGCAGCCCACCTTTGACCCTGACGAATCAGGAGAACCTTCGCCGTGACCGTTCATTTCATCGGCGCCGGACCGGGCGCTGCCGACCTCATCACCGTGCGCGGCAAGACGCTGCTGGAGACCTGCCCGGTGTGCCTGTTCGCCGGGTCCATCATGCCGCCCGACCTGCTGGCCTACTGCGGGCCGAACACGCGTCTGGTGGACACCGGGCCGCTCAGTCTGGATTTGATCGAGGCCGAATACGTCAAAGCGCACGCGGCCGGCGAGGACGTCGCCCGGCTGCATTCGGGTGACTTGTCGGTCTACAGCGCGGTTGCCGAGCAGATGCGCCGCCTGGACCGGCTGGGCATTCCCTATACGCTGACGCCGGGCGTTCCGGCCTTTGCCGCCGCCGCTGCCTTGCTCCAGCGCGAGTTCACGGTGCCCGAGGTGACGCAGTCGGTGGTGCTGACCCGCGTGTCCGGCCGGGCGTCCAAGATGCCCGACCGCGAACGCCTCAGCGCCTTTGCCGCCACCGGGGCGACCCTGGCTGTGCATCTGGCGGTCCATGTGATCGACACTGTGGTCGAGGAAACCGTCCCCCACTATGGCGCGGAGTGCCCGGTGGCTGTGGTGGTCCGTGCCTCCTGGCCGGACGAGGTCGTCATCCGGGGCACCCTGGCCGACATTGCCGCCAAGGTGGCCGAGGCCAAGATTGAGCGCACGGCGCTGATCCTCATCGGCCCGGCCCTGGCGGCGGAAGGGTTCCGGGAAAGCGCCCTTTATGACGCGGACTATGACCGGCGGTTCCGGCCGTCTGCTCAGGCCAAGCGGAACGGTGCGTGACCCACAGGCTGACCCGTCCGGTCGAACACCACGACCTCAAGCGCGATGCCGCTGCCGGCGATGACGTGGGCGGCCGTGATCCACGCTGCCTCAGCCACCACGTCGGCCAACGGGATGCCGGCGGCCTCGGCCAATTGGAAGGCCTCAAGCGCGGTGTTGCCCGAGGCGATGGCGGCGGCCAGGGCGTCGTCGCCTCCGCCCCGGCGCGCCAGTTCCGCCAGCCCCGGCAAGTCCACGGAATGGCGCTTGGAGTGCAGGTCCAGCCGCCCCTGCGCCAGCTTGGTCATTTTGCCCGGCCCGCCGGCGATGCTGACCCGCGCGACCGGGTGGCGGCGCAGGTACTTGAGCATCCCGCCGACGAAGTCGCCCATGTCGATCAGGGCGGGTTCGGTCAGGTTGTGGCGGGCCTGGATGGCAGCTTCAGACGTCGCGCCGGTGGCGCCGGCCACATGGTCAAGGCCCATGGCGCGGGCGACGTCCACTCCCCGGTGGATGGTGTCGATCCAGGCCGCGCAGGAATACGGCACGACGACTCCCGTGGTGCCCAGGATGGACAATCCGCCGACGATGCCCAGGCGAGGGTTCAGGGTCTTGGCGGCCAAGGCCTCGCCATTTTCGACGGATACGGTGATTTCGGCGTCCACGGCACCGAGGGCCTGCTCCATCATGCGCCGGGGCACCGGGTTGATGGCGGGCTCGCCGGGCGGGATGGGCAGGCCCGGCCGTGTGACCATGCCGACCCCTTCCCCGGCCCGGAACGTCACGCCGCTTCCGGGCGCTCCATGCCGCACCGTGGCGAGGATCAGCGCGCCGTGGGTGACGTCAGGATCGTCTCCGGCGTCCTTGACGATGCCGACCGTGGCCGCGCCATCCGCCTCCATGCGGGCCACGGCCAGCGCGAAGGCCGGTTGTTCGCCGCGCGGCAGGGTGATGCTCACCGGGTCGGGGAAGCCGCCGCCGTTGAGCGCGCTCCACGCCGCCTTGGCCGCCGCCGTGGCGCAGGCCCCGGTGGTCCACCCCCGGCGCAGCGGTGTATCCTGCGCGCTCATGTCCTGCCTGCTGTCGATGTTTCCATTCCCGTTCGTACCCCCTCAGCCCCCGGAGGCGCAAGAGCATGACCGAAGACGACGCCGCCCGCCATCGCACCAAGATGGAAAAACGCAAGGCCGTGCAGGATGCCGAGGTCGCCTCCAAGACCGAAGAAAAAGGCCTGCTCATCGTCCACACCGGCCCCGGCAAGGGCAAGTCCACCGCCGCCTTCGGCCTCGCCCTGCGGATGATCGGTTACGGGCGCAAGGTCGGCGTGGTGCAGTTCATCAAGGGCGCCTGGCATTCGGCCGAACGCGACGCGCTGGAGACCTTCGGGCCACTGGTGTCCTGGCACACCATGGGCGAAGGGTTCACCTGGGAAACCCAGGACCGCGACCGCGACGTGGCCGCCGCCGCCCGCGCCTGGGACAAGGCGCGCGAGCTGATGGCCGACCCGGATTTGGGCCTGCTGGTGCTGGACGAGTTGAACATCGCCCTGCGCTACGATTATCTGGATCTGGCATCCGTGGTGGCCGAACTGACCGCGCGGCGGCCTGACCTGCACATCGTCGTGACCGGCCGCAACGCCAAGCCGGCGCTGATCGAGGCGGCCGATCTGGTGACTGAAATGGGGCTCGTAAAACACCATTTCGCGGCCGGGGTGAAGGCGCAGCAGGGTATCGAATTTTGACCGCACGCAGCCTTATGTTCCAGGGCACCGGGTCCGACGTCGGCAAGTCCCTGCTGGTCGCCGGTCTGGCCCGCGCCTACACCCGGCGGGGCTTGCGGGTGCTGCCGTTCAAGCCGCAGAACATGAGCAACAACGCCGCCGTGACCGCCGACGGCGGGGAGATCGGCCGGGCGCAGGCGTTGCAGGCCCTGGCCGCCGGGGTGGCGCCCACGGTCCACATGAACCCCGTCCTGCTCAAGCCGCAAAGCCACATCGGCGCCCAGGTGGTGGTTCAGGGCAAGGTGCGCGGGTCGCGCAGCGCGGCCGAGTTCCAGGGCCTCAAGGCGGGCCTGATGGAAGCGGTGCAGGACAGCTTCGCCCGCCTGCGTTCTGAGGCCGATCTGGTCCTGATCGAGGGCGCCGGGAGTGCCGCCGAGGTCAACCTGCGCCGCAATGACATCGCCAACATGGGCTTTGCGCGGGCCGCCGACGTGCCGGTGGTGCTTATCGGCGACATCGACCGGGGGGGCGTGATCGCCAGCATCGTGGGAACGCAAGCGGTGCTGGACCCGGCAGACGCCGCGATGGTTGTCGGCTTTGTCATCAACAAGTTCCGGGGCGATCCGAACCTGTTTTCCGAAGGCATGGAGATCATCGCGACGCGCACCGGGTGGCAGGCCCTGGGCCTCGTCCCCCACTTCGCCGCCGCCGCCCGCCTGCCGGCCGAGGACGCGGTGGCCCTGACCCACGCCCGGCGCGGCACCAAGGATGGCGCTCGGATCACCGTGGCCGTGCCCATCCTGCCGTGCATCGCCAACTTTGACGATCTGGACCCGCTGGAGGCCGAACCCGGTGTAGAGGTCATCCACCTGCGCCCCGGCATGACCCTGCCGACCGACACGACGCTGGTCCTGCTGCCCGGCTCCAAATCGACCGTCGCCGACTTGAAGGCCCTGCGCGAACATGGCTGGGACATCGACATCCTGGCCCACGCCAGGCGCGGCGGCTGGGTCATGGGCCTGTGTGGCGGGTATCAGATGCTCGGCCACAGGGTGGAGGACCCCGAGGGCGTGGAGGGTCCGGCTGGCGGGGTGGATGCCCTGGGGCTGCTCGACGTGACCACCGTTTTGAGCGCCGACAAGCGGCTGGCCCCGGCGCGCGGCGCGACTTTCGACGGCGTTGCCTTCACGGGGTATGAAATGCACATGGGCCGAACCACCGGGCCGGACACTGCCCACCCCTTCGCCCAGCTTGCCGAGGGACCGGAGGGTGCCGTATCGGGACGCATCTTCGGCAGCTACGTCCACGGTCTGTTCGCCGACGACGCACAGCGGTCGGCGTGGCTGACCCGCCTGGGCGGCGGCGCGGCGGAAATATCCTACGACCGCCAGATCCAGGACACGCTTGACGCCCTGGCCGACCACCTGGAGGCCCACATGCCTCTGACCCGCCTGCTGGAGCTTGCCCGATGACGCCGTTGTTCCACGGCGGCGATCTGGCCGCCGCACGGGCGCTCTACCCCGACGCTCCAAAGCCGTGGATCGACCTGTCCACCGGCATCAATCCGCACCCCTACCCGGTGCCCCCGCTGTCGCCCGAGGCGTTCACCCGCCTGCCCGGCCGCGATGCGCTGGACCGCCTGCTGAGGGCTGCAACATTCAGATATGGCGCCCCTTCTCCGGCCCATGTCGTGGCCGCGCCAGGAACACAAAGCCTGCTGCCGACCATCGCCCGGTGGGCGGCAACCGGTGTGGCCCGCGTGCTCAGCCCGACCTACGCCGAACACGCCCGCGCCGCCGGACTGGCCGGGCACGCCGTCGAGGAGGTGCCCCGCCTGGAGGACTTGGCCGGGGCCGACCTCGCCGTGGTGGTCAATCCCAACAACCCCGATGGGCGTTTGCACTCCGCGAGTGCCCTGCTGGACGTGGCGCGGACGGTGGGTCTACTAGTAGTGGACGAAGCCTTCCTCGACACCGGCGGAGAGGCCCTGGACGGCCTGGTGGACGCCGCGCCGATCGTCGTCCTGCGGTCCTTCGGCAAGTTCTATGGCCTTGCCGGGGTGCGGTTGGGCTTTGCCGTCTGCACCCCTGACCGGGCCGAGTCGTTGCGCACCGTCCTGGGGCCATGGGCGGTGTCCGGCATGGCCCTGGAAATAGGAGCCACCGCCCTGGAAGACACAACCTGGGCCGCCGCCACCCGTGCCCGATTAAGCGCGGATGCCGCCCGGCTCGACGGGCTTCTGACGGGGGCCGGGGTGCAAGTGGTTGGAGGAACGCCGCTGTTTCGCCTCGCCACCACGCCCGACGCTGCGGGCCTTCACACCCACCTGTGCCGGGCGGGCATCCTCACCCGCCCCTTCCCCACACATGCCGATCGGCTGCGCTTCGGCCTGCCGGGCGACGAGGCCGCATGGGAGCGACTAACTGCGGCGTTGAAGTAATACCAAGCGCCGTATGAAATGACCCCTGGAATGCCGCTTGCGCGGCCGGGCTGCCGCCCCGGCCCGCCTGGAGCAAGCTCCAGACCTTCTTGTTTTCTTTGAAGAAAGGAAGGGGG
>LAEA01000174.1 GCA_000961745.1 Rhodospirillaceae bacterium BRH_c57 | reverse complement strand
CCGTCACGGGCCAGGGCGGCGGCGCCGTCACAGCCGGTTTCCTCGCCGGCCGTAATGACCAGCACCACGCCCGGCCCGTCGCGCAGGCGCTCGGCCTCGACGATGCAGGCGATGACGAAGGCCGCGACGCCGCCCTTCATGTCGGTCGATCCGCGCCCATAGAGCTTGCCGTCGACGATCTCCCCGGCGAACGGATCCCGCGTCCACGGCTGGGCCCCCAGCGGCACGGTGTCGATGTGGCCGGTAAAGCACAGGGGGTCGGATCCGTTGGCCCCGCCGCCCAGCCTGGCGACCAGACTGGCCCGCCCGGCCCCCAGGGCATGCAGGTCGGTCTCAAATCCGGCTGCGGCCAGGATGTCACGCAGGTATTCGGCGCAGGCCTGCTCGTTGCCCGGCGGGTTGATGGTGTCGAAGGCAATCAATCGCCGGGTCAGGGCCACGACGTCGTGCGTCTCGTTCATGGCGAACTCCTAAAGCGCAAATCCAGTGTCAGGAGGTCACGAAGTCTGTGTCACGTTGCCGAAATAGGCGGCGTGCACCTCGGGGTTCTTCTTCAACTCCTCGGCGGTGCCTTGAGCGACCAGCCGACCGCCCGACATGACATAGCCGTAGTCGGCAATAGCCAGGGTCTGGTGGACGTTCTGTTCGACCAGGAACACGGTGATGCCCTGATCGCGGATGCGCTCGATGATCTTGAAGTTCTCCTTCACGAACAGGGGCGACAAGCCCAGCGACGGTTCGTCGATGAGCAGGACGGTTGGCCCCCCCATCAGGCCGCGCCCGATGGACACCATGGCCTGCTCGCCGCCTGACATGGTTCCGGCCAACTGGTCGCGGCGCTCGGCCAGGCGGGGGAAAGTCTCGTAGACGTCGGCCAAGCGACGGCGGATGAGGCCGTCATCCTTCACCTGGAAGGCGCCGAGCCGAAGGTTCTCCTCGACCGTCAGCTTGGGGAACATGCGCCGCCCTTCGGGGATACAGGCCACCCCCTCGGCGATGACGCGGTGGGTCGGCAGGCCGACGATCTCCCGGCCGTTGATCTTGATCGACCCGGCGCGCGGCGGGGTCAGACCAAGGATGGAGCGGATGATGGTCGACTTGCCCGCCCCGTTGGAGCCCAGCAGGCAGGTGATGGTGCCCGGCGCCACAGTCAGCGACACGCCGAGCAGGACGTCGGCCTTGTCGTAGGCGGTGTAGATGTTTTCGATGCTGATGGTGCTCATGCCGCTCACTCCGCGCCCAGGTAGGCCTGCTGGACCTCGGGGTCCGTGCTGATCTGGCCGTAGGTGCCCTCGCAGATCTTGCGGCCGTAGTTGAGGACGATGCAGCGGTCGGTAATGCGCTCGATCACCCCCATCTCGTGCTCGATGATGACCACCGACAGGTCGGCGATGCGGCTGCGGACGTCGAGGATGTCGTCCATGAGCTGCTTGGTCTCGTCGTGGGTCATGCCGGCCGATGGCTCGTCGAGCAGCAGCAGCTTGGGCCGGCTGATCAGTGCCCGGCAGATCTCGATGCGCCGCCGTTCGATCATCGGCAGACTGCCGACCGGCTCGAACATGCGGTCGGCGAGGCTGGCCGAAAAGGTGCGGATGAGGGCCTGTGCTTGGTCAAAGCCCTCCTCGAACTCAGCCTGAAAGGCGCGCCGGTTGATGAGGTTGAACCACAGCCCCTTGGACAGGCGGCCGTAGTTGCCGATCATGATGTTGTCGAGGATGGACAGCGGTAGGCACAGGCGCGACCGCTGGAAGGTGCGCGCCACTCCCGCCTTGTACACCTGCTGCGGGGTGAAGCCGGTGATGTCCTGGCCGTCGAACAGGATCTTGCCCTGGCTGGGCGCGTAGATGCCCGTGACGACGTTGAAGCTGGTCGTTTTGCCCGACCCGTTGGGGCCGATCAGGCCGAGAATCTCGCCCCGATTGACGGTCATCTCGAACTGGTCGAGCGCGGTGACCCCGCCAAAGCGCTTGCTCAGCTGAGTGATTTCCAGAAGGCGGCCGCTCATGGCTGCTTCCTCCAACCGGGAATGTAGGTGCGGATTTGACGCGGCAGCAGGCCGTCGGGCCGGAACAGCAGCATGACAATGACCAGCACCGAGAACAGCAGAAAGCGGTATTCCTGGATGATCTGGAGCTTTTCGGGCAAAACCACCACGATGGCTGCGGCCACCGCCGTGCCCCACGGGTTGCCCATGCCGCCCAGCAGCACGATGGCGACCAGCAGCAGGCTGTCGGAGAACGTGAAGCTGGTCGGCGCAATGAAGCTGATCATCATGCCGTAAAGGGCGCCGGCCGTGCCGGCCAGCACATTGCCGAAGGTGAACGCCAGGATCTTGGCCCGCGTCACGCCGATGCCGAAGCACGCCGACGCCGTCTCGTCCAGGCGCACGGAATCCAGAGTCAGGCCCAGCCACGACCGCTCCAACCGGCGGGTGAACATGAACGCCACGGCGGCCAGAACGGTGCCGAGCAGGGCGTAGTTGACGTAAAAGGACATCTCCACGCCGAACAGCGTCGGGCTGGAATTGAAGTCCCACCCAAGGATGCTCATTGATCCGACGGTCAGGCCCTGCGGCCCGCCGAGCACGTCGTTGACCTCCAGGAAGGTCTTGAACAGCACGGCAAAGGCAATGGTCACCACGGCCGAATAATGGCCCCGCGTGCGCACCACCGGCAACACCAGGACGAAGCCGATCAACGCTGCGGCCACGCCGCCGCACAACAGGATGAGCAAGGGCGGCACGCCGGTGTGCATGGTCATCACGGCTGCGGTATAGGCGCCGATGCCAAAGAACGCCGCGCCGGCAAAGTTGACCATGCCGGTATAGCCGAACTGCACGTTCAGGCCGAGCGCCGCGGTCAGGTAGAGCAGCACCGAGGTCAGCATCAGCAGGGAGAAATGCTCCTGCGACAACAGGCCGATGACGACCAGGACACCGCCGATGATGGCCGCGTTCATGATGCCCGAATGCTGGTTCATGGCGACCGAGACGTTACGCGTGGCCCCGCTGCGGGTGCCGGCCACCACGCCGATGGCGGCGGCCACCAACAGGGCCAGCACTTCCATTTCGGACTCGGCGTGCAGGAACAGCCAGCCGTAGACGGTGACCAGGGCGACGAAGATCAGCCCGATGGCCAGCGCCGGAAGGCCCAACCAGGATTTTTTGGGAAGATCGAGGGTTTTTGCGGTCATGGCCTCACACTCGGTCGCTGGTACGTTCGGCGATCAGGCCGGTGGGCTTCCAGGCCATCAGGGCGATCACCACCGCGAAGGCGAAGACGTCCTTGTAGGCACTGGCGAACGGCAGGGCGACGGCCCCGACGGTCTGCAGCCCGGCGAACAGGAACCCGCCCAGGATGGCCCCGTACAGGTTGCCCAGCCCGCCGATGATGGCGGCCGAGAACCCGATCAGACCGAGCAGCAGGCCCATGCCGAAGTTGATCTCGTTGTAGTACAGGCCGTTCATGGTGCCAGCGAAGGCGGCTGCGCCCGACCCGATGGCGAAGGTGACCAGCACGATCATGGTGTAGTTGATGCCCATGGTCTTGGCCGTCTCCTCGTCCTGGGCGACGGCGCGGATGGCCAGCCCCAGACGGGTGCGGTTGATCAGGAGATGCAGCCCGACGATGACGGCCAGACCGACCCCGACCAGGATGGCGCTGTCGGCGCGCAACGAGAAATTGCCCAGCTCGACCGACGACGACGGCAGCAGCGACGGGAACGGCTTGGGGTTCGACCCATCGGGGAAAAACAGGCGCACCGCCTCGCGGATGGCCGTGCCCAGCATCAGGGTGATCAGCAGGATATTCAGCGGCGGCGCCGACTTCAGCGGCAGCACCAGGTAGCGGGCGATGACGGCACCAATGAAGGCGGTCCCGATGACCGCCGACAGGGTCACGAAAACGACCAGCACCCACGGGTTCTCGATGCCGATGCCGGCCATGCCCAGGTACACGGTGAACCCCGTGAAGGCGCCGAGCATCAGCACGTCGCCGTGGGAGAACTTGATGACGTCAAGCACGCCGAAGAACAGCGTGAAGCCGACCGCGACCAGGGCATACATGGTGCCGAGCATGATGCCGTTGGCCAGGTACTGGCCCAGCAGGCCGATATCCATGGATGAAAACTCCGTGGCATGACTGAAAAAAAAAGTGGCGGCGCGGAGTCAGGGAGAACGCTCCGCGCCGCCAAGGAGACCTCTTCTACCGGCCAGCCAGCTTACGCTCGCCGGTGGCGTACTTGCTGTCTTCCCAGACCGCCCACTTGCCGTCTTCGGCGACGTACTTGGTAATCACCGCGACGGTGTTCTGACCATGGTCGTCGAAGGTGATCGGGCCGGTGATGGAGTCGTGGTTCTCGACCTTGTTGAGGTAGGCGGTGACCTTCTTGCGGTCCGCACCGACGTCCTCGATGGCGTCCATCAGGAGGTTGGCTGCGGCGAAGGCGAACGGCCCATAGGCCTCGGGAGCCTGGTCGTAGCCGGCCTTCTCATACTCTGACAGGAAGAACTTGCCGCCCGGAAGCTTGTCAGCCGGGGCGCCTTCGCGGAACGCCAGCGTGCCTTCGGCCAATTCGCCCAGGCCGTCAAGGTAGGCGTCCGACACGATGCCCGACGTCCCCTGGAATACCGCCTCGATGCCCAGCTTGTCCATCTGCTGGCGGATGCGCACGCCGATCGGGGTCAGGCCGCCGAAGAAGATGACCTCTGGCTTCAGCTCCTTGATCTTGGTCAGTTCGGCGGTGAAATCCTGCTGGTCGGCGGTGACGCCGAAGGTGCCCAGGATCTTGCCGCCCTTCCCGGTGATGAACTTCGAGAAGTACTCGTTGTGGCCCTTGCCGTAATCGGTGGTGTCATGGATGACGGCCCAGGTCTTGTAGCCCTGGTCGGCCATGAACTGCGCCGCAGTTTCGTTCTGGTTGATCATCGTGCCGTTGACGCGATGGACCTCGGCATGGGTGTTGCCGTAGGTGATATCAGGCAGCACGGCCCCCCACACGATCGCCGGCATTCCGAACTTGTGGTAGATGTCGACCGCACCGATGGCCACCGCCGAGCAGTAGTGGGTCACCCCGCCGATGACCTTGCGGTCGGCTGCCGCCTTGGTGGCGACCTGCACGCCGACGTTGGGTTTACATTCGTCGTCAAGGGCCATCAACTCGTAGGTGTACTTGGCCTTTTCATCCTGGTTGCGCAGCTTCACGGCCAGTTCCGCGGAGTTGCGACCGCCCAGGCCGTTGGCCGATACGCCGCCGGTCAGCGGGCCGATGAAGGCGATCTTGACGGTGTCCTTGGCGACGGCGGGGACGGCGGTCGCCAGCATGGCTGCCGCGACCAGCGCGGCTCCCGCGCTCCAGCAAAAGCTCTTCTTCATGTTTCCGGGTTCCTGTTCCAGTGAGCAGCGAGGACTCGTTCGGGCCCAGGGGGCTGTTGTGCGCGCGGCGGTTTTATTAGTGCCCGACCCGACACCACTCATCCTGAACAATGGTTTCACGGAATTCAAGCACGTTGAACGCTTACATCTGGAATTATGCACATAGAACAGGCTGCCTATTGCGCATGCTAAATTATTGTGCACCACGGAAGATAAAGAAATATCCTGCTGGATCATTGCTGTAGCAACGCGCCGCAGGCCATTCGGCCGCTTGGTGCGCCGCCACAGACGGGCAGACCCCACTCAATCTCGACTATTCAAATTAGTTGAATAGGACGAAAATGCGTAGAAGCATGGAGTCGCACTGCGACTCAGCGCCAAGACGTGCTATGCGAACCCCGCTGTGAGCAGGGAGCAGGAGTAAGGAAGGGTGTCGATGATGCAGGATGACGGCGGGCCATCGCCGCTACCGCACTACAGCGACCTGGGGGCCCGCGTGCGCGCCGCGCGGCGCCAGAACGGGCTGCGCCTGACAGACCTGGCCGAAAAGGCCGGATGTTCGCCGTCGATGCTGTCCAAGATTGAAACCGAGCGCGCCACGCCGTCGCTGCGCATCCTCCACCGAATCGCCACGGCGTTGGACACCTCAATCGCCCAGTTGTTCTCCGAAACCGAGCGCACGGCAGTCACCCTATACCGGGCCGGCGGGCGGCCATCGGTGCTGGTGCGGCGCAGCAAGGACGCACCGGCCATTCACCTGGAACGGCTGGCCCCGGCCCTGCCTGACCAGAAGATCGACGGCAACATCCACGTCCTCGAACCCGGCGCCGACAGCGGCGGCGACATCAGCCACGCAGGCGAGGAGATCGGCTACATCCTGGTTGGGCTGATCGAACTGAACGTGGCGGGCCAAGTGTACGAACTGGCGGCCGGGGACTCGTTCCACTTCATCTCTGAACTCCCCCATCGCTACCGCAACCTTTCATCCGGCGAATCCCGCGTCCTGTGGGTCAACACACCGCCCACGTTCTAGCCGCCTTCATGCATGAGGCTGCCTGAGGGGCCAGTCCCCCGGCGAGGCGTCACACTCTGAGCGGGTCCGCGCGCACGGCGCCAATCGCGGCAGCAAGGGTGGCTGCCCCGGCGAGATGTTCGGGTTCTGAGGTTGGCGACGAAGGGTGGGCGGGGACGACAGTCGGTGGCGCTGCTATGGCGGTGCCGGAAGCGCCAGCCGCTGGAGTACGAGGCGCAACAGGCCGGCCGCTGGACAGGCCGTCGGCAGATGGAGGGCGACACGGGTCTTCAGCTCGATGACACGGCCGGCGATCTTGATCAGCCGGAGACGGAGGGTGTCGAATTGCGCGCGGCGCCATTGCGACTGCTGCGGCAGGGCCGCCCGCAGCGTCCACATGAGCCAGTAGGCGCCGCCGTGCAGGAAGAGGCGGAACTGATTGGCGGTGGCCTTCGAGCAGGAGGTGCGGTCGGCTGCGAGGTGGGCCTTCCAGGCCTTGATGTGGTTCTCGGCCTGGCCGCGCCGGCAGTAGACCTTCTCGTAAAGGTGCTTGCCTCAAGGTCGGTGACGTGACGCCGCAAGGCCTTGTTCTGCGGCAGACCAAGGATGAAATCGACGCCCTGGGCGCGGCAGTAATCCAGGACCTCCGGCGTGCAATAGTGGTCGTCGCCGCACGGCAGGATCTCCACCTGGGGCCAGTTCTCCCGGATGCGGCCGGTCAGGCGGCGCAGGTACTGCAGGATCTCGGCTCCCTTGGGCCGCTTGGCCGGACGCAGGGCGGCGGTGATGAAGCGGCCTTCACCGTCGAACACGACGATGGGCTGAAAGCCGTACTCGTCGTGGAAGCCGTTGAACAGGCGGAGCTGCTGGTTGCCGTGGGTGGCGTCGAAGGTATCGTCGATGTCGAGCACAATGCGCTTGGACACCTGCCGGAAGGTGACGCCCGGCGATATCGAGACGCTCCTCCACTTGGCGGAGGACCAGGAGACCGCTGTCCGACGACAGATCCCCGCCATCGAAGCGGCCGACCAGAGACTTGCCATTTAACGGTGACAGACCGGCCAGGGGTTGGGCAGGTTCGACCATGGCGGGTGTGGCTCCTCCTGGATTTTCGGTTTTGGCTTCGACACCCAAAAACCTACAGAATCTCAGGATCTTGCACTACACCCGCCAGCCCTCATGCATAATCCGGGTTAGTGCTGATGCGGCTGATCGACGAGGCCTTCCTGGAGTGCCTGTTCTATGGGGCTCGGCAGATGGCGCGTCATCTCCGCCGCCAGGGCTATACGGCCGGCCGGAAGCGCGTGTCGCGCCTGATGGCAAAGATGGGTTTGTTGCCGATCTACCAGAAGCCGCGGACGAGTACGCCCCATCCGCAGCACCCGGTCTACAAGTACCTGCTGCGCGGCCTGGCGATTGACCGGCCGAACCAGGTCTGGTGCGCCGACATCACCTACATTCCGATGCGCCGGGGCTTCCTGTACCTCGTGGCGGTCATGGACTGGACGACGTGGAAGGGGCTGTCCTGGCATCTGTCCAACACGATGGAAACCGACTTCTGCATTGAAGCGCTGGAGGAGGCCCTGGAGCGCTACGGCGCGCCAGACATCTTCAACACCGACCAGGGCAGCCAGTTCACCAGCCCTCGGTTCACCGACGTCCTGAAGGACGCGCAGGTGTGCATCAGCATGGACGGTCGAGGGCGGTGGATGGACAACGTCTTCATCGAGCGGCTGTGGCGGTCCATGAAGTACGAGTGCGTCTATCTCCACGCCTTCGAGACGGGCAGCGAACTGCGTGCAGGGCTCGGGCGCTGGATCGCCTACTACAACATCCGGCGCCCTCACTCGGCGCTGGATGGACAGACGCCCGACGAGGCGTATCATCAGATCGCGCCGACACCGTCTCCGGGGCGCGCCCCGGAGACGGTGTCGGCCATGCCATTGGCGGCGTAATCATCACCGGGACTAGCTTAAATTAGCAGCCAACCTGTCCGAACGAATGGGGCCACCTCTCATGCTGGGGGCGCCGGGGCAAGATCCCACAAGCCACCCTCTGTGCCAGGTGCATCAGGCGGCCAAGGATGCGGTCTGCAATCGCATCGTCGCTACGCGGGAAAAAGCTTCATGCGCCTCCTGGTCCTGCTGACGCTTTTCGTTACCTCTCTGTCCTTGTCGGCCGCCGCTGCGGAGGTGAGGATCGGTGTGCTCTCCTACCGGGGTGGAGAATCCGCCCTGCGAACATGGGCTGCCACGGCCGACTACCTGCAGGCAGAGATGCCGGACGTCCGGTTTCGGCTGAAGCCGCTGACCCTTGACGCCCTGACGCAGGCGGCGGCGGAAGGCGGCGTTGATTTCGTTATCACCAATCCAGGCCATTCCTTCCAGTTGGTGCGGCGCACCGGCGCCAGCCGCGTGGCCAGCGCCCGCTCAACGGCCACCGAGAACCAGACACAGGCTCTCGGGTCGGCCGTCATCACGCGCGCCGACAGCTCCATCAGGACGCTGCGGGACCTGGATGGGCAGCGACTGGCCATCGTCGCGCAAGACGCCTTTGGCGGCCACCTGATCGCCCGCTACGCCATCCTGAAGCAGGCCGAGCGTGATCCGTCGGCCCCACGTCCAAATCTGGAGGTCGAGGTCGTCGGGTTTCCCCATCAGGCCGTGCTCAAGGCCGTGCTGAACGGCGAGGCGGCGGCCGGTGTCGTCCGCGCCTGCCTGATAGAAAGCCTGGAGGCAGCCGGGCAGCTCGACCCTGCCGCGCTGCGGGTGATCGCCCCCCGCCAGCCGGCGGGCTTCGCCTGCCGCACTTCGACGCCCCTCTACCCCGACTGGGCCTTCCTGCGGCTGCCCCATGTGTCAGCCGACCTGGCCACCACCGTAACGCGGGCGCTGCTGTCGATGCCGCGCGCGGCCGGCGGCGACCCGTGGCTTGGGCATGACGGGTGGATTGCTCCGGTCTCCTATGCCGCCGTCGAGGCCGTCTACAGGGACCTCGGCCTCTATCCCTACGGCCAGGAACTGCCTGATGCCTTGCGCCGCTGGGTGCGCGACAATCTTGCCTGGGTCGCCTTGGGCGCCGTGCTGCTCGGCCTGTTCCTGCTGCACGTCGGGCGCGTCGAAATCCTGGTCCGCCGCCGGACCCGCGAACTGGAGGCTGCCGCCCAGCGGAGCCGCATCCTGCAGGGCGAACTGGCCCATGCCGAGCGTGTTTCATCGCTGAACATCCTGGCCGGAAGCCTGGCGCACGACCTCAACCAACCGCTGGCCGCCATCTCCACCTACGCCGCCGGTCTTCTGCTGCGCCAGGAGCGCGGCACCGCCGACCCTGCGGCGATCGAGGGAACGCTGCGGCGCATTTCCGAGCAGGCCAACAGGGCGTCGGCCTTCATCCGGTCCATGCGCGCCTTCCTTACCAAGCAACCGGCGCAGCGGGAGGTCCTTGACCTGCGCGACCTGGTGGATGAAGTTGTTGTGCTGCTGTCGACCTATGCCGCCAAGCACAATTGCCGTTTGCTGTCGATCCGGCCAGCCGTCCCCATTCCGGTCTTTGGTGATGATGTTCAGTTGCGGCAGGTGACGATGGCCCTGGTGCAGAACGCCATTGATGCCATGGAGGGGCCCGGAGCTGATGGTGGAGAGGTGGAGATCAGCCTGCAGCGCGACGCCGAGGTCTCCATCCTGACGGTCAGCGACCGTGGCTGCGGCCTGAGCGATGAGGCGCTGGAGCGGGCGCTGGAGCCGTTCTTCTCGACCAAAGGCGGGCTTGGACTGGGGCTGGCGACGGCGGCGACGATCGTCGATCATCACAACGGCCGCCTGACCCTGGAGCCGCGCCCCGGCGGTGGCACTGTGGCGTGCGTCAGTCTACCATTGCCAAAGCGAAACCCTGGAGAGCAGGAGCAGGCATGACCAGTCCATCCTCCCGCCCCAACGACCTGCCGACCCCCGGACTTGGCCCCGGCCCCGGACTTGGCCCCGGCCCCGGTGCCGAGCCCACCGTCGTCGTCATCGACGACGACACGGCGATGCGCGAGGCCATGGTGTGGCTGATCGAATCTGTCGGCCTGACCGCCCTGCCGTTTGAAACCGCCGACGCCTTCCTGAGCGATGGACGGCACATCTGCGTCGGTGTCATCATCACGGACATGCGCATGCCCGGCACCAGCGGCCTGGGGCTTCTGGAAACCCTGCGTGAGCGGGGCTGCATGTTGCCGGTCATCGTGGTGTCGGCCTTTGCCAACGTGCATGACGCCGTGCGCGCCATGCGCCTGGGCGCGGTAGACCTGATGGAAAAGCCGTTCAACGAGCAGGACCTTCTGGACCGTGTGCAGGCCTGCCTTGGCCAGACCCGTGCCCGCGCCGCCGAGTGCTGTGCGACTAATGCGGCGCGGCTCAAGCTGGCCCGCCTGACCGACCGCGAGCAGGAGGTCATGGCCCTGATGGCGCAAGGCGCGCGGTCCAAGGACATCGCCAGATCCCTCGACCTCAGCGTCAAGACGGTGGATATCCACCGCCACAACGTGCTGTCAAAGCTCGAAGCCACCTCGACGGTCGATGTCCACCGCACCAAGGCACGGGCCGAGATGAGCGCCCAGGACTGCCCCTGCCGCACCAGTCTGCCGGGCCAGCCCTAGGGGAAATCCCCTAGGCACCTGCAAGTCCCCTCCAATATCGTCTGTGCTCAAACGGGTCTAGCCTGAAGGTCGGATTTCAAGCCGTCCTGACCGGAGGCAACCCCATGACCTCAAGACGCACCTTCCTTACTGGCGCCATCGCGGCCTTGGCCGGGGCTCCGGCTGCGGCTCTGGCGGCGCCCGTCGCAGCCGCCGTACCCGGACACGCCACCCCGCGCTGGGGCATGCTGATCGACCTGCGCAAATGCATCGGCTGCCAGGCCTGTACCGTCGCCTGCGCCCAGGAAAACGCCCTGCCCGAGGGCCAGCACCGCACCCATGTGCCGGTCTATGAGCTGGACACCCCCAGCGGGCCGAGCCAAGCCGTCCTGCCGCGCCTGTGCAACCACTGCGACGACCCGCCGTGCATGCCCGTCTGCCCGGTGGACGCCACCTTCAAGACCGCTGCCGGCGCGGTGGTGGTCGATGCCGATCAATGCGTCGGCTGCGGTTACTGCGTCCAGGCCTGCCCTTACGAGGCGCGGTTCATCAACCACGAGACCGGCACCGCCGACAAATGCACCTTCTGCGTCCAGCGCACCGAGGCCGGGCTTCTGCCGGCCTGCGTCGAAACCTGCGTCGGCAACGCCCGCGTCTTCGGCGATCTCGACGACCCCACCAGTGCCCTGCGCGTCCTGATGGCGGCCCACGAGACCAAGCAGCTCCGGCCCGAGTTCGGGACCAACCCGCGCGTCCACTACATCGGCCTCGACGACAGCCTGCAGTCCGCCGTCCGGACCGGTGGCGGGGCACGTCAGTTGCGGCAGAGCGCCCCCGCGCGCTCTCACCAGGAGGTCTGAGCCATGACCGCCATCGACATCCTGTCCATCGACCACGACATGCCGTGGCGTCCCTGGGCCGTGTTCTACTTCCTGCTGATCGGCGCCTCGGTCGGTGCAGCCTTGCTGGCGGTCTACGCCCGCTGGACCAAGAGCGGCGAGGGCCGTGGTGCCCTGATGGCCGCCACCGCCCTGGCCGTGGCGGCCCCCCTGCCGCTGCTGGCCGACCTCCATCAGCCGGCGCGTTTCCTGCACTTCTACCTGAGCTTTGCCACCGATTCGGTGATGTGGTGGGGAAGCTGGCTGCTGCCGCTGTACATCGGCAGCGTCGTCGCCCTGGCCGTGGTCTCCGCCCTGCGCCTGCGCACCCGCCTTGAAACCCTGCTGTATGCCGCCGTCGGCCTGTTCGGCATCGGCATCCTGGGTTACACGGCGGGGGAGATGACCATCGTCGCGGCGCGTCCGCTGTGGCACACCGTGGCCTTCCCGGTGGTCCTGACGCTGACCGCCCTGATCGCCGGTGCCGGCGCCACCCTGCTTTTTGACGTAGTGCGCGGCGAACCGGGGCGTGGCGAGACGGGGCTCGGCTGCCGGGTCGTCGCCGCCGGCTCCGCGCTGGGGCTGGTTGTCATGGGCCTGTGGATGCTGACCGACCCGGCCATGG
>LAEA01000234.1 GCA_000961745.1 Rhodospirillaceae bacterium BRH_c57 | reverse complement strand
GGCGGCCACCGCCCAGGCCCCGCGCGGCCCGCCGGGGGCGTCCATGCGGGTCACCTCGGACAGCTTGGCGCGGCGCAGACCCCGGCCGGGGGCGAGGAAGGAGATCGCCTCCAGCAGGTTGGTCTTGCCCGCCCCGTTGGCCCCGGTCAGGACCACCGGGCGCAGGTCGGTCTCCACCCGCAGGCGCGGATAGGACCGGAAGTCGGTCAGGGTCAGCCGCCGCACGCCGACCGGCGTGAAGGCTTCAGACATGGGAACCGGTCAAACGCGCATGGGCATGAGGACGTAGACCGCCGACCCATCGGCCACTTCGCGGATGACCGTCGGCGAGGCGGCGTCGGCCATGGCGAAGCGCGCCGAGTCGCCCTCGATCTGGCTCATGATGTCGAGCAGGTAGCGCGAGTTGAAGCCGATTTCCATGGGCGAACTGTCGTAGGTCACCGACACTTCCTCGGTCGCGCTGCCGGCCTCGGGGCTGGAGGCGGACAGGGTCAGGGTGCCCTTGTCCACCGCCACCTTGATGGCGCGGCTTTTCTCGGTGGAGATTGCCGACACGCGGTCCACGGCGTCCGAGAACGGCTTCTTCTCGACCACCAGGATCTTGTCGTTGTCCTGGGGGATGACGCGTTCGTAATCGGGGAAGGTGCCGTCGATCAGCTTGGAGGTCAGCACCGCGTCGTCAAAGGCAAACCGGATCTTGGAGTCCGACAGCGAGATGGTGACGTCGGAGTTGGTTTCCTCGATCAGCTTGCGGACCTCGGCCACGGTCTTGCGCGGCACGATCACGCCGGGCATCCCGGCCGCGCCCTCGGGCTGGGGGACTTCGACGCGGGCCAGACGGTGGCCGTCGGTGGCGACGGCGCGCAGCACCTCGACCCCGTCCGACAGGGCGGCGTGCAGGTAGATGCCGTTGAGGTAGTAGCGCGTTTCCTCGGTCGAGATCGCGAACTTGGTGCGGTCGATCAGGCCGCGCAGGTCGGCCACGCGCAGGGTGAAGGTGTGGGTGAATATGCCGCCCACCATGTTCGGGAAGTCTTCGACCGGCAGGCACGACAACGAGAACCGCGAGCGGCCCGACCGCAGGGTCAACTGGCTGTCCTCGCCCGAATAGGCGATTTCCACCTGCGCCCCGTCGGGCAGCTTGCGGGCGATTTCATAGAAGGTGTGGGCCGGCGCGGTGGTGCTGCCGGGCTGGGAAACGTCGGCCCCCACGGTCTCGACGATTTCCAGGTCCATGTCGGTGGCGTTCAGCGACAGGCCGTTCGGGCCGGCTTCGAGGCGCACGTTGGACAGAATCGGAATGGTGTTGCGTCGCTCGACCACGGATTGAACGTGACCGAGGGACTTCAGAAGCGTTGCGCGCTCAATGGTCAGTTTCACGGGTCGATCACTCGCTGCCTATGATTCCACCCGACCATCGGGCGGACCCCCATAATCCCCGCAGCGACGACGCCATTCTACCCAGACGCTCAGCGCGGGGCCGCGCAGTATAGCACAAGCGCTTGAGCCAGAAAGCGGATTCCTGCGAGGGGGGAGGACCGGGGTGTGAAACAAAAAGTTCGACACCGAGGTCACCGAGGATCCACCGAGGTCACCGAGGGGCCGTCGCTACGCGCCGCAGGCCTCAAGCCCCGAAGAGGCCTGATCGCGCTGCAACGGCAACACCGCCCTCTCGGTGCCCTCTGTGTTTTCTCGGTGTCCTCGGTGTCTGAACTTCCTTCCCCTACCCCCGCAGCGTCCCCCCTGTCGCCTTCTCGATGTTCGAGATGACCTTGTTGGACACCAGGTCGATGTCCTCTTCGGTCAGGGTGCGGTCGCGGGGTTGCAGGGTGACGGTGATGGCCAGGGACTTTTTCCCTTCGGGCATGTTCGGGCCTTCGTAGAGATCGAACACGCCGACGTCGGCGATCAGCGCCTTGTCAGCCGAGCGGGCGGCGCGGACCAGGGCGTCGGCCTGGACCGAGGTTTCCACCACGAAGGCGAAGTCGCGCTCGACCGGCTGGAACGGAGAGGCGTTGAGCAGCGGGCGGGCCTTGGTCGCCTTGGCCTTGGGCAGCGGGGTGTCGTCGATGAACACCTCGAAACCGACCACGGCACCCTTGACGTCGAGCGCCTTGAGCACGCCGGGGTGGATTTCCCCGAATACCGCCAGCACGGTCGGGCCAAGGCGCAGGCTGCCGGAGCGGCCGGGGTGATACCACGCTGGGGCCTCGGCCACGATTTGCAGGTTGTCCACGTTGACCCCGGCGGTGGCGAGGACGGCCAGGGCGTCGGCCTTGGCGTCCAGGGCATCGACCGCACGCGGCCCGCCGGACCAGTGGCGCGGCCCGGTCTTGCCGGCCCGGATGCCAGCGGCGACGCGTTTCTGGTCTCCCGGCTCGCCGCCATGGAACTGCGGCCCGATCTCGAACAGGCCGAGGTCGGGGAAACCGCGCGCGGCGTTGCGGCCGGCCGCGGTAATCAGGTTGGGCAGCACCGACGGACGCAGGGCATCGAGGTCCGAGGAAATCGGGTTGGCAAGCTGCCGGTCCTCGCTTCCGCCGCCGAACAGGGCGGCCTGGGCGCGCGGCAGGAACGACCATGTGACGGTTTCCAGCAGCCCGCGCGCGGCCAGCCCACGGGTGACCAGCCGGACGGTCTTCTGACGCGGGGTCAGCACCGGCTTGGGCATCGGCAGGCGGGGCAGGGGCACGGCGGTGATGTTGTCGTAGCCGTACAGGCGGGCGACTTCCTCGACCAGATCGTGTTCTTCCTCCAGGTCGCCGCGCCAGCTTGGCGGGTCGGCGATCAGGCTTGCGTCCTGGCGCGACACCGCGCAGCCCAGGCCGCGCAGCATGGCCTCCATGGAGTCGGTGGCGACGTCAATGCCGACCAACTGGCCGACCCGTTCCGGGCGTAGGGTGATGGAGCGCTGCCAGCGCGGTTCATCGCCGGCGACAACCAGTTCGGACGCCTCGCCGCCGCACAGGTCGAGGATCAGGCGGGTCGCCATTTCGGCCCCCCACACGGCCGAGGCCGGGTCCACGCCGCGCTCGAAGCGGTGCTTGGCGTCGGATTCGATGCCCAGCTTGCGGGCGGTTGCGGCAACGCGGCGGGCGTCGAACAGGGCGCTTTCCACGAACACCGTGGTGGTGGTTTCGGTGCAGCCGGTGGCGGTGCCGCCGATCACGCCGCCGATGGCCTGCGGGCCGGCATCGTCGGCGATGACCACGACGGACTCATCGACCTCATAGGACTTGTCGTTGAGCGCCTCGATGGTCTCGCCGGCCTTGCCCATGCGGGGCGTGATGCCGCCGGTCAGCTTGTCGGCGTCAAAGACGTGCAGCGGGCGGGCGCGGTCGATGGTCACGAAGTTGGTGATATCCACCAGGGCCGAGATCGGGCGCAGGCCCACCGCAGTGAGGCGGTCCTTCAGCCACTGCGGGCTTTCGCCGTTCTTGACGCCCCGGATGGTGCGGCCGACGAACTGCGGACAGGCGTCGTCCAGGCCCTCGGGGAACTGGCGGGTGACGCTGACCGGGCTGGCGAAGGTGCCAGCGACCGGCGCGGTCCACGGGTCGTCCTTGAGGGTGCCCAGACCGGCGGCGGCCAGATCGCGCGCCACGCCCCGCACGCCCAGGCAGTCGGCGCGGTTGGGGGTGATGGCGATGTCGATGACCGGGTCGGCCGGCAGGACCTGAGTCACCGGGGCCCCGGTCGGAGACTCGGCCGGCAGTTCAATGATGCCGCCGTGATCGTCGCCCAGGTTCAGTTCGCGCGAGGAGCACATCATGCCCATGCTCTCGACACCGCGGATCTTGCCCTTCTTCAGCTTGGTGCCATCGACCGGGATGATCGCGCCGGGGCGGGCCAGGACGACCTTCAGGCCGGCCCGCGCGTTGGGCGCGCCGCACACCACCTGGACCAGTTCGGACCCGGTATCAACCGAGCAGACCTGGAGTTTGTCGGCGTCGGGATGCTTTTCGGCGCTGCGCACATGCCCGACGATGAAGTCGGCCAGTTCGGCGCCGGGGTCGTGGATGCCCTCGACCTCCAGCCCGATCATGGTCAGGGTGCGGCCGATCTCGGCCAGGCTGGCGTCGGTATCAAGGTGATCCTTGAGCCAGGACAGGGTGAACTTCATCGGGTCAGCCCTCCGGTGACGGTCGGTACATCCAGGGCCGCGAATCCATAATGGCGCAGCCAGCGCAGGTCAGACTCAAAGAAGGTGCGCAGGTCGGGGATGCCGTACTTGAGCATGGCGATACGCTCCAGGCCCATGCCGAAGGCAAAGCCCTGATAGACCTGCGGGTCGTAGCCGCAGGCCTTGAGCACGTTGGGATGGACCATCCCGCAGCCGAGGATCTCCAGCCAGTCGTCGCCCTGCCCGATCTTCAGTTCGCCGCCCTTGCGGGAACAGCCGATATCGACCTCGGCCGACGGTTCGGTGAAGGGGAAGAACGACGGGCGGAACTGCATGGGGACCGCATCGACCTCGAAATACGCCTCGACGAATTCCTTCAGCACGCCCTTGAGGTGGCCCATGTGGGTCGCCTTGTCGATCACCAGACCTTCGATCTGGTGGAACATCGGGGTGTGGGTCATGTCCGAGTCGCAGCGGTAGGTGCGGCCCAGGCAGATGGTGCGGATGGGCGGCTCGGTCGTCTGCATGGTGCGGATCTGCACCGGCGAGGTGTGGGTGCGCAGCAGGTGCCGCGTGCCGTCCTCGCGCTCGTTCAAAAAGAACGTGTCGTGCATGTCGCGCGCCGGATGGCCGGGCGGGAAGTTCAGGGCGGTGAAGTTGTGGAAGTCGTCCTCGACGTCCGGCCCCTCGGCCAGCGTGAAGCCCATCTGCCCGAAGATCGCCACCACCTCGTCGATGGTCTGGCTGATCGGGTGCAGGGTGCCGGTGGACTCGGTGCGCACCGGCAGGGTGACGTCGATGCGCTCGCGGGCCAGCCGGGCGTTCAGGGCGTCGGCCTCAAGCGCCTGCTTACGGATGTCGATGGCCTCGGCCACGGCGTCCTTGAGCGCGTTCAGGGCGGCGCCAGCGGTGCGGCGGGCGTCGGCATCCATGCCGCCCAGGCCCTTCATCATGTCGGTGATGCGGCCCTTCTTGCCGAGCGCGGCGACGCGGACCTTGTCCAGCGTGTCGGTATCGGAGGCGGATTCGACGTCGCGCAGGAGTTCGGCGCGAAGGTCTTCCAGCTTGTCCATGCGGAACGTCCTCAAGAGCAAATCCCGAGCAGACGGACCCGTCTGCGACGACGTATTTGCGGGAAATAAAAACATTTGAACAGACAAAGGGGGCCGCCTTTGGGAAGGCAGCCCCCTCGCAGTCTTAGCGTCTGTGCCCTGGCGCTTGCACGCCGGGGGTCGCTCAGCCGAGGGCCGCCTTGGCCTTTTCGACGAGCGAGGCAAACGACGCCGGCTCACGCACGGCGAGGTCGGCGAGCACCTTGCGGTCCAGCTCGATGCCGGCCTTCTTGAGGCCGTTCATGAAGCTGGAGTACGGCATGTTGTGCTCACGCGACGCCGCGTTGATGCGCTGGATCCACAGGCCACGGAAGTCGCGCTTCTTGTTGCGACGGTCGCGGTAGGCGTAGCGCAGGGCCTTTTCGACCTTCTCGATCGCAATGCGGAAGTTGGTCGAGTTGCGGCCGCGATAGCCCTTGGCGAGCTTGATGATCTTCTTGTGACGGGCGTGGGTGGTCACGCCGCGCTTGATACGGGACATTCAACGGTCTCCTGACGAGGTCTTTAACAAGCTTAGCCGTAGGGCAGGAACTTCTTCACGATGCGGGCATCGCAAGCGTTCAGAACGAAGGTCCCGCGCGCCTGGCGCTTCATCTGCTTGGGCTTGTTGCGCAGCATGTGACGCTTGTAGGCGACGTTGCCACGGACCTTGCCGGTGCCGGTCATGCGAAACCGCTTCTTGGCGGCGCTTTTGGTCTTCATCTTGGGCATTTTGAAAACTCCGGAGGAGGGTTCTTGAAATCAAGCGACTGGGCATGCCCGGCGCCGGACCCCCCAAAGGAAGGTCTGACGCTCCGCCGCGCCGCTCATGGTTCGGAAGCCGAGGGTGATAAACCATAACCCGGCTTAATGCAAGCCGCCCCCGTCATCCCCTTTTCGACGTGGTCCTAACATCCCATGCGTGGCCGATTGCGCTGCACCGCGGGCGACAGTAAGGTGTGTCCATCGGATTCGTATATGTTTGTCAGGGAGTGGGGTCGCCATGGCCGAAGGGAATAAATATCGTCTGGTCACGCGCAGTGACTTCGACGGCCTGGTGTGCGCGATGATCCTCAAGGAATTGGGCCTGATCGACGACATCAAGTTCGTCCATCCCAAGGACATGCAGGACGGCAAGATCGAAATTACCGGCCGCGACATCACCACCAACCTGCCCTATGTCGAGGGTGTGCATCTGGCGTTCGACCATCATCTGTCGGAAACCCTGCGCGTTGGCAAGCGGGACAACCATATCATCCACCCGGAGGCGCCATCGGCCGCCCGCGTGGTGTATGACTATTATGGTGGGGCCGCCAAGCTGCCGCGCATCTCCGACGAGATGATGGAAGCGGTGGACAAGGGCGACTCGGCCAACTTCTCCATTGGCGAGGTGCTGGCCCCGACCGGCTGGAACCTGATGAACTTCATCATGGACGCCCGCACCGGCCTCGGCCGTTTCCGCGACTTCCGCATTTCCAACTACCAGTTGATGATGGAGCTGATCGACTACTGCGTCGATCACAGCATCGAGGAAGTGCTGGCCCTGCCCGACGTCCGCGAACGCACCGACCTGTATTTCGAGCACGAGCCGAAGTTCACCAAGCAGGTGCAGGACTGCGCCACCGTGCGCGGCAAGGTCATCGTTCTCGATCTGCGGGACGAGGAAACCATCTACGCCGGCAACCGCTTCATGATCTATGCCCTGTTCCCCAACGTGACGGTGTCCATTCACGCCATGCGCGGGTTCCAGAACCAGAACGTGGTGTATGCCGTGGGCAAGTCCATCTTCGACAAGTCGAGCCCCAGCAACATCGGCAAGCTGATGCTGGAATACGGCGGCGGCGGCCACCAGGCGGCCGGAACCTGCCAGATCGACCACGCCATGGCGGCCGAGGTCCTCGACGCCCTGGTGGACAAGCTGAACGCCGACCACGAGGTGGCGGCCTCGGCGTAAAGGCTCGCTTCGCGCACGATCAGAGACGCCGCAGGGGACCCCTCCTGCGGCGTTTCTGTTTAAGGAAGTGCTGGGCTCTGCCCAGACCCGCCAAGGGCCGCGCGGCCCTTGGATCCCATGAGGGGGGCGGAGACTTCACTTGCGCCGCAGGCAACAGCCCGCCAGCGTTCAATGCGCTGCGCGCGGCTTTTGCCCCGTCACGTCATGAGGTCAAGGAGGCTGGCCTCCTTGCGGGTGCGGGCAGAGCCCGCTTAGAAAATCAGCGCCAGCAGTCCGATGACCACCAGCAGGCCGATCAGGAAGATGATGCCGACGGCGCTTCCCAGGAACTTGAGCATTGCGGTCTCCTTTGTGGTCGGATGGGCGTCGGGCGTGATCGCATAACGGGGGTGCCGTCTGGAACGTTGCGCCGGGGGCGGGGGGCGTCTATGTAGCTGGGGGGTGTTTTCGCACCTGCGTTCGGCCATGGACGCGGGGAGTTGCGGTACACCTTGCCCCGCAGTTTGCCCCGACCCACCAAAAGACGCACCCTGATGACCGACACACCGCTGTCCCTCTACCGCGCCAAGCTTGCCGCTGGCGGGCTGAAGCACGACCCCGTCCAGGCCCTGGCGGTGGAAAAACTCGAAAGCCTGCATCACGCCCTGTCGGGGTACCAGCCCTCGACCGGTGCGCCCGGCTGGAAGGCCCGCTTCGGGCTGGCCCGCCGTGAACGCGCGCCGACTCCGCCGCAGGGGCTGTACCTCTACGGGCCGGTGGGGCGCGGCAAGTCCATGCTGATGGACTTGTTTTTCCGCACCGCGCCAGTGCAGGCCAAGCGCCGCCTGCACTTTCAGGAGTTCATGCGCGACTTCCATTCCGAAATCCATGCCTGGCGGGCCGGGCGGCGCGAGCACCACGACCCGGTGCCGCCGCTGGCCACCCGCATGGTCGAGCGCGGCTGGCTGCTGTGCCTGGACGAACTGGAGGTTCACGACATCGCCGACGCCATGATCGTCGGCCGCGTGTTCCAGGAACTGATGGAGCGCGGCGCCGTGGTGGTCACCACGTCCAACCGCCATCCCGACGACCTGTACAAGGACGGCCTCCAGCGCGAGAAGTTCCTGCCTTTCATCGACCAGATCAAGGCCCGGCTGGACCTGCTGCACCTCGCCTCGGAAACCGATTACCGCCTGGGCCGCCTGAAGGGCTCGCCGGTGTTCCACACCCCGCTGGGGCCGGACAGCGACGGCGCTCTTGATGGGCTTTTCGCGCATCTGGCCAATGGCCGCCCGGTGCGCTCTGACGCCGTGTTCGTGTCGGGTCGCCGCGTGCCGGTGCCGCGTGCGGCCGGGGATGTGGCGCGGTTTTCCTTCAACGACCTGTGCGAACAGCCGCTGGGGCCGGCCGACTACATGCACATCGCCTCGGTGTTCAATGCCGTGGTGGTGGACCGGGTGCCGCGCCTGGGGCCGGAGAATCGCAACGCGGCGCGGCGCTTCGTCACCTTGGTCGATGCCCTCTACGAGCACCGCACCCTGCTGGCCATGAGCGCCGACGCCCCGCCCGAGGCGCTGTACCCGACCGGCGACGGCGCGTTCGAGTTCCAGCGCACGGTGTCGCGCCTCATGGAAATGCAGTCCGAGGATTACCTGGGGGCCAAGCATCTGGCGTGAGGCCCCTTCTGCCCCCGAGTCGGGCGCCCCGCGAAAGATTACTGCCCAGAAACACCGCCCACGACCTTGCCCGTTGAGAACCTGCCGCATCTGATGCAGTGTGCAGGGTAGAAACCCCTACACCAGAGCCTCGACCGGCCGGAAAGTCGCCTACCCGAAGGGGTGGTTGACGGGTAGTGCGGTGATTTTTCACGGATTGGTCATCTTTAGACCCCTCCGCGAGGCCCCGATGGCCCGAAAGCCGTGGAATAATCTTACGCAATCAGTATTCTGAATGTCCGTCACGCCCCCGGAAGGCCCTTGCCTATCGGGTGGAAACACGTTATCGAGAGCCGCCCGTTAGGGTTGCCGCTGGCGCCGAGCGGGGTGGTAGTCAATCAAACCCATTTCGATATGAAGAGGGATTTCCATGGCACGTAAGAAAATCGCTCTGGTCGGCTCCGGCAACATTGGCGGCACGCTGGCTCACCTGATCGGCCTGAAGGACCTGGGCGATGTCGTCCTGTTCGACATTGCTGAAGGGACGCCCCAGGGCAAGGGCCTGGACATCGCTCAGTCCACCGCGATCGAAGGCGTTGATTGCGCCTACTCCGGCGCCAACGACTACAGCGCCATTGCCGGCGCCGACGTCGTGATCGTGACCGCCGGTGTGCCGCGCAAGCCCGGCATGTCCCGCGACGATCTGGTCGGCACCAACGCCAAGGTGATGGCGTCGGTCGGCAAGGGCATCAAGGACAACTGCCCGGACGCCTTCGTGATCTGCATCACCAACCCGCTCGACGCGATGGTGTGGGTGCTGCGCGAGGCCTCGGGCCTGCCGCACAACAAGGTCGTCGGAATGGCCGGCGTGCTGGACTCGGCGCGCTTCCGCTACTTCCTGTCCGAGGAGTTCAACGTCTCGGTCCAGGACATCACCGCGTTCGTGCTGGGCGGCCATGGCGACACCATGGTGCCGCTGGCCCGTTACTCCACCGTGGCCGGCATTCCGCTGCCCGATCTGGTGAAGATGGGCTGGACCACCCAGGAAAAGCTCGACCAGATCATCCAGCGCACCCGTGACGGCGGCGCCGAGATCGTCGGCCTGCTCAAGACCGGTTCGGCGTTCTATGCCCCGGCCGCGGCCGGCGTGCAGATGGCCGAGGCCTACCTCAAGAACCAGCGTCGCCTGCTGCCCTGCGCCGCCTGGGTTGACGGCCAGTATGGCCAGGACGGCATCTACGTCGGCGTGCCGGTGATCATCGGCGAGAACGGCGTGGAGAAGGTGGTCGAGATCGAACTGAATGCCGAGGAAAAGGCGGGCTTCGAGAAGTCCGTGGGCACCGTTCGGGACCTGATCGCCCTGTCCAAGGAAATGCTGTCCAAGTAACATCTTTTTGGCCCTGGCGCGGGTTCGCGCCGGGGCCATTTCGCACGACCTCCCAAGTCAATTGGGCCAACGGAACAAGGCGACCAGTCGATGAACATTCATGAGTATCAGGCGAAGGAGCTGCTGAAGAAGTTCGGCGTGCCGGTCCTGCGCGGCGGTGTGGCGTACACGCCCGATGAAGCCGAGCGGGTGGCCAAGGAACTCGGCGGCCCCGTCTTCGTGGTCAAGTCGCAGATCCACGCTGGTGGGCGCGGCAAGGGCACCTTCAAGGAACCCGAAGCCGGCACCAAGGGCGGCGTCCGCGTCGTCAAGTCGGTCGAGGACGTCCGCGAGAACGCCGAAGCCATGCTGGGCAACACCCTGGTGACCCACCAGACCGGTGCCGAGGGCAAGGAAGTCAAGCGCGTCTACATCGAAGACGGCTGCGACATCAAGCGCGAGCTGTACCTGTCGATGCTGGTTGACCGCGCCTCGTCGCGCGTGTCCATCATGGCCTCGACCGAAGGCGGCATGGACATCGAAGAAGTCGCCGCCCACACCCCGGAAAAGATCCTGGTCCAGGACATCGATCCGGCCACCGGCATCTCCGGCTTCCATTGCCGCAAGCTGGCCTTCGCGCTGGGTCTTGAAGGCAAGCAGGTCAGCGCGTTCGTCAAGGCCCTGACCGGCATCTTCGCCTGCTTCAACGAGCTGGACGTGGCGCTGCTCGAGATCAACCCGCTGGTCGTGACCGGCGAGGGTGGCATCGTGGCCCTGGACTGCAAGATGGGCTTCGACGACAACGCCCTCTACCGTCACAAGGACATCGAGGAACTGCGCGACGAGGACGAGGAAGACCCGTCCGAGATCGAAGCCGCGCGTCACTCGCTGAACTACATCAAGCTTGACGGCTCCATCGGCTGCATGGTCAACGGCGCGGGCCTTGCCATGGCGACCATGGACATCATCAAGCTGTACGGCGGCGCTCCGGCCAACTTCCTGGACGTCGGCGGCGGGGCCACCAAGGAACGCGTCACCACCGCGTTCAAGATCATCCTGCGCGACCCCAACGTCGAAGGCATCCTGGTCAACATCTTCGGCGGCATCATGCGCTGCGACGTCATCGCCGAAGGCGTGGTCGCCGCTGCCCGTGAAGTGTCGCTCAACGTTCCGCTGGTGGTTCGCCTCGAAGGCACCAACGTGGAACTGGGCAAGAAGATCATGAGTGAATCCGGCCTGCCGATCATCGCCGCCGACAATCTGGCGGACGCGGCTGAAAAGGTCGTCAAGGCCGTGAAGGAGGCGAAGTAATGGCCGTTCTCGTTGGTAAGGACACCAAGGTCATCTGTCAGGGCTTCACCGGCTCGCAGGGCACCTTCCACTCCGAGCAGGCCATCGCCTACGGGACCAAGATGGTCGGTGGCGTGACGCCGGGCAAGGGTGGCACCAAGCACCTCGACCTGCCGGTGTTCGACACCGTGGCCGAGGCCAAGGAGCGCACCGGCGCCAACGCCACGGTGATCTACGTGCCGCCGCCGTTCGCCGCCGATGCCATCCTCGAGGCCATCGACGCCGAGCTGGAACTGGCCGTCTGCATCACCGAAGGCATTCCGGTGCTGGACATGGTGCGCGTCTACCGCGCCCTCCAGAACTCCAAGACCCGTCTGGTCGGCCCGAACTGCCCCGGTGTCATCACCCCCGGCGAATGCAAGATCGGCATCATGCCCGGTCACATTCACCAGCGTGGCAAGATCGGCGTGGTGTCCCGTTCGGGCACCCTGACGTACGAAGCCGTCGCGCAGACGACCGCCGCCGGCCTGGGTCAGTCGACCTGCATCGGCATCGGTGGTGACCCGGTCAACGGCACCAACTTCATCGATTGCCTTGAGATGTTCCTCAAGGACCCGGAAACCGAAGGCATCATCATGATTGGTGAAATCGGTGGTTCGGCCGAGGAAGAAGCCGCCGAGTTCATCAAGGCGCAGAAGGTGAAGAAGCCGATGGTTGGCTTCATCGCCGGTGTCACCGCCCCGCCGGGCAAGCGCATGGGTCATGCCGGTGCGATCATTTCCGGCGGCAAGGGCACGGCGGAAGCCAAGATGGAGGCCATGCGTTCGGCCGGTATCGCCGTGGCGGACAGCCCGGCGGCGCTGGGCTCGACCATGGTGACCCAGCTCAAGGGCTAAGGCGCCCGAACCGGATGCGGGGGGTGGCTGTCCTTTGCCCCCCGCAGCCCCGGTGTCATGTGACGCACCACGGTGTTTCACGACGCACAAAAGGACAGGGCTCGGGCCTGCACGGTAACCCGGCCGCGCCGGCCTCGAACCACATCTTGGGACAACCGGGCAAAACGAAGGGTCGGAAGCGTGGAAGCTTCGATTTTCTCTGGGACCAACGCCACCTTCATCGCCGAACTCTATCAGCGCTATCTGGATGACCCCAATGCGGTCGATCAGAGCTGGGTCGGCGTGTTCCGTGAGTTGATGGACGACCCCGACGCTCTGGCCCGCGAAGTCAGCGGCCCGAGTTGGGACCGTGGGGCCCGCAAGGTCATCGGCGCGCCGGACCCCGACGCACCGCCCGCCCCGGCCAAAAAGAAGGGTGATGGTGCCGCTGCCCCCGCCGCCGGTGCTGGCGTGTCCGAGGCCGAGGTGCGCTTGCGCGTGCTCGACAGCATCCGCGCCCTGATGATGATCCGCGTGTTCCGTGTGCGTGGTCACCTCCAGGCCGCCCTGGATCCGCTGGGCCTGGTCGATCCGACCCCCCATCCCGAACTGGACTACCGCACCTACGGCTTCACGGATGCCGATCTCGACCGCGAGATCTTCATCGACAACGTGCTGGGCCTGGGTGAAAAGGCGTCCCTGCGCAAGATCCTCTCGGTGCTGAAGAAGACCTATTGCGGGTCGATCGGCGTCGAGTTCATGCACATCCAGGATCCCGACCAGAAGGCCTGGATCCAGCAGCGCATGGAAGGCTCGCGCAACATCACCGAGTTCACCGACCTCGGCAAGAAGACCATCCTGGAGCGCCTGACCGAGGCCGAAGGCTTCGAGCGGTTCCTTCAGATCAAGTACACCGGCACCAAGCGTTTCGGGCTTGAGGGCGGCGAGTCCGTCATCCCGGCCATCGAGCAGGTGCTCAAGCGCGGCAGCCAGTTGGGTGTCGAGGAAGTGGTGTTCGGCATGGCCCACCGTGGCCGTCTGAACGTGCTGGCCAACATCCTGCACAAGCCTTACCGCAACATCTTCTCCGAATTCCAGGGCAACGCCGCCAACCCGGACGACGTCCAGGGCTCGGGCGACGTGAAGTACCACCTGGGGACCTCGGCCGACCGCGACTTCGACGGCAAGACCGTCCACCTGTCGTTGCAGGCCAACCCGTCGCACCTCGAAGCGGTGGACCCGGTGGTGCTCGGCAAGGTGCGCGCCCGTCAGGGCCAGTTGAATGACACCGAACGCACCCGCGTGCTGGCCGTTATCCTGCACGGCGACGCCGCGTTTGCCGGTCAGGGTCTGGTGCCGGAATGCCTGGGGCTGTCGCAGCTCAAGGGCTACCGCACCGGCGGCACCATTCACTTCATCATCAACAACCAGATCGGCTTCACCACCGCGCCGCAGTATTCGCGTTCGGGCACCTATGCCTCGGACGTGGCGAAGATGGTCCAGGCGCCGATCCTGCACGTCAACGGTGACGACCCCGAAGCGGTCATCCACGTCGCCCGCATCGCCACCGAGTACCGCCACACCTTCAAGTCCGACGTCGTGGTGGACATGGTGTGCTACCGCCGTCACGGCCACAACGAGTCGGACGAGCCGGCCTTCACCCAGCCGCAGATGTACGACCGCATCGCCAAGCACCCGACCACCCGCGCGCTGTACGCCGAAAAGCTGGTGGCCGAGGGCGTGCTGAGCCAGGACGAGGCGGACGCCGTCTACGGCGCCTTCCAGGATCGCCTGGAGCAGCAGTTCCAGGAGGCGTCGTCCTACAAGCCCAACAAGGCAGATTGGCTGGAAGGCCGCTGGAAGGGCCTGGTCCAGATGGCGGACGAGGAGGAGTACCGGCAGTACGAAACGCCAGTCTCCGACGCCGTCCTCCAGGAAGTCGGCAAGGCCCTGTCAAGCGTGCCGGAAAGCTTTGATGCCAACCGCAAGATCGTCCGCCAGCTCAAGGGCAAGGCCGAGATGTTCTCGTCCGGCCAGGGCATCGACTGGGCGACCGGCGAAGCGCTGGCGTTCGGCACCCTGTTGGCCGAAGGCACGGCCGTCCGCCTGTCCGGCCAGGACGTCGGGCGCGGCACCTTCTCGCAGCGCCATGCGGTGCTGACCGATCAGGCGAACGAAAACCGTTACATCCCGCTCAACCACATCCGCGCGGAACAAGGCCACTTCGAGGTCATCGACAGCCCGCTGTCCGAGTTCTCGGTGCTGGGCTTCGAGTATGGCTTCTCGCTGGCCGAACCGAACGGCCTGACCCTGTGGGAAGCGCAGTTCGGTGACTTCGCCAACGGTGCGCAGGTCATTTTCGACCAGTTCATCAGCTCGGGCGAAAGCAAGTGGCTGCGCATGTCGGGTCTGGTGGTCCTGCTGCCGCATGGCTACGAGGGCCAGGGGCCGGAACATTCCTCGGCCCGTCCGGAGCGTTACCTCCAGCTTTGCGCCGAAGACAACATGCAGGTCTGCAACATCACCACGCCGGCCAACTACTTCCACGCCCTGCGCCGGCAGGTGCGGCGCAACTTCCGCAAGCCGCTGATCGTGATGACGCCCAAGTCCCTGCTGCGTCACAAGCTGGCGATTTCCCCGCTGGCCGATTTTGGGCCGGGCTCGCACTTCCGCCGGGTCATCACCGAGCACGCTCCGCTGGTCGCCGACGACAAGGTGCGTCGTGTCGTCCTGTGTTCGGGCAAGATCTACTACGACCTGTTGCAGGCCCGCGAGGAACAGGGCCTGGACGACGTCGCCCTGGTGCGCGTCGAACAGCTCTATCCGTGGCCGCGCGACGCCGTTGCCAAGGAAATCAAGCGTTACACCAATGCCGAAGTGGTGTGGTGCCAGGAAGAGCCGGCCAATGCCGGGTACTGGACCTTCGTGAAGCTCCGCCTCGACAGCATCGCCGAGGAACTGGACCGCACGCGCGCCAAGTTTGTCGGCCGCAAGGCGGCGGCATCGCCCGCCACCGGCAGCCTGAAGAAGCACGTTAACGAACAAAATACCCTGATCGCCGAAGCCCTGACCGGGGCGTGGGACGATCTGGCCCAGCCGTTCAGCCGCGCCACGCGGCTGTCCCAGATGGGGCAGTGAAGACCGCCCAGTTAACGAAGCGCATGCGACGACATCACAATCGAGGATGACATGGCCATCGAAATCAAAGTGCCCGCGCTGGGCGAGTCCGTCTCCGAAGGCACCGTCGCCAAGTGGTTCAAGAAGGTGGGGGACACCGTCGCCGTTGACGAACCCCTGCTCGAACTTGAAACCGACAAGGTGACGGTCGAGGTTCCCGCGCCGTCCGCCGGCACGATCCAGGAAATCGTCGCCGCCGAAGGCGCCGAGGTCGAAGTGGGCGCCGTGCTGTGCGTTCTGGCCGAGGGTGACGACGCCCCGGCCGCCAAGCCGGCCGCCGCCAAGACCACCGACACCGAAAAGCCGGCCGCCGCGCCGGCCGTCAACAAGCCGGCCGCCCAGCCCGAGACCCCCAAG
>LAEA01000200.1 GCA_000961745.1 Rhodospirillaceae bacterium BRH_c57 | reverse complement strand
TGCGCCATGCTCGACGCCATTTCCCCCAGCAGGGCGAGGCGCGCGGCGTGCTCCTTCTCCTCGCCCTGGCGGCGCAGGTCGGCGTGGGCGGCGCGCAATTCGGCCGTGCGCCGACGGACCAGCACCTCGACCCGCGCCACATGCACCACCCACCACGCCAAGGCCAGGGCAGCCAGCGCCAGCCACGGCCAGATGTCGCCCAGGATCTGGACAAAGGTGCGCCGGCCAAGCGACTCATATGGCCCGATCCCAAGGTCGCGAAACAGCTCATGCACCGGCTGGTAATCGACCGGCACGGTCCACGCATGGCCGTCGTCCGGCGGCATGGCCAGCAACGCCATGCCGACCTGCTTGGCCAAGGCGTCGGGAACGGAGGCCAGTTTGGCGAACGGCCAGTTGGGATAAAGCCGTGTGCTGGACTGACAGGCGAGGCCGGGCACCACGACGTGATAGTCCGGGCGGGGTGCGACGACCGAGAAATCCTCGCGCCGCACCCGCCCTTCGGCCACCAGACGTTCGAGCAGGCAGACGCGGATGATGCCGACATCCACCGTGCCCGATGCCACGGCATTCACGATGCGCTCCATGGGAAACCCGAAGAACTGGGCGTCCATGTCGGTGTAGGGATTGATGCCCTCGGCCGCCAGATCGCGCCAAGCGACGCGGAAGCCGCCGAACGCCTCGGGCAGGACAGCCCCCAGGCGGGCGCCCTTGAGGTCATCCAGGGTGCGCAAGTCGGTGCGGTCGGCCCGCACGATAAGAGCCGAGCCGATGGCCGCCGCCGGGGGCGGTCCGCCCGGCGTCTCCACGGTGGCGATGCGGCTCACCCCGTGGGCGGCCTCCAGTTCGACATAGTGGCCTGGGTTGGTGATGACGAAGTCCACCGCCCCGGCCTGCACGGCGGCGCGCAGGCCCGGCAGGTCGAAGGCGACGCCGCTGAATACATGGCCCGGCAGGGCGGCTTGCAGGTGACGCAGGGTGGCGTCCCATTCGACGACCGCATGCTCCGCGCCGCGATAGCCGAGCAGGCCCACGCGCACCTCCACCGGGTCGGCGGCAAGGACCGGCACGGCCGCCACCAGGGCCAGGGTGAGGACGGCGAGCCGCCGCAGGGTCTTATGCCTTCTTCAGGAAGCAGGTCTTGAGCACGAGGGTGGACTTGCCGTCGCGGCACTCGACCTCTTCAGGGTTGCCGGTCAGGCGCAGGTTCTTGACCACCTTGCCGCGCTTCAAGGTGATGGACGAGCCCTTCACCTTGAGGTCGCGGATGAGGCTGGCCGAATCGCCGTCGGCGAGGACCGTCCCGTTGCTGTCCTTGGTCTCGATGTCTTGATCGTCCACGGGAAACCCCTTTTATCCGAAAAATGGAGGCGGAGTGTAGCCGCCCCTCGCGCGGCGGGCAACGCTGTCCCATATTGCGGCCCATGACTCATGCCGCACCGACCAAACTCCCCGAACCGGCCATCCTGGTCCGCGACCTGACCAAGCGGTTCGGGGCCGAGGTCGCCGTCGATGGCATCAGCTTCACGGTGCGCGCCGGGGCGGTCACCGGGCTGCTTGGCGGCAACGGGGCGGGAAAGACGACGACCATTTCCATGCTGCTCGGCCTGCTGCTGCCGACCTCGGGCATCGTCCGGGTGCTCGGCCACGACATGGTGACAGACCGCCACGGGGCATTGCCGCGCATGAACTTCTCCAGTCCCTATGTTGATCTGCCCGGCCGCCTGACCGTGCGCGAGAACCTGACCGTCTATGCCCATCTGTACGGCGTGGACGGTGTGGCGGCGCGCATCAAAGTATTGGCCGAGGACCTCGACATCACCGGGCTGCTCAAAAAGCCCTACAACAAGCTGTCGGCCGGGCAGAAGACCCGCGTCGCCCTGGCCAAGGCGCTGATCAACCAGCCGGCCCTGCTGCTGCTGGACGAGCCGACGGCGTCGCTCGACCCCGACACCGGGGACTGGATCCGCAGCTACCTCAAGAGCTATCAGGACCGCACCGGGGCGACCATCTTCCTCGCCTCCCACAACATGGCCGAGGTCGAGCGCCTGTGCGACGATGTTCTGGTCATGCGGGCCGGGCGCATCCACGACCACGGCACCCCGCGCGCCCTGATCGACCGCTATGGGCGCCGGACGCTGGAGGAGGTGTTCCTCGACATCGCACGCGGCCACGACCGCCGCACCACCCACGCGGTGCGCGACGAGGGCACCCCACCGCCGCCCTCCGCCCCGCCGGCCGATCCCGCGACCGGCACCGGAACGGAGGCCGGGGAATGACTCCGGGAGTCTCCGCCCGCCGCGTCGGCGCCATCATCCTGCGCCACGTCTACCTCATGCGGTCCTCGCCGGTGCGGGTGATCGAGATGGCGTACTGGCCGACCGTGCAGATGATCATGTGGGGTTTTATCAGCCAGTTCTTCCTCACCCACTCCGACTGGCTGGTCCAGGCGGCCGGAGCGCTGGTGTCGGCCGTGCTGCTGTGGGACGTGGTGTTTCGCGGCAACCTCGGCCTGTCGCTGAGTTTTCTGGAGGAAATGTGGTCGCGCAACCTGGGCCACCTGTTCGTCAGCCCCTTGCGGCCCTACGAACACGTCATCGCCCTGACCCTGATGAGCCTGTTGCGCACGCTCATCGGCATCACCCCGGCGGCCCTGCTGGCCATTGTGTTCTATGAGGTCAACATCTTCGACATGGGGCTGCCGCTGCTGGCCTTCTTCAGCAATCTGCTGGTGATGGGCTGGGTGGTCGGCCTGGGCGTGTCGGCCATGGTGCTGCGCTTCGGGCTGGGGGCGGAAAGCCTTGCCTGGGTGTTCGTGTTCGCCTTCGCCCCGCTGTCAGGCATCTACTACCCGATCAGCACCCTGCCCGACTGGCTCCAGCCGGTGGCCTGGGCACTGCCTGCGGCCCACGTGTTCGAGGGGATGCGCGGCGTGCTGTTCGATGGCGTCTTCCACATGGGCCACTTCGCCGCCGCCGTGGGTCTCAACGTGGTCTATTTCAGCGGCACCGTCGCCCTGTTCCTGTGGGTGTTTCACCTGGCCCGCCAGCGCGGCCAGTTGTTGAACATGGGGGAATAAGGCGGGCGAAGGAGGGACCGGCGTTAAGGAAGACCTGGGCATCTGGTGTCACCGCCCGGCGGCGGCCAGAAACACGTCCTCCAGGGCATGGGTGAAGCCCGCCCGGTCACCCAAAGGCGAGGCTTCCATGCGGGCGCGCAGGCCCCCCCGCAGGGCGGCCAGGGTGTCGAGGTCGGCGGCCAGGGCCACTGCGCGGGCGACATAGTCCTCGGGCGTTGTCGCCACGCATTCGTCGGCCAGCCCCCCGACGCTCAGGTGGCTGGTCGAGTGGCGCCCGGCAAAGGTGGCCCCGGTCAGGGTCACCACCGGCACCCCCATCCACAACGCCTCCAATGTCGTCATGCCGCCCGAGTAGGGGAAGGTGTCGAGGGCGATGTCGATCCGGCCGTAAGCGGAGAGATGTTCGGCCTGCGGGGTCTGGCCGAGCAAAACGAGGCGTTCCGGCCCGATGCCGGCGGCGGCGAGGGTGGCGCGCAGGCGATCGGCGGTGGCCGTGTCGTCCAGGGCATCGGTCTTCAGCACCAGCAGCGATCCGGCCACGGCGTCGAGTACCCGCGCCCACAACACCGCCACCTCGGGATTGATCTTGGTCACCGCGTTGAAGCTGCCAAACGTCACCACGCCGTTGGCGGTGGCCGGCAGCGGCGCCACCTCGGGCAGGTCGGGCGGCGGCGCATAGGCGACATAGCCGTGCCCGCCGCCGACGCGCCAGATGCGCTCGCCATAGGCGTCGTCCTCGCCCTCGGGCACATGCCAACGGTCGGCGATCAGGCCGTCCATGGCGTGCAGGCCGGTGGTTCCGACGTAGCCCGCCCAGGTAAGCTGCACCGGGGCCGGGCGGCAGGCGAACACCGGCAAGCGGTTGCGCGCGGTGTGCCCGGTCAGATCGACCAGAACGTCGATGCCATCGGCCTCGATGCGTGCCGCCAGGGCCGGATTGTCGAGCGATGCCACCGGCGTCCAGGCCGCCGCCATGTCCTTGAGCCGCCGCGTCATGGCATCGCCGGTCGGCCGGTCGGCGTAACAGGTCACGGCCACGCGCGCCGGGTCATGGTGGGGCAGCACGGCGGCCAGGAAATGCCCGACCGGATGCCGCACGACGTCCGGTGACAGGTAGCCGACGCGCAGCGGGCGGTTTTTCCCCACCGGCCGGGGCGTTCTATCGGTCGCCAGCGGCGCCTCGATGCGGGTGTGGTACAGGGCATGGAGCCGGGCCAGGCTGGCGGCGGTGACGCCCGGCCGGTACTGCTCCATCATCAGGCGGTTGCTCCACAGGTCGGCGCGGCGCGGCATGACCTCCAGGGCGTGGTCGGTGGCGGCCAGCGCGCCATCAAGGTCGCCCATCAACTGGCGAACCAGTCCCAGGTTACCCAGCACCACCGGGTCGGACGGCGTCAGGGTCAGGGCGCGGTCGAAGTGGCGGATGGCGGCCCCGAACCGGCGCCGCTTCATCTCGGCCATGCCGCAGGCGGTGTGCAGGGCGACGGTGCCGGGGCTGCGGGCGGCGGCGCGTTCCAGCAGGGGAACGGCCTTGTCGGCCATGTCCAGATCAAGCAGCAGCAGCCCCAGGTTTGATACCGCCGTCAGGTCCTCGGGCAGCAGTTCGGCGGCGGTGAACAGGGCCTTTACGGCCTCGCGCAGGCGGCCTAGGCGGCGCAGGGCAAGGCCCAGTTCCAGGTATGCCGGGGCCAGCTTGGGATCGCCCGTCACGGCCTGCGCCAGGACTTTGGCGGCCTCGGTGTCGCGGTCCAGGCGGATGAGGCATAGGCCCAGGGTATACTGGAACCCCGGCACCGGCGCGGCGGCCACGGCCTCGCGCAGAAGGGCTTCGGCAGCCATTGGCTGGCCGGTGTCAAGCGTCACGCGGCCCAGCAGGTGCAGGGCATTGGGGTCGCCCGGTACTGCGGCAAGGGCAGCTTCATAAGCCGCCTTGGCTTCCTCCAGAC
Source organism: Rhodospirillaceae bacterium BRH_c57 (assembly GCA_000961745.1). Taxonomy (GTDB): domain Bacteria; phylum Pseudomonadota; class Alphaproteobacteria; order Rhodospirillales; family Rhodospirillaceae; genus Cauispirillum. Next base: position 4,850 of record LAEA01000200.1, on the reverse strand, counting down.
GCCCGGCGCGATGCAGGGCGACACCCTTTTCCAGACTCACCGCGCCTCCGCTGAACTCGCTTGTAGGATGGGCTCTGTCCATACCCGCAAAGGGCCGATCGGCCCCTTGACCCCATGAGTTAAATCAGCCCACTTGCGCCGCAGGCAGACAATCTTGACGCTTGATGCGCTGCGCGCGGCTCACCACCCCTTAATTCCCGAGGTCAAGGAGGCCCCGCCTCCTTGCGGGTGCGGGCAGAGCCCGCTTCTTAATGCGCCTCCGCCCAGGTCGGCGCGATCCCGGTATCGACGTCCAGGGGCACGGACAGGGTGGCCGCACCTTCCATGATCGACTTGACCAGGGCGGCGGTGCGGTCGGCGTCGGCCACGGCGACCTCGAACACCAGTTCGTCGTGGACCTGAAGCAGCATGGTGGCGTTCAGGTTGGCTTCGGCCATGGCGTCGGGCAATTGGGCCATGGCGCGTTTGATGATGTCGGCGGCGCCGCCCTGGATGGGGGCATTGATGGCGGCGCGTTCGGCGAAGGACCGCATGTTGGGGTTCTTGTCGCCGATACCGGGCACGAAGCACTTGCGGCCGAGCGCCGTGCGGACGTATCCGAACTCCCGCGCCTCGGCCTTGGTGCGTTCCATGTAGGACAGGATTTCGGGGAACCGCTCGAAGTAGGCGTCGATGAAGCGTTTGGCCTCGCCGTTCGGGATGTTCAACTGACGGGCCAGCCCGAAGGCCGAAATGCCATAGATGATGCCGAAGTTGATGGCCTTGGCGCGGCGCCGCAGCATGGGGTCCATGCCCTCGACCGGCACGCCGAACACCTGGGCGGCGGTGATGGCGTGAATGTCCTGGCCGTCGGCGAAGGCCTGCTTCATGGCCGGAATGTCGGCCACGTGGGCGACCAGCCGCAGTTCAATTTGGGAATAGTCGGCCGACAGCAGGGTGCAGCCCTCGCGCGCCACGAACGCCTTGCGGACCTCGCGGCCTTCCTCGGTGCGGATGGGAATGTTCTGAAGGTTGGGGTCGGTCGATGACAGCCGCCCGGTGGATGTCTGGGTCATCCCGAAAGTGGTGTGCACGCGCCCGGTGGCCGGGTCCATCTGCTTGACCAGGGCGTCGGTGTAGGTGCTTTTCAGCTTCTGCACCTGGCGCCAGTCCAGCACGCGGGCCGGCAGGTCGTGGCCTTGCCCGGCCAGATCCTCCAGCACGGCGGCGTCGGTGGACCACGCCCCGGTCTTGGCGCTTTTCTTGCCGCCCTTCAGGCTCATGCGCTCGAACAGGATCTCGCCAAGCTGCTTGGGCGAGCCGACGTTGAACGCCTCGCCGGCCAGGGCATGGATTTCCTTTTCAAGCTCGGCCATGCGGGTGGCGAACATCTCCGACAGGCCGCGCAGGGCCAGCGCGTCCACCTTGATCCCGGCCTGCTCCATGGCGAACAGGACGGGGATCAGCGGCCGGTCGAGGGTTTCGTAGACCGTCACCATGCGCTCGGTCAGCAGGCGTTCCTTGAACAGCCGGTGCAGGCGGAGCGTCACGTCGGCGTCCTCGGCGGCATATTCGCACGCCTTGTCCAGCGGCACCTTGTCAAAGGTGATGGCTGCCTTGCCGGTGCCGCACAGCGCCTTGTAAGTGATGCAGGTATAGCCCAGGTGGAGGGCGGCCAGTTCGTCCATGCCGTGGCCGTGGCTCGCGCCGTCCAGCACATAGGACAGCACCATGGTGTCATCAAGCGGGCTGATCGCCACCTTCTCGGTCGCCAGGACGTGCATGTCGAACTTGAGGTTGTGCCCGATCTTGAGCACCCCCGGATCGGCCAGCATCGGGCGGAGGATGTCCATGGCCTCGGCCACGGGGATTTGTTTGGGAGCCGCCCCGCCGCCGCCCAGAAGGTCGGCCTCGCCCTGCGGATCGACGTGGCGCAGCGGCACGTAACAGGCCCGCCCCGGAGCGGTGGCGAGCGAGAACCCGACCAAATTGCAGCGCCGCGAATCCAGGCCGTCCGTTTCGGTATCCACCGCCACGGCGCCGGCTGCGGTCGCCTCGGCCACCCAGCGGCGCAGGGCGTCAGCGTCCTGGACCAGTTCGTAGGCGGTCTGCGCGGGGGGGGCTGCGGCGGCCACCTGGGGGTCGGTCACGGCGACGGCGGCGCGGCCCTTGACCTGGGCCAGCAGGCGCTTGAACTCCATCTTTTCCAGGAACTCGATCAGCTTGTCGCTGTCGGGCTGGCGCTTGGCGAACTCGTCCAGGGCGTCGGCCGGGACCGGCACGTCTTGGCGCAAGGTCACAAGCTGGCGCGACACGCGGGCCGCCTCGGCGTTGTCGATCAGGGTCTGGCGGCGCTTGGGCTGCTTGATCTCGGCCGCGCGGGCCAGCAGGCTGTCGAGGTCGCCGTACTCCTCGATCAGCGTGGCGGCCGTCTTGACGCCGATGCCCGGCACGCCCGGCACGTTGTCCGACGCATCGCCGCACAGGGCCTGCACGTCGATGACCTTTTCGGGCGGCACGCCGAACTTTTCAATCACCGTATCGCGGGTGATGGCCTTGTTTTTCATGGCGTCCCACAGGGCCACCTTGTCGGTCACCAATTGCATCAGATCCTTGTCCGACGACACGATGGTGACCTCCATGCCGGCCTCGACCGCCATGCGGGCGTAGGTGGCGATGAGGTCGTCGGCCTCGAATCCGTCCTGTTCGATGCAAGCTACGTTCATGGCCCGCACGGCATCCCGGATGAGCGGGAACTGCGGCACCAGATCCTCGGGCGCGGGGGGGCGGTGGGCCTTGTATTGCGGGTAGATGTCGTTGCGGAAGGTCTTGCGCGCCGCGTCGAAGATTACCGCCACATGGTCGGCCTCGTTGTCCTCCATGAGCTTGAGCAGCATGGCGGTGAATCCGGCGACCGCATTGGTCGGCGTACCGTCCGACCGCGACAGCGGTGGCAGGGCATGGTAGGCGCGGAAGATGAAGCCCGAACCGTCAACCAGATAAAGGTGCGTCATCGGCCTCGCCTTGTTTTTAAAGAGAAAGGTTTTGAACCACAGAGGACACAGAGATCACAGAGAGAAAGGCGTTTATGACGCCGCGCGCAGCGCAGAACCGGAGCCGTATGAATCTAAAGTGCCTACGGCGCCCTGCTGAATACTCTCTGTGTCTTCTGTGGTTAATCCACTTCTTTAATGCCCGCCGACCACGGCGCCTTCCTTCAGGACATAGCGGCGCGAGCAGTACGGGCACACCACGTCGTGGGTCTGGTGTTCGATGTGCAGCCACACGCGCGGATGGCCGAGCGCGCCGTCGCCGCCGTCGCAGGCGACGTCCAGGCTTTCGACTTCAACGGTTTCGGTGACGGCAGAGGTGGCGCGTTCGAGCATTGGTCCCTATCTCCTGCGGCATGCGCGTTGACCTCGCGAATGGGCGGATGATACCCAAGTCCGGCCCGCGATCAATGCCCCGCTCGAAATATGTGTTCCGCCCCTTCCTTCAGCCTGGACGTCTTCGACCGCCATGAACAAGCCTGTCTCCGCCATCCGCCCCTCGGACGCAGCCGTTTCAGCGGCACCCGACAACGCCATCACCATCGAGGGGCTGACCAAAACCTATCGCCCGCGCGGCGGCCAGCCGGCCAAGACCGCCCTCAACAATGTGTCCCTGAGCGTGCCGCGCGGCTCGTTCTTTGGGCTGCTGGGGCCGAACGGGGCGGGCAAGTCCACGCTCATCAACATCATGGCCGGGCTGGTCATGAAGTCCGCCGGGTCCGTGCGCATCTGGGATGCCGACCTCGACGTCAACGAGCGGCGCGCGCGGCTGGCCATCGGCGTGGTGCCGCAGGAACTCAACCTCGACCCGTTCTTTACGGCGCGCGAGTTGCTGGAGGTCCAGGCCGGGCTCTATGGCGTGCCTAAGGCCGAACGGCGGACCGAGGAGATCCTCCGCTCGGTCGGGTTGCTCGACAAGGCCGACGCCTATGCCCGCACCCTGTCGGGCGGGATGCGTCGCCGCCTGCTGGTTGCCAAGGCGATGGTCCACACGCCGCCCATCCTGGTCCTTGACGAGCCCACCGCCGGGGTGGACATCGAGCTGCGCAAGCAGTTGTGGGAACAGGTCAAGGCCATGAACGCGCGCGGCACCACCATTCTTTTGACCACGCACTACCTTGAGGAAGCCGAGGAACTGTGCGACCGCATCGCCATCATCAACCATGGCGAGGTGGTGGCCTGTGATACCACGCGTGCCCTGCTCAACCGCCTGGACAACAAGGCCCTGACGGTCACCGTGGACCGTGCGGTTGACGCCGTGCCCGACGCCCTGGCCGCCTTCGGGGCCGAGGTGGCGCCGGGCGGCCATGGCTTTGTGTTCCGCTACCGGCCCTCGGCCACCAACATCGCCGATCTGTTGGGCGCGGTGGGCAGCACGGGCCACGCCATCCTCGACCTGTCCACCGAAGAGGCCGACCTGGAAGACATCTTCCTGCAAATCACCCGATCCGGCGGAGGCGCATGATCCGAGGACTACTGGGTCTTGTTCTGATCGGTGTTCTGGCCGCCTGCGCGCCCCGGTTCATGGGCCTGGGAGCCGACAGGCTGGACCCCGCCTTCAGCGCCAGCAGCTTCACCACCCGCGACGGGCTGGCCCTGCCGCTGGCCCGGTGGAGCCCCCCGGATGCGGTGCGGGAGGGGCCGGAAACCGTGGTCCTCGCCCTGCACGGGTTCAACGATTATTCCAACGCCTTTGCCGAGTCGGGTCCGTGGCTGGCGGCCGAGGGCTTTACGGTCTACGCCTGGGACCAGCGTGGCTTCGGCGGCGGGCCAAGCCCCGGCCGGTGGGCCGGGCAGGACGCCATGGTGGCCGACGTGCGC
>LAEA01000083.1 GCA_000961745.1 Rhodospirillaceae bacterium BRH_c57 | reverse complement strand
CGCGACGATTGGCGCCGGCACGACGACGTTTCACGCTTCGACGGCCGCCGCTGCGTCGGCTGCGGATCTGGCCGCCTTCGGAGGCGCTGGAGCCAACGTGGGCGGCGCGGCCTCTGGTGTGGGCGGTGGCAGCCTTGGGGGCGCACTTCCTTACATTGGCTTGGCCTTGCAGCTTGGCGCCGCTTTCGCCAGCGGCGACGTCAAACAGATGGTGGGCACGGGCGGCGGCATGGCGGCCGGGGCGGCGATTGGGTCCATCATCCCCGGCATCGGGACTGTGTTGGGCGCAGCCATCGGCGGGATGCTGGGCAGTATGGGCGCGTCGTTTCTGGGCAGTGTCCCGGCGGGGGACAATGTCGTCGCCATCAACAGTTCCGGCGCCCACCGGGTGGAGGTGGGAGACGAGGAAGGCCAGAGCGGCGACAAGATGTTGGCCCTGGGCGCCGCCATGCTGGACGGCCTGCGCGATGCAGGCGCGTCCTTCCGGGGCACCCTGCGGTCTGACACGCACGTCGCCAGCCTGGGCTACACCGAAAAGTACGACGAGTGGTGGGTTGATGACAAAAAGATGGGCAGCGCCGAGGAAGCGGCCGAGGCGGCCCTGACCAAGGGCCTGACCAACCCGGACCTGTGGGAGGGGATTTCCGACAACGTCGCCACGGCCATGCGTGCCAGCGTGGGCAAGGGCGCGGAAGAGGCCCTCTCCAACATCACGTTCGCGGCTGGCTGGGATAATCTGCTGGGCACCATCGAAGCCTTGAACGAGGCCATTGCACCCGAGCCCATCGGCCAATACGCGGCTGCCCTCAAGGACATCAATGCCCAGGTCGAGGCGCAGAAAACAGCCACCGAACAGGCCGCCGAGCGGGCGCGCGCGCTCGGCCTGTCGTTGAATGATGTGGCTGCGGTGATGGAGGCCCTTGATGCCGCCGGGGCCAAGGCGGCCGGCCGCCTGCGCGATGAGTTCAACAAGGAGATCGGTGACCAGATCCTATCTATGACTGACCCGACCGCGCTTGCCCTGCGCAACCTGGGAGACTCGTTTAAGGGGTTGCACCGTGAGGCTGTGGCAGTCGGTGGCGACATCGGCCAGCTCAACCGCCTCTACGCACTCCAGCGCGCGGAGCTTGAGGCGCAGCGCATGGCGACCCTGGAGGCCGACGTGACGCGGGCCTATGAGGCCGAGTCTCGGGCGCGGCAGGATTTGCGGGACGGGGCTTATGGTTTGGCCCAGTCGATGCGGGACCTGCGTCAGTCTCTGTTGCTGGACACCAACCTGTCGCCTCTGTCGGCGCCGGAGCGGTTGGCCGAGGCCAAGCGGCAGTATGACGAGACGTTGGCCGCCTCCCGCCTGGGGGACCTTCAGGCCGGGCAGCGGCTCACGCAGATCGGGCCGCAGTACCTGGAGGCGCTCAAGTCCATCTACTCGACGGCGTCCGGCGAATACCGCGAGGGTTTCGACGGCGTGCAGTCCGACCTTCGGGACGTCGAGACGGTGGCCGAGCGTCATGTGCGGATCGCCGACGAACAACTCGGCGTCATGCGCGGGCAGATGGAAGCCTTGGGCCTCATCAACACCAGCGTGATCTCGCTGGCTGATGCCCTGGCAGCGTATCAGGCTGCCGTGTCCACCCCTGTCGCTGGTGGTGGCGGAGCGAGCGCGCCAGTCGGCACGTTCGACGGCCTCCAGGGGCAGAACGCCACCGGGGGCGCGTCAATCGAGACGCGGGCAGCGGCATATCTGGCGGCCAACCCGGATGTCGCGGCGCACTACGGGGCCGGCAATCTGGCCGGGGCGCTGCAACATTTCAATCAGTACGGCCAGTTTGAAGGCCGCAGTTTTTCGTCCGGTGGCACCACCCGGCCGGGCGAGGTCGTCCGCGTCCACAACGAGGAACTTCTCTACACAGGCCCGACCACCCACGTCTTCAACCGACACGAGGCGCGGGACATCCTGTCCGGTGGGTCCAGCCGCACTGACATGCGCGGAACGGAAGCCCGCCTTGATCGGATTCTCGGCGCATTCGAACGCTTGATCGGCCTGTCGGCGCGGGCCGGAGAGGGCACCCTGGACCGTCTGGACCGGGTGGCCGATGCCGCCGAAGCCCAGGCGCAGGCCACAGCACAACAGAGGGCCGCAACAGCATGACTATCATCCTGGCCGAAATCACGGCCCATGATCCTGTGACCTCCACTGACCGGGTCGAGCGCGTGGGGTCGCAGGCCTACAACCACCCCACGGCGCCCGGCCACTACTGGGACCTCTTTGCCACGGGAACTGTCCCGTCCTTCATCCGGCGCGAGATTTTCCGCGACGGCATGACTTTCGGGGCGGGGACCAACGACTTCGGGGAGATCCGCCTTAACAATTTGGACGGCAAATACGACTGGCTGGCCGACGCGTGGACGGACGGGCGTCCGGTGCGGGTGCTGATCGGCGGCAGCGATGCGGCCTATGACACCTTTACGGAGGTGTTCAACGGCGTGGTTGCGGCGGTCGAGGTGGACATTAAAGAGGTGGTCGTGCGCATCCACGACAGTTTTACCGAGGTCTTGGATCAGCCCCTGTCCGAGGCGGTCTATGCCGGCACCGGCGGGGTCGAGGGCGGCGACACCCTCAAGGACCAGGCGGTGGCCGTGGTTGTCGGTCCGGCCTTTAACATCCCGCTGGAGGTGACCGACGCCGCGCTCGGCGTGTGCGTGGCGTGCGATGCCGGGCCGCTCACCTTTGACGTGGTCAAGGTGCGCGGGGATGTCATCACACCCGGCGTGGCGCAGGCGTCGCTGGCGGCCCTGCTGTCCACGGCGCCGACGCCGGGGACGTATGACTGGTATCCGGGGACCGCGACCGAGCGGCCCACGGTGCGCTTCGGGTCGGCCATCGACGGGCAGGTCGCGGCCAACGTGACGACCGGGGCGACGGTAGCCGACCGCACGGCGGCCAAGGGATTTGAGGTCCTCGGCGCGCGGGCGGGAATTGTCTTTCGGGCGGCCGACCTGACGGCGCTGGACCTTGCCAACGCCGCCGAGTGCGGCGGGTGGTGGCGCGGCACCGACAAGATCCGGCAGGCCCTCGATGACTTTGCGGCCACGGTGGGCGCGGGGTATTGGCAGGACGGCACCGGGGAATGGCGCGTCCAGCGCATCGAGGCCCCTGGAACGCCCGTGGCGACCTTTGCCAGTCTGACGTTGGACCGGCCTGGGGCGCTCAATGAGGGCGACATCCTCAGCATCAAGCCGCTGTTCACCGGGCGTGCGGAAGGCGGTCTCCAGCCGTGGGAGGTCACCCTGCGGTGTGCCCGCAACTACACCGTCCAGAGCAAGGACAGCTTGGCCGACGCCGCCGGCACGGCCGAGGAAAAGGACCGGCTCGCCACCGAGTGGCTTGAGGCCTCGACCGGCGAGGATGCGGCCGTTCGGGCCGCGCACCCGCTGTCCGTCCCGATGGTCATAGACACCCTGTTCGCCCATCGCGCCGATGCCGAGGACGAGGCGCACCGGCGCCGGGATCTTTATGCCGACCGGCGGCGGTTTTTGACGGGCGTCACCATGACCCCCGTGCTTACCGGCCTTGTGGACCTGGGCGTCACGGTGCGGGTCGAGCACCCGCGCCTGGGCCTGTCGGCCGGGCGCAATGTCCGCGTTCCGGGGATGCACCTCAACCTCTTGGCGTTGACCGCCGACATGACCGTGTGGGGGTGACATGACCATCCAGACCATCCCGGCCCATAACGCCATCGTCGGTTTCCCGTCGTGGAGGACCAAGGCGGTGTGGAGCGCATCGACCGCCCATGCCCTGTACCCGGCGGCCAACCTGGGCACCATGCCGCTGTCCTACCCCTGGCGTGGCGCGTCGCCCGCGCCGGAGGACAACGTCATCACGGCGACGTTCTCGCCCCGGCGGCGGGTCGATTTTGTCGCGCTGTGCCGCCACAACCTCAGCATCGGCAGCACCGTGACGGTCGAGTTGCTGGACACCACGACCGAGCCGGAAACGGTTCTGTCCACCGTCACCGTGCAGTCCTGGCCGGCGGTATTTACGGAGGACCAGGTTGACTGGGACGGGGGCCGCTGGTGGGACCGCACCTACACGGCCGAGGAAATCGCGGGCTACCCCTGGCATCTGCCGATCCGGCTGCCGGGGGCCTACTACGTGGACGCGGTGCGCATCAGGCCCGCCGACCCGCTCAATCCGGCGGGGTTTGTGCAGATCGGCGCCATCGAGGTTGGCGAGGCGCACCAGATTTTGCGGTCGTTCAGTTTCGGGGCGGAGTACGGATACCAGTCGCGCACCGAGAGCCAGGAGGCGGACGGCGGCACGATGACGTTCCGGCGCCGTCCCAAGCCGCGCGTGTTCGAGGGGGTCATCAGCCACCTTCCGCGCGATTCTGCGCTTGGCGTGTGGCTGGAAATGCGCCGGCAACTGGACATCGACGTGCCGTTTTTCTGGTGGCCCAACCCCGAAGACCCGGTCCACCAGTTGCGCAACGCCTATCCGGCCCGCTTTACCGCTTTGTCCCTGCATTCCTTCGTCTCCCCTGGTCGGGACGGCGTGCCGATCAGCCTTAAAGAGGTGATGTAACATGGCGCTGACCACCGAAGAACAAGCCGCCGTTGACCGTCTGGCGGACTACAACGCCGGCCGGTACGACGCGACGACCAACCCCAACGGGTTCGGCGGTGACGGGTACCTGACCGAGATCCCTGACGCCCTGAACGACACGGCGGCCGTCGCGGCTGCCGTGTCGCGCTTGGCGGGCGAGGCGAACACGAACGCGGGCACGGCCAACACCAAGGCGGGGGAGGCGGCGGACTCTGCCTTGTCGGCCGGGCTGTCTGCCAGGGCCGCGACGGACGCCCAGGTCCTGTCCGAGGCTTGGGCGACAGGCACGGAGCCGGGCGGGCCGGGCACGCGGTCGGCGCGGGAAGAAGCCATCCGGGCCGAGACCGCAGCGGACAGTATTGCCGGGTCCACGGTGCCAGACCCGGCGCCGGCGAATGCGGGCCACCTTTACGGGTCAGACGGCACCAACGTCGTCCTCCTGGAGGGGGTGCCCGTGCCGACCCCAGCCGTGGGCAACACAGGGCTGTTCGCCCGCTCGACGGGCAGCGGTGTGGAGTGGGCGTCCCTGCCCGTCGTTGGCGGCACGCTGGTGACCGAGGCGGTGCAGCTTGTCGCGGGCCTTGCCTACACCATCACCGCCCCGGCTGCGGTTACCTTGACACTTCCGCTGGCGCCTACCGCCGGCGCGGCCGTCCGTTTGATGGACGGCGAAAGCATCAGCACCAGCGTGGTCCACACGGTGGCGCGCAACGGTCATACCATCATGGGGCTGGCCGAGGACATGGTGTTGGACACCCCCGGCATTGACGTCACCATCTGGTTCAACGGCTCCGACTGGAGGCTTTTCTAATGTCTAACGTTTCCTCATTCCTGCGCAGTGGTCAGCATAAGAAACTCCGTTCCGTGTGGTTCACGACGGCGGGGTCGCACACGTTTACCCTCCCTCTTGGTGCTGACCCTGAGATTGAAGTGCATGTGTTCGGGGGCGGTGGTGGCGGTGGGCGCTCCGATACCACGGGCAGCAAGTATTCCGCTGGTGGGGGCGCTGGTGGTGGCTACGCATCCGGCATCATCAACCTTGGTGCTGGCAACACCACCCCAACCCTCACAGTTGGTGCGGGGGGCGCGGGGTCGCTGTCTGCCGGAGTTGCTGGCTCATCTGGGGGTACGTCCAGCTATGGTACGCTGCTGTCAGCGACTGGGGGTGCTGGGGGCGCGGTTGCCAGCACGCACGCTACTCCGGCTGCTGGGGGCACAGGCACGGTTGATGCCAGCGTGCTGTCCGGCATCACATTCGACGGTGGTGCGGGTGGTACGACCTTTGGGACGCTGGCGTCACACGCTTCGATGGGGGGCGGGGGTGGCAGTGGGTCGCCTTATGGCGATGGCGGCGCCGGGGGCAATGGTTCCAGCAGCGGCAGCGGCTCCTACCCCGGCGGCTCCGGCGGCGGTGGCGGCTGGCGTGGTCGCGGTGGGCACGGGGGCGAAAACACCGCCAATAGTTCAACCGGGCAGGGGACCGGAGGGGGTGGCGGTGCGCCCGGCGGCGCTGGGGGGGATGGTCTTGGCGGTGTCACCAGTTGCTCGGGGGGCAGCGGCGCAGGTGCGTATGGCCCAGGCCAGCCGGGACGGTCCAGCGGCCGGATTTCCGTGGGAGGGGCGGGTTATGTGCCTGGGTCGACCATCACCACAGCCACGACTGCGTCACTACTGACTCCCGTCCAGCCGCAGACCTTGCCCTTTGAGCATATCCTGAACCTGTCGGGGGGCGGCGGTAGCGGCGGAATTAGCCCATCGGGTTACCACGCCTTCGAGGCACAGTCAGGCTCTGCGGGGGGCGGTGGTGGCGGTGCCTCCAGCAGCACCAACCCTGGCAACGGCGGCCTAGGCGGTGGAGGGGGTGGGTCTTATGGCCCCGCCAACTTTGCCTACATTTGTGGCAATGGCGGATTTGGTGGGGGCGGGGGCGGTGGAGCCTACGCAGGTATGCGCCAATCAGGCAATGGCGGTAATGGTGGCGGCGGTGGTGGCGCGTCCTATGAGGTTAGCGGCGCGAACGCTGGCAAAGGCGGCGATGGCGGCGATGGCGCCATCATCATCTATTACTACGCATAAGGGAGAGCGACGATGAAGAAGGCGTGGATTGAAAACGACCGCGTGCGTGACGTGTGCCCCGGCGACCCGGCCGCTCTGTATCACCCCGCCGTGGCGGCCTACTACACAACGGACGTCCCCGACAACGCGGCGAACGGAGACGGGTGGGTTGATGGGGCGCTGGTGAAGCCGCCGGTGCCCGAGCCTGCGGCCCCGGTCGAGCCCGTCATCACCTACCAGACCAAGCTGTCGCGGCCGGAGTTCAAGTTGCAGTTCACCGCGCCCGAGCGGCTGGCCATCCGGGCGGCACGGGCTTACACCGGCACAGAAGCCGCCCAGGTGAACCTGAAGGCGGCCCTGGATGACTTCTTTGATCTGATCGAAGATCCGGCGCTCACCGCCATCGACTTGGAATTGCCTGCTACCGTCGAGGGGGTGACGTTCCTCGCCACGGCCGGGTTGATCGCAGCCGAGCGGGTGCCGGTCATCCTGGCGGGTCTGCCCGAGTAGGCACCGCGACAAGAGTCCATCGAGCAGCCACCCCGCCCCGCCAGAGTGCGGGGTTTTTCATGCCCGCATCACGGAGGCCGCGCGTGCCCTTCTCACATCTTCCCGAGGCCGCTCGCGGCCTCCTGTCCGGGCTGGCTGGTCTGGCCGGGATCATCCTGGCCGTCCTGTTCGGCCGCCTGGCGTGGCACACGGCCGAGGTCCAGCGCGGCAACCGCCGGTTCTGGTCGTGGCTGCTGGCGCTGGAGGGCCTGACGGTCGGGGTCCTGGTCGTCCTGGCCAAGGCCGCAAGCGACTACGCGGGCCTTGTCCCCGGTGGCTGGCAGGAGCTTGGCATGGCCGCAGTGCTCGGCTGGCTGGGGCCGCGCGGGCTGGACGCTCTGCTGATGCCGTGGCTGCGGCGCAAAATCCCCAAGGAGGAGTAAGACGACATGACACCAATGGTTTGGGACAAGGCCCGCTGGCCGAACTTTTCGCCCGGCGAGCTGTGGTGCAAGGGCACCGGCAAGATGCAGTTCCACCCCGGATTCCTCGACGCGCTCCAGGCGCTGCGGGCGGAATACGGCCAGGGCATGACGATCACGTCGGCGTGCCGGTCGGCTGACTACAACTCCAAGGTTGGCGGGGCGCGGCGGTCCCTGCACATCTGCGACGTGGCGCAGCACTCCGGGCAGGCGGGCACGCTGGCTGTGGACGTCGCCGTGGGCGGGGCGGCCCACGCCCACGGGTTGGTTTCGCTGGCCCTGTCCCTGGGCTGGTCGGTCGGGGTGCCCAACCTGTCGCGGGGGTTTGTCCATCTGGACCGTCGCGACCTGGTCGGCTTGCCCTGCGGGGTCTTTGGATACTGAGGGAGGGGTAGACGTCATGCGCAAGGTGATGACTGTGGCCGCCGTACTGGCGGCCTTTTCTTTGGGCGGGTGCACGGCGATCCCGGTGGTTGGGGCTGCTGCTGCCCTGGGCGTGCAGGTCTACTGCATGGGGGTCCACGACACGGGCAAGGCCTACCTCCGCGACCGCCTGACCGGCGGCGTGCAGGTGTTCGCCTGCGAGGATCATGCGCGGGAGGGTGGGCGATGATGTACATGGGCGTGACCTACCCAGACCGGCTGGTGCTGGTGCACGTCGGCGGCGAGGCGTGGGAGGTGGTGGACGACTATCGCTGTACCTGGCTTGGCGGCAAGGTCACCGTGCCGGCCGGGTTTCTGACCGATCTTGCCAGCGTTCCGCGCCTGTTCCAGGCGGTGGTGCCGGTGGTGGGCGACCAAAACGGCGCGGCCACGGTCCACGACTGGTGTTACCACAGCCAGACCATGAGCCGCGCTGAGGCCGACAGTTTGTTCTTGGCCGGCATGGAGGCGGCGGGCGTCGGTTGGGCGCGGCGATGGGCGATGTACGGCGCCGTCCGCGTGGGCGGCTGGGTGCCGTGGGGGCGGCGGGCGCGGGAGATTGCGCGGGAGCGGGCGGTGGGGGCGGTGCCTGGGTAGGCTTGTTGGGGGGCGGTGCCAGAACCTCTACACGGATTTTACACCGCCCCGCCTAGATGTTGCTAAAAAGTTCCGGTCAGTTGCGGTTTCGTTCGCGGTACTGTCTACGGTCTGGACCGGGGCTGAACGCATAATAAAAGCCCCGAAAAGCGAGGCTTTCCGGGGCTTTGAAATGGTGCTGCCGAAAGGATTCGAACCTTCGACCTCTCCCTTACCAACGAGCGACATGTGGGGACACATTTTGTCAAGCGTCATTTGTTCAATCTTTAAAAACACAATATATAGCGGGTTTTAAGTACAGTTTGTGGGATATGAACGTTTGACCTCACCTCAGCGTGCCGACATAATCGCCTGAAATTGCATAAAGTGTGTCCAGGACACAGTTGGTGGACACAGCGGTTTCTGGGGAGATCAAGGGGTTATGTCTGGCGAACGGAAGCTTATCGCGGAAAACGAGCGTGGAAGGGTGTCCCTCTACCGCCGCCCCGAAAGCGGCGATGTGTTTTACTACGAAATCCGAATAGGCAACCGCAAGATACGCCGGAGCACAGGGCACTCCGATGAGGCGACCGCTGCGGCGATCGCGGAGGCTGAGTTTGCCGACGCTGCGGGGCGGGCAGAGCGGGGGATTGATCCGGGGAAGCTGAACATTATTCATTATGTCGCGGAGTTCCTACGGTGGCGGGAGGAACGACATGTCGAGGGATATATCAGCGAAGCCACCGTGTACAATGACAGGATGTACCTCCGGGGAAATCTTCAGCCCTATGTGGAGGCACGCAACCTCAAGGAATTACAATCCATCAACCTGGGAGACTGGTTGGAATGGCGGAAGTCGTCTCAGGCCGCACGCGACCGTGACCACAGCTATCAGCGGGAAGGTCGCATGGTGCGTGGGAAGCGAGCGGGAACCCATTTCAAGCCGCCGAAAATGACCACCCTTCAGAAGGAGCTTGGTACGTTCAAGGTGTTTTTCAAGTTCTGCGTCGAACGCGGTTGGCTCACTACTCTCCCAGTGGTGCCTGAGCTTCAATCTAAGAAGGTCCAGACGATTAAACGGGTGCGTGGGCTGAAGTCGAACGGCCCGGTTGTTATCACGCATGAAGACGATGCGGGCCACGAATGGATAACGGTTCCGGAGTATCGGCTTTTTCGGCGTGCAGCCGTCCGGAACTGGAAAGCCGAAAAGAAGTCTTATGAACTAGCATTAGTCAAGTACCCGCACATTTATGAGAAGCGTAGGGCGACGTATGGAAACCCACTTGGGTATCCAGACAGGCTTGTTGCGTCGTGGAGCTTTCTATTCTGGACTATTATTCAAGTGAATGCGGGGATGCGGCCAGTTGAATGTCGAACTCTGACATGGCGGAACGTCCTTCCTTGGACGTTTTCTGATGGGGCAGAGGGAGTGGTCCTGTATGTCCATGGAAAGGGGAAAACCCGTGAAGTGGTCTTACCGAAATCGGTTGCCGTTTACGCGAAACGCCTGTGTCATTTAACCACAGGTAAGCTGTTCTCCGAGGTCCATGGCAGCGATTTAGAGGACTACTACGTCTTCCCAGTTCAGGATTACCGAAAAATAATTCGGAAAGTTGCCAAGCTGGCAGGTATCAAAAAGGACATTAGCCAATATTCATTCCGGCATACCTTTATTAACTGGCAGCTTATGTATACAAGTACTAGCCATGAAGACCTTGCAACAATGGCTGGAACTTCGGCCGAAGTGATCTGGCGGCACTACTACCAGATTACCCCCTTTATTCAGCACGAAAGAAGGGCCAAAATTGTCGGGCCGTATTTCGAAACATGAACAAGGGCACTAGGTTGTCGAGGCAACAATCTGGCGGACATCCATGACAAGCGGGATATGAGACAGTGGAGGCAAAGAAATCTAGTCGCGGCTGGCAGAGCCTGATGGGGCGACAGGCTCACCTCTGACTGCGAGATCGAACGATAAAACCATCCCGGGTTCGCTTCGTGCAACTTCTCCGCTAGATCAGGCTAGCGAGAGATGGTACTTTTTGGCCCACTCATCCATCGGGGGAAAACTTCGTGAAGCTAATAGCCGACAGGTACGCCGTGTTGGGGAAACCGCTGACCGGGGGGATGTCTCTCGTCTATAAGGCCGTAGATACCGCACGGGACGGTGCAGCAGTTGCCATTAAAGTGTATGAAGCAAAACCTATAGACGACGCTCTGCTGCACGAGTCATTTCGGCGGGAACGTTCGGCTTTGAGAGAGCTAAAGCACGATCATATTGTTCCTATAGTTGACGAAGGGATGATCGAAGATACAGGTCAGTATTTTGTTTGCGTACACTGGCTTGAGTCTACCCTCGATCATGTTATACGGGACGGCAGTTCCAAGGACTGGTACAGTTTTTATCGGGACATTGGTCGCCCCATACTAGATGCTATATCGTTTGCCCATAATCGCGGCTATGTTCATAGGGACATCAAGCCGCAAAATATAATGTTTTCAGCGGAAGGAGTTCCAAAGCTAGTTGATTTTGGAACTTCTAAGCTCAAGAGGTACATACATCAGGGCGTGACCTTAAGGGATTTTGTTTCGGTTCCGTTTAGCCCGCCCGGATCTACATCTGAAGATGATGGTTTTAGTAAAGACACGTATGGATTCTGTGTGACAGCCATCGATTTTCTGAGTGGCGGCAAGGCAACGTCACATGAAGTTCTGCACGTTTTGATATCTGAGCTTTCCTGCAGCCCTGCCATAAAAGAAATTTTAACGCGTGGGATCTCAGAATATCAAGAAGAGCGGTTTGTAAATGGGGATGCCCTCTTATCGCAGTTCGAAATTGTTGAGCAAAAGAGGCTGAAGCTTGGGAAATTAACGCCAGAATGTTACGTGAAGATTACTAATAGATGTCTGGAGCGGGCATGCAGCGATTTTGGGGTAAACGCACTTGATGTGGCGTCAGACCTGATTATTGAAGACCTAAACGCTGATGCTGCATATAGTGGCTACGGACTTGCAAATAAGGAAGGCGTAGGAGGCACACGTGAGTGTGTTGATCAATTCCAAATACTTGGTGCCGAGGCTGCATATCATGCAAAAGTCGATGAGCGTTCGGGCGACCACATCGTCATCCTGAATATGAAGAAAAAACCTCCCTATCACCTAGAGAGAGATAAGGAGCGGGCATGCCCTTCTCCCGTGACCTTCCGTATCGGTACGGTCCTGAATAGCCAGAAGGGCCAGAATGCCATAGACATTATGCGGATTGCGTTGTCTGCATATGAAGTTGAGCAAGATGAAAAGGCTGTGTCCGAAGGGTGGAGGCACCTTTTCAAGAAGTGGACACGCATATTAGATGCCAAATCAGAGTTCGAATATCAAAAGCAGGATCCTCTTCGCTTCAGGGGACGCGATCTAGATGGTTCAAGAATAGAGATCAAGCTGGAGGACGAGGCACCGAGCGATCTGATAGGGCAGAAGAGGGTTATCCGCCTAAAGGATGGGAGCCATCTAGCTGGTGAGGTGGAAGATGTTTCTGGTGATGAACTGACCTTTGTTGCTTCCGCCGAATATGTTGATCCAGAAAACCTCCCTTTTGAAGGGACGTTGATTGCAGATGCAAGTTCTAATCAGGCGTCCCTGAACCGTCAGAGAGATGCCGTTGAAGCAGTAATGAATAAATCAGAGGGTTGTGTTCGATCTGATCTTGTAGATTTCATAAGCCACCCTGCAAAAATAGCGGACAAAAGCTTGACGCAGGACATACAGTTTTTTCAGAAGCTAGACGAAGATAAGGCGAATGCCGTATCTGCAAGTTTATGCAACGATGATTTTATCTTAATTGAAGGGCCGCCCGGAACGGGGAAGACAACTCTTATTGCAGAAATAGTTCTTCAAGAGTTAAAGCGTAACCCTTCTGCCCGTATTCTTCTTACAAGTCAGACCCACGTGGCCCTAGATAATGCTATAGAACGTATCAGTTCCGCGTCAGTGAAGCTTCAAAGGCCTCTTTCTATAATACGGATCGGCCGACCCGGAGACGTGCGAATTTCCGCTGATGTGCAGCCTCTACTTCTCCGGAACAAGCTAAAGGCATGGAAGACAGAGGCGATTCAAGAAAGCGACCGGTATCTGGATCATTGGGGAATGCAAAACGGCCTCAGCAAAAGGGATGTTGAAGTTGGATTGCTCGTGGAGGGTCTGCTAAAATTTAGGCTGCAGCTTGACTGGCTGACGCAGCAGGAAAAGGATCACCAAGCTGCCCTAGGCACCCAGTCGGAGAATATCGCTTGCTCTGTTGCTGATGAAAGCAATGCGGTGAACTCTGGCGACCCTATAGATTCTTCAAATTCTAGTGCTGAAGATGGCGTCAGGCAGAGTCTTGTGCGGCTGAGAGATCAAATTCGTCAGGTGTCTGCCGAACTGCATTCTTGGAAAGACGAGCTTTCAAGGTACGGTGACCTCGAGAAAGAGCTTTCGGAACAAGATGGCAAGTGCCTTCATGAATTTCTCTCGGTTTATCTCACGGAGACGCCTGTCTCTTCCGTTTTCCGCAAGATGATAGAACTGGCCGCCGACTGGAGGCTGCGTTTTGGGATGGGGCACGAGTTCCAGACCGCTCTTCTTTCTCAAGCCAATGTTGTCGCCAGCACGTGCATCGCGATCGCGGGCTACAAGAATACCAGCGATGTCGCATTTGATCTTTGTATTCTTGATGAGGCATCAAAAGCTACAGCGACAGAAGCTTTGGTTCCTCTCTCTCGGTCAAAGCGGTGGGTACTGGTCGGGGATCTAAAGCAGCTTCCTCCGTTTCAAGATGAAGCTCTTCGGTCATCGGAAATACGCGAGAAATTTAATATTTCTCCCGATGATCTAGGCGAAACTCTATTTTCTCACCTGCTGTCGTCTGTATCAGATGGAGCGAAGTTCCCCCTACGTACCCAGTACCGGATGGTCCCCGAAATTGGAAACTTAGTATCTCAGTGTTTTTATCCTGGTCTCCTAGAGACCGCCACGGTCGATGCCGACAAAGCCCTCGCAGCATTTCTGGGAAAGCCTGTCGTCTGGAGGTCCACAAGTCGGCTCGCCAACCGCAGCCAAATTCCACGAGGCGAAAGTCTGACCAATCCATGCGAGTGCGACTTGGTAAGGCAGGAACTACGCTCTCTGAACGGTTTTGCTGAGGCACATGGCCAGAAATACAAGGTCTGCATTCTCACTCCCTACGGCGGGCAACTTAATGCACTTCGGCGGATGCTCGAGCCTGAGATGCACAAGTGGGAAGAGCTTGATCTAGATATTAATACCGTTGATGCATACCAGGGCCGAGAAGCCGATATCGCTATTCTCAGCTTGGTCCGTTCTGATCGCGGGAAGCGACTTGGCTTTCTTAAGGAACCTGAGCGACTGAACGTCGCACTTTCGCGGGGAAAGTTCGGCCTAATCATCATCGGCGATGGAGATTATCTGAGGGCTGGAGAGGCCCCCAATCCCTTTGTTCCGGTAATTGGGCACATTCGCAACACTTCTGCAGAGTGCCTCTGGATGGAGATTAACTAGTGACGCCTGAACAAGTTGCAAAAAGATATGCGTTCGACAGGCCGGGATACAAGTTGATTGACTTCCTTGAGGTGGCAGTCCCGGTTTACAGGCTGTCGCTTCTGGCGTCATTCCTCGAGAGAAAGTCGATCGCCCCGCTGTATGAATTTGCTCTCCGTTCCTTAGAGCTAGGACTGAACACGGAGGAGGAAATCGGGAGCTTTTTAGGGATTGGGAGCGAAACCGCTCGGGCGGCTCTCTCGAATCTCCATGGTCTAGAATTAATCGATGTTACGCTAAAGAACGGCACGCGTGACATAAAAATCACGAACATGGGGCATCGCTGCCTCAAGGAAACTGCTGCGATTGTCCCACGTGTGGGGCCAATTATTATGCATTTTGACGGTCTTACCCGAGAAATATTTAGTACGAAGTCAGAGAGCCTGATGTACTACAGGCAGGTGAACGCTGCTGGCATCAGGGAAATCGCGGCCAAGCCGCCGCGTAAGCCTGCACTTGATGAGCTTTCCATCGAAGAAGCTAGGAAGGCTTCTCGAACCCTGTCCGAGGTTCGGAACATGGAAAAGCGAGATCTACTTTCCATAAAGGGAATTGAAGAATCTACTAGGATGTTTCAAGTTGCGGTAGTTCTTGTCTATCGCTCGGAGGATGGTGAAACAGACCTGTCTATGTTTGTAGATGGCAGACTTTCGGACAAGCATAAGATGGCTTTCCTAAAGGCTGATGGGCTGCGGAAGCTTGGCCTCAACGATCCTGCTCGCCTTGTGCCTGAGGCTCTTCCTTTTGAAGCCACACTGACCCCTCAACAGAAGGAGGAGTTACTATTCGAAACAGAGCAAGCGGCAGCCGTCTATCAGCAGGCTCAGTTTGATATTGAAGAGGGTGAGGGCTCGGTTTCTGGAGATGAGGGGTCGGCTAGTGGGGAAGCGTCACAAAATATAGATATAGATTCCATTATTAGTGCTGCAATGCAAAGCATATCTAAACACAGAATTAGGTGGCTTGAGGTTTTTGAGCATCCCAGTTTGCTGGAGGATGCTCTTGATAATGCCAGAAAAAGACTACTGATAATTTCCCCTTGGATTCGGGGGCAAGTACTAACCCATCAGAAATTGAACAAAATTAAGCGACTTTTAGATAATAACGTGGATGTGTTCATTGGATGGGGCATTGGAAAAGGTGAGCCGCAAGAGAGAGGCAACGATATGAACGTTGTGAATAGATTGGTGTCTCTTGATAAAGAATATCATAATATGCATTTTGTGGATTTGGAAAATACGCACGAAAAAGTTCTTATTAAAGACAATGATTTTGTAGTTACGACTAGCTTTAACTGGTTGTCCTTTCGCGGCGATCCGGCTCGCACCGTTCGTTATGAGCGTGGAGTGTACGTGGGCGTCCGAGAGATGGTTGATGACCAATTTGCGGCGTTGTCTGCTCGATTTATCTCCTCCAAAGGTGTGCGTCCGTCTGATGCTCAGATGGCAGCACTGAGCGAGAAATTCGGGGGCACTTAGACCCCGGCATCAAAATGATGCCGAGTATTAAGCCCTATCATCACCCACGGACTTACCCGCTCTGAGTATTTCGTCACCCTATGTTGATGGACTTGAGCCTACTGCCGTGGGCTTGTTCCAGTCGGTGTCCGGACATGTCTTCCCCATCCTTGAAAGTGCCTGAGGCGACACCGTCTTCTGAGACCGACCTTTCCGCAGTGCCGAATAGTAGGTGGAGCGGCTGATACCTAGGGCTTCGCAGGCATCAGGAGTGGTCGTGGCGGGATCGTCGTGAGCGAGCATGACTTGCCGGACCACGCTGTCCGTGGCCTTGGGCGGTCTACCGAACTTTACGCCCCGCTGCTGGGCCAGGGCAATACCGGCTCGGCTTCTCTCCAAAATCAAGTTTCGCTCCATCTCGGCCAGGGCACCCAGCACGCCCAAAATCATTTTCCCGGTCGCCGTTGATGTGTCGATGTTGTCGTTCAGCGACACCAACCGGGCACCCTGGGCCTCGACCTCCTCGACCACCTGGAGGAGGTGAAGCTGGGACCTTGCGAGACGATCAAGCCGATATACGACAAGGACATCACCCTCACGGAGAAGATCGAGGACGCGGCGTAATTCCTGTCTGTCCCTTTTCGCCCCGGATTCCTTCTCTTTGTATATGTCCCGGTCGTCCACGCCGAACTTCGTCAGGGCGTCCATCTGGATCGCCCAGTCCTGATCGCTGGTAGAAACCCGGCTGTAACCGTAGATGCGTGCCATGTGCAAAAACCCCTGTTCAGATAGGTCGAGTTTGCACACGTAGTTTCTGCACGCCAATCCCCGCAGGTTGCCGTCATGACCACAGATGTTCGAAAACCCAAGGTATTCTGGATTTGCGATGCTGAGGACGCTGAACGGCGTCTTGGGGGCGTTGGACATCCTGTTCGTCAGGACGGGACGTTGAGTTCATCGATCTCGCGGATGAAGTCTCTGATTGCCGCCTGGGTCTCTTTGCGGAGCGGTCGCTCAGCCTGTTCCGTCAGCCGTGACCGCAGGATTCCGAAGGTCCGCCGGGAGGGCTGGCTCCCCAGGCATTCAAGGGTGGCGAGGTAGCCCCGGCTCTTTCCTAGGAATCGCTGGCAGAACTCGGCCCTTGTCCTGATGAGGCCGTTCCCCCGCAAGAACTCAAAAACCCGTTTGTGTAGTTGCTCTGAGGACAACTCGTAAAGGTGCATCCACGTCTCCTTTGCCTTTCTCCTATTTATCCGTCGAATAATATTGCCGCAGCCTAAATAGCTGCGTCAATTTTAGAGATACGCTAATTTAGGAGGAAGGATGTTTTACAAAGTGAGTTCTGTCTGTGGGGCAGGGAAGACGACATCTGCGATCAAATGGGCAATCTCTGAGGCCCGTTCGGGGCGGAAGATCGCCATAGTTCAACCGACGACGCGGCTGATCGATCAGACCTATGGGGACATCCGAGGGATCGTCGAACAGGGTGAGAGAATCGCGGTCCACCGGTTCCACCACGATGTGCAGGAGGGCAGAGTTCAGGACGCCATCCTGGGGCACCTGCGACACGCCAGCCCACACGGTGAGGTCATTCTGCTGACGCAGGAAGCGTTTCTTCGCCTTCCTTACTGGCACCGCCGCGACCTCTGGACTGTCATCGTCGATGAGGTGCCGCAGGTGGACCGTCACTTCCCTTTCAGGCTTTCGGTGAACCACCGCTACCTGACGGACCATCTTGCAGTCGAAGATTTCGACGCTCTCCACTATCGGCTCCGTCCGGGAAACCGTCAGCAGATCGAGAACTACCGGGATAACCGCCAGCGTGATGACGTGCTGGCCCTGTTCAAGGGCGTCGCTGATCTCGTTATCGGTGAGCACTGGTCCGTCTACGTTCGCAAGGAGCAGTGGCACCGGCATCTCGATGACGCAACCGAGAACGGACAACACGGGCTTGATATCTTCGCCCTCCTGGAGCCATCGGTGTTCGAGGGTTTTGCCGAGGTCATCTTGATGGCCGCGATGTTCGAGGAATCGCTGCTCTACATCTACTGGACCAATCAGGGTGTTGAGTTCATTGACCACGAGAGCATCACCGCTGGTCTTCGGTACCACGAGCACCAGAACGGTAACCTCGTTGAATTCCTTTACCTGTTCGAGGAGGACTGGTCGAAACGTCTTCGCAATCAGATCGTCGAGGGCAAGTCAGTTTTCGAGTGGTCCGTCAGGGCCATCATGGACCGTTTCGCTGGCAAGCCCTTTGCCTGGGCAGCCAACGCCGACATCCAGGACATCAATGAGTTTACCGGTCACCCCCGAATTCCGACATCGCCACATGGGCTCAATGATTTCCAGCACATCGACAACGTCGTCTTCCTGCCCGCGTTGAATAGGGCTCCCGCCCATTTCGCCTTCCTGAGTGCTCGCGGTCTTGATGCCGAATCCGTCAAGTTTGCCACCGGTTGTCAGTTCGCCTACCAGTCCTTCATGCGATCCTCGGCACGTGATCCCATGAGCAAGACCCGCAAGACCTGCGTTGTCCCAGATCAGCGGACGGCTGAGTTCCTCGCACAGGTCTTCCCCGGCTGCTCCATCGGTCCCACCGGGGGACAAGTCAAGGTGACCAAGAAGCCATCAGGTCGCCCATCCAGGTCGGACTCGCTGACCTCCGCCGAAAAGAAACGCCGCGAGCGTGCCGCTCGCCGACGCCAAATCTTGGAAGATTTGCTCGCCCTTCCGGGCGAAGAAAATGTCACCGAAACTCCTTTAAGTAATAGCCTTTTGGTGACAAAGAAGAATATGCCCAAGGAGCCACGCAGTGGCGAGCGGGAGCAAACTGACCCGGCGAAGTCATGGGGCCAGTTCTCGGTTGATCTTTACGATTCCATTTACTCAGTGGAGCCGCTGATGCGGCTCAAAATGACCAACGAGGAACTCATCGGGGCACTTCGTCTTTGCCACGAGGTGAGCACGAAGAGCAAGACCTCGAACTTGTTGATCTCGTCTTCCGAGTTCGATCCGAAGAAGTCACCGGAAACCAAGAGGGGGAAAGCCAATATCAATCACGTCAATGGCATTTGGCTCGACAATGACGGAGGTGACTTGCACCCAGAGGAATTCCACCGTCTCTTTCCTGACCTGCGACTGGTTGCCTTTAACACGTACACCGGGGGAAACAGGTGGCGTGGTTTCATCCCAACCACGCAGGTCATGACGGTCGAGGCCCACGAAATCATTATTCAGTCCATCGAGAAGACCCTGAACCAAGCGGGCTATTGGTCAACCAAACAGGTTGAGCGACGCGGTCATGGCCGCTGTCATGGCTTTGATACCTCGAAGTTCAACGCCGCGAGCCTCTTCTACCTGCCCGTCCAGGCCCAGGGTGGTGAGGGAAATAGTTATTTCCTCGATCTCCCCGGCAGGGAACTCGACCCAGTTCTCTGGATCAAGAACGCCGTTTTGCATGACCCCCTGGATGTCCGACCTGTCCTGGAATTCGAAGATCATGATGGTCGTCAGGATGCTCGAAATTCGAAGATCGAGATCAATGACCTCCTTGCGAGGATCGCCCAAGGAGGTCGGCCTGCCTACGATGACTGGATCAAGGTGACCTGGGCAACCATCCGGTGCCTCGATGGTGACCGCGACGCCGCCATCGATCTGATGAAACGATTTTTCCCCGAGGAACGAAGCGGTGAGTATGACGTGCTCGCCAAGGGCTGGACCGCGTCAAGAAGCCCAGGATGGCGATTCCTGAACTCGTTAGCGTGGTGAAGGGAAAGTTGGCTGTGCGTCAGGACGAAATGACTTTCCTGAAGACGGATACACGTAGGACACAGGAACCCTGTGTCTAATTTAGGGTCAGATACCTGGAAATATGGCAGGCAGGTCAGAAAATGTTGGGTGAGTGCCTAAAGGGGGGTTGGCCGATAGCGATGGGTATGCCAGTACGTAGAGGGTGATCTTGGTCATGTGATCGAGCTTCAAACGCTAACATCGGAGTTTAACTATGATCCTCTTCCAAAAAAGCAACCTACATATCCTGAATGGCGATGAAGTTCTCGCCATCGTGACATCCATTAACTACCACTTGCCTGTGGTGGTCGATGCTCGCTCTTTACTACTGCACGCACTGACAGAACTGCTGGAAGAATACGATGAGTACCTAAAAATTGCGGTGAAATCCAACGACACGATGGTCATGGAGGGCAAGATCACGCCCGAGCAAGCACAGGCTCTACGCCCCACGAGTAACGTGGAGAATGAAATTATCCGGGCGACCATTGAGAAGGTGAAGATCCTCTCGGAAATCGAATGCACGTATCTGTTGGGCTTGGTCAACGGCGTCGTATCCGGACAGGTGGATGAGCCTCTGGCCACACAGTGGGACAATAGCTGCCACACTGCGAAGGCGATGAACCGCTGACACTTCAATCCTGACCGGCGGCAGTCAGCCGCCCGCCTGAACCCCCCACAATTTGATGGACATGCCTCCTGCCGGATCGACGGCTGGGAACCCTGGTGCTCACCCGGATTCCTGCGGGAGGCTGAAAGGACGACCTATGAATACCACCGCTGAACTCCCGCTGCACCGCCGTCAACGCCTGCACCTCGCTGATCGGACGTTGCGACACTCGCGTCGTCATCACCCCCGTGGCCACCGGGTGTCGCAGAAGACTCTGCGGGATAACGCCCGCCGATACCGGCGTCCCGGCGTCTCGATCAAGACTTTGGTTGAGATCGCGAACACCATGGACGCTCGTCAGCGGACCGCCGAGGCTCTGAAGCGGGCGGACCTCGCAACCCGGATGGCGTTTCCGCTGGGAACGCCGGAGCGGCATGGAATGCCCCGCTGTCACTGCTGCCGCAAGGTCCACGCCACTCGTCGCCGGTATTGGTCGTGTATCATCCACCATCATCGCGGTGAGGGTTCCGACGGTGCGGTGCGGCTTTCCGTCGCAAACACGGTCCTGGAGCACTTCCGGCCTTGCCTCAGTGAGGAGTACTCGTCGTGGGATAACGCATGGCGTGGCTCTGCACTCACTCATGAACTCCTGGGCTACGGCCTCGACCAGGAAGTGGCAGTGGTGCGTGCAGAACGGAGGTTTCGCCTGTATCGAAAGGGATGGCTGAACCGCCATACGACCTGCTTCCTCGTCGGGTTCAACGAAGTCACCGGCCAGCCTTTCCGCCACCCCGTAAGCAGTCGCATCTTCCGCGACGAGCCGGAGTTCGACAACGTCCGGGCTGCCCAGAAATGGATGTGGCAGATCACCGACGAACAGTTGGACAGTGGTTGCCGCCAGGGCGACGTGTTTCTGGCCCCGGTGAAGCGGCCACGGGGAGAGCCGATCCCGGAAGCAGTCCTCGGCGGCAGTCATCGAATCCGTGGTCGGGAGGTCTGCCGGGATACCAAGGGCCGCATCTTCGCCCTCGACCCCCGGCTCGCTCACCTGAAACGCCAGCACGCACCGGTACGCCTCAAGGGCTGGTTCCGGGTCTGCCTCGCCCGCGAGGAGGCCGCCTGGAATTTCGCCGTCCGGATCGGCGACTGACAACCCGATACAAGGAGCTAAATGATGACAAGCCCGAATTCCGAAGCCACTGTTGACGAACTCATTGCTGCCTACGACCGTGAGCCGCTCTTCGAGCATCTTGATGGCTGGGGCAATTTCAACAACAAGAAGAAGCCCCCAAAGGGGTGGAAGAAGCTACTCGGCGAGGTGCATGTCCTTCAGAGGGCGTGCCGTGGACTTGAAGTGCAATTCGCACCCGTCGCCCGTTACGAGAAGAACTACAGGGGTTTCGATACTCATACCCTCGGCGTCATCGTTTCCATCGCCGACGCCCATCGGGTTTGTGTTGTGGCTGACCTTCTCACCCAGGGAAAGTTGGAATACCGCCATATCGGGACACCCAAGCTGATCTCGAAGGAGCCTGCTCAGGTGCAGGTGACGCTGATTGAATGACGGGGTGCCATGTCGAGGCGAGGCCGGAGTCACGGAGTAGCCTCGACCGGTCCCCTTTTTTCGGCTTCCTGATCAACCCTCGGGGTGCTGGTCCGGTTGAACAAAATGGTACGCCTATCGCTTTTTCTTGGTGGCGGAGTTCTTCAAAACCTTCCGCACCGTGTCCGGGGACCACGGTTTACCCGAAAATGTCGTCTTACCTTCCGCATTCAGGGTCTCTGCGATCCGAGCAAACGTCAGGCCCTGCTCCCGGAGACCAACCAACTGGTCGATGATGTTCTGCTTGATGTAGATGGTGCTTTGACGCCGTTTCCCCAGGCCACCTTTTCGCCCGCTCTTCGTTCGCTGAACGTGGACGCAGAACGCCTCCCTCACCACCTCCAGCTTGTCGTGGAATGTCTTGGAGGTTTGTCTCAAGACGTTCCCACCCTCAGCCTCAAAGTCGCGAATAGCCTGGAAGAACAGGGGATTCCGTCGCCACGCCCCCATGGTGAGATAAACAAGCGTCGCGTCGGTTTCGCGGCATAGCTCGATAGCTTTGTGTAGCTCGGGCACAGGCCCCAGGTAGCCATCGACTTCTGGGATCGGGTCGCTGAAGGTGCCCTCTACGGTGGCCCTCTCGGTGTCCGCAAACTCCCGAAGATATTTCCGCTGCTCGTTGGCGGCGGTCGGCGATGGGCGGCAGTCCAACTGCCCTCGAATGTAGAGGACAAACCTCATAGCGGAAAATAGCGGAACGCTCGAAGTGTTCTGTTTCGCGTGCAAAAGCGGGCCATTTAATTTTTCCTATAAGGGGTAATTACAAACCTCCCTTTCGGATGCAAGCTGTTTTCAAGGCGGCACCGAAGGAGGTAGTGAGATGTCTTTCAACCATGGATGCATGATCGTCGAGGGTCCGTCGAGCAGCAAGCTGAATGTTCCCGAGGCTGCCAACGACAACTTCAAGCCCAATGACGACGAACCGCCTCCGGCGGTTCCAGGCCCAGCCCAGAAGGGACCAAGGCCATGAACCACGGAGGAGAAGACATCATGAAAAGCTTGAAGATGTTCACCGAAGCCCAGACCGCCGCTAACCGTTGGCTCAGCGAATTCCACGGTCGTTCCCAGGCCGCCCTCTGGGAGGTGCTCGGGCTGGCCTACAAGGTCTACCGCGAAGCCGTCGTAGAGCCTGAGACGCTGGAGGAAGCCGCCGCTGCCCTGCGTGTCACGGTCCGCAAGGATGCCCCCAACCGCATCGCCACCATCGTCCTGAAAATTGTTTTCCGTCCCGAACCCCATCACGGCCTGGGCACCGCGTTCGCTGGCTGGGCCAAGGTGCTGGGGTGGCTGGACCAGCAGGGTATCGAGCCGAACCTCGCCGCCCGCATGATCGGCGACAACGGGGGCGTGAACGGCGTGTGCAAGCTGTTCAACAAGGAAAACCGCAAGACTAAGGCGGGTGACCTGAAGGCTGTCGCGACCGCCAAGATCGCCAAGGCCGTCGAGGTGTTCCCCCGCCTCGGTACCGTCAACAAGACTGCCGACGGCACTGTCCTCACGATCAGCACCGGCAAGGACGTGAAGACCCTGGAGGCTCTCGCCCAGCAGCCCGGCTACATCCTCCTGGTCGCTCGCGTCGAAGACAACTTCGAACTCTCGGACCTCCGCATCATCGACCGCGACGAGGAGAAGATCAGCGGGCTCGTCGTCAGCCGTTCGCGGGCGATGACCGCCGCCAACGCCGCCGCCAACGACAACGACACCAAGAAGGAGGCCGTGTGATGAAGTGCATTATCCGTTACAGCGGGGGCAAGTTCACCATCGCCCCCACCCTGGTCTCTGCCCGTGCCCTGATGGTCCAGGAGTACCGTGAACCCTTCGTCGGCGGTGGCAGCGTTTTCTTCGCGATGCGGGAGCGAGGCGTTGCCTCCTCCTACTGGATCAATGACGCCGACCCCAAGATCGCCAATTTCTGGACGGTGGTCCGCGATCACGTCGATGACCTCTCCGACCTGCTGTTCATGCTCCTGGCCAAGCACGGCAACACCAAGGAACTCTTCCTGATCGCCAAGGTGATGATGGAGAGCGAGACCCCGGTGGAGGCTGCTGCCGGTCTTTGGATTGTCAACCGGCTCGCCTACGCCGGGATGGTCGCCAAGGGGGGCCTCAATCCTGCCTACCTGGAGAAGAACCGGGGCGTAAAGGCGAATTTCATTCAGAACATCCGCCGGGCTTCGCACCTCCTCCAGGGGGTCCGCATCACCAACCTGGACTACAAGGAGGTGCTGGCCGAGCCGGGCGACGACGTGATGGTTTTCGCGGACCCGCCCTACCACGAGAAGGGCAAGACCATGTACGAGCTTGGCGAGATCGACCTCGACGAGTTCGGCAGGGTGGCTGCTGCGAGCCCGCACAACGTCCTCGTCACCATCGACGACAGCCCCGAGAACATCCAGCGTCTCTCCGGCTTCACCGTGTTCCGTCGCACCTACAACGCCAACATGGCCCGCCACGGAAAGACCACCGAACTCGTCGCCATGAATTACACGCCGCCGAACCCGCTGGTCCTCCCGGAGATCGGCGAGGTCATCGCTCGACCGGCAGACAACGACAATTCCCCGCAGGGTAAGAATTTGAAGATCGCTGCGTTGTCGCCCTACCAGCCGGTCGCCAAGGTCCGCATGGATCGCGGCAAGCATGGCCTCTTCGTGAACCTCGAACCGGGGCAGCGGAACACCGAGTGGTACACCCCGAAATGGATTTTGGAGCCGCTGTACAAGGCCATGGGCAACCAGCCCTTTGACCTCGACCCGTGCTCGCCGATCAAGGGGCCGAACTCCCCGGTCTGGGCGAAGAAGCACTTCACCAAGGACGATGACGGCCTGAACCAGAATTGGCATGGGCGGGTCTGGCTCAATCCTCCCTATGCCAGCCTCGCCGATTGGATCCGCAAGGCCGCCGACGCGACGTGGTGTAGCAGCATGCCCAACCCGCCGACCGAAGAGGCGGGGCTGCGGGAACAACCACTCTGCGAAAGCGTCGTGGCCCTCATCCCTGCCCGAACGCACACCGTGTACTGGCAGGACTACATCACCAATCATGCCCGCGTAATCTTCATCCATGGGAAGATCGGCTTCCTGATGCCGACGCCAGAAGGACTGGTTCAGGCAAAAACTCAATTCCCGGAGGGGCTTGCCTTCGTCATCTGGGGGAACCACCGCCCGTTCACTGATGCCCTGCTCAAGGCCGTTCTCCGTTGTCGCGGAGTTTCTGACCGCTCCGGCGAGCTTTCGGATGCTCCCTGGAAATCCTATTGGAAGCACCGTCCGCACCTCGGCGTGAACGGGCAGCAGGGAGAAGCGGCATGAACTACGTTCCTGTCCCGTATCCGGGTGGCAAGGCCCGTGTTTCCGCCGACCTCATGCGGCGTCGCCCCCTGGTGATCGATGAGTACCGTGAACCTTTCGCCGGAGGGGCCGCAATGTTGCTCGCGATGAAGAGCCGCGATCCCGGCATGTCCTGCTGGCTCAACGACGCCGACCTCCGCGTGGCCACTTTCTGGCGGGTGCTGCAAGAGCAGCCGGAGAAGCTGGTCCAGCGGCTGCTCCGGCAGTGCATCCAGCACCAGGGTGGCAGCCGTGACCTCTTCGAATTCGGTGAGAAGGCCCTGGAGAGCGATGATGCCCTGGATGTCGCCGTCGGGTTCTACCTCCACTTCGTCCTCGGCCGGGGCAATACGACCCGCTGGTACTACTCGGCGGAGCGGGTCGTCCAGGGCAAGGCCCTAACGGTTACGAAGATCATGCGGCTCGGCCGGGCGGCGTCGCTCCTGCGGGGTGTGCGGATCACCAACGTGGATTACCGCGAAACCCTGGTCGGCTGCGGAGCCAATTCTTTCACGTTCCTTGATCCGCCCTACCAGGGCATCGGCAACGACCTCTACTGGCAGGGGGAACCCGATTTCGACGACTTCGCCACCATCCTGCGGGAGCAGCCGGGGAACTGGCTCATGACGATCAACGATTCCCCTGTCATCCGCGACATCTTCGGTCACTGGCACATCGAGCGGTTCAGCCTCCGCTACAGCGGCTTCGGCAATCGTCGAGGCGAAGAATTGCTGATTTCTAACTACCAGCCCCTCCCGGCAATCAAGGCTGCGTGAACTCAGCAACCATTCCCCCCCCTAAAGTATTTCACCGGTCTCCTCGACAAAGTATGATCGTTGTCGGCAGTTCCGGCATCTTGGAACGCCAGGGTGACCAGGAGCAGGGGGAATTCGAGTGAGCCGTGATATCCACCAGATGACCACAGATGTCGTCACGTCATACTTGTCCCAGAATGACGTGGCTGGCACCGACCTTTCCATCTTGATCCAGACGGTGGCCAACGCTCTTCAGGATGTCGCCCAGATCGTTCCCCAGCCTGCACCAGTGCTGCAACCAGCCGTTCCGATCAAGCGGTCCATAAGCAATGACAGGATCATCTGCCTGGAATGCGGTGTAACGCTGAAAACCCTTCGGAACCATCTCAGGTCAGCCCATGGGCTGACCGACCATGAGTACCGGGGTAAGTGGCGACTACCCGCAGATTATCCCATGGTGGCCAGGGATTCCGCTGAGGTCCGAAGCCGTATCGCCAAGGCCAGTGGCCTTGGGACGAGAAGGCGTCGCCCCATTATTTGATGATCAGAGCGACTGAACATATGTCACCGAAACCCCTATAAGAATAGCCTTTTGGTGACAAAACGAGTTTCCCGGAGGAGCCACGAAGTGGCGACGTGGAAAGCACCCTGACCCGAACAACACATGGGGTCATTGACGACGAAAATATGCTGATATTGGGGTGATGACGAGATGACCGACATCGTGGAACTCAAAATCACCCTGCGGGATGTTGAACCCCAGGTGACGCGACTTGTTCAGATACCAGGGGGTTATTCACTGCGTCGTGTTCACGATGTCATCCAGGCCGTGATGGGCTGGTACGACATGCACCTCCATGACTTCAAGGTCGGCGACAAGACCTACGGTGTGCCTGACCTGGATGGCCCAATTTCCTTCGGAATTCGAACCTACGACGACCGCAACATCAAGCTCGAAAAGCTGATCGAACGCGGGGTCACCGCGTTCACCTACATCTACGATTTCGGCGATGACTGGACCCATGACGTGCAGGTCATGCGAACCCTGGCCCCCGAAGAGGGCGTGGATTATCCGGTGCTCCTGGAGTGGTCGGGGGCATGTCCACCCGAGGATGTCGGTGGGCCTCCCGGCTACGCCGATTTCCTTGAAGCGATCAATGACCCCGAGCATGAAGCTCACGAAGACGTTGTGGCCTGGAACGGCGAGGTCAGCTTCGACACCCAGTTCCTCGACATGGACGCCGTGAACGCCATGCTCAGCAGGATTCGGGCGTCGCGGCGAAAGGGGCCGAGAGGCGGCAAGTGA
Organism: Rhodospirillaceae bacterium BRH_c57; assembly: GCA_000961745.1. Lineage (GTDB taxonomy): Bacteria > Pseudomonadota > Alphaproteobacteria > Rhodospirillales > Rhodospirillaceae > Cauispirillum. The sequence continues at coordinate 23,822 of LAEA01000083.1, read as the reverse complement.
GGGAGGCGGTCAAACTCAGCCTTTTCGCTGTCTCAATGCAGCTATCTGCCGGTCCAGTTCCTGCCGAGGCAGTCGGGTACGCGGGTGCTGTTTGATCCGTTCAAGCCCGTCAAGTAGGCCGGCCGCATCCACGTTCTCCTGGGTCGCGAGTTCAGAAGTCACCCACAACGTGCCCCGAACTTCGACGCCGCGATTTCGGGACACTCGGCGGAGCCCTTGGTCGCCGGTCATGAGGATGCCATGTGTCTGCTCCGCCATCGCCAAGGCGAAGCAATCGTTGATGCCGACTTCCTTCCGGTGCTCTGCAAACAGGTCGAAGGCCGCTTGGGGGTTCGCCAGTTCACCAGCCTGGAAGCCCATCTCGCAGAGCATGGCCGGGTCGTAGCCATCGAGATCGACGAGTTCCTGCTCCAGCATCACGTCTGGGATGACGAACTCGTAAGGAAGCCTGAGCACTGCCTCCAGCAGCCGCCCTACGGCGAGGTCCATCAGGACCGAACTGTCACTGATGACAATCCGAGTCATCGCCCGCGTCCCCGTCCATGGCAGCCTCAACATCGGTGACGGGGCGGCCCAAGAGTTCCGCTGCCTTGGTCACGGAGACAAGCTCTTCCGCCAGTGCTCGGTAGCAAAGACGTTCAAATCGTCTCGGGCATTCGAAGACTTGATCCCGGCCTTCCAGAGGACGTGGCTCTTCCCGCCGCCAGCTTCGCCCGATGGTCATGAATACGCGGGTCATCTGGTCGGAGGATATGATCCCGATGTCGCGGCAGCGGACGACCAAAGCGGCGGCACTCACCCGGTACATCCGCTTGGTCACCATGAGTTCCGCGAAGCCGAAGCGTCTACGGTTGGGGCCGATCTCAGCAAGTAGGTGTTCCGCAGGCATGAGGAAAGCACCGGCAAATCGGGTAGCGGCCTTCTCCTCGATCTTGCTGTCTGCCTTCAGGACGCGGTGAGCGAGTTCATGAGCCAGGGTGAGCCGCCGCCGCTCCACGGGGTGGTTGCGGCTCACCACGATTACCGGTACGGCGTCGCCTGCTCGCCGCTCAACCATGCAAGTCAGACCAGAAACCCGGTCAGGAAGAGGCAGCATCAGCACCTTGACGCCCTTTTCCTCTAGAAGCTCGGTGAGGTTGGGGATCGGGTCGATGCCGAGGTTCCACTCTGCCCGGACGCGGTGAGCCAGAGCCTCGCCCTCTTCAACAGTAGCGACGGTCTCTCGGGGGAAGGGCTCGGTCCAATGGGAGCTATCGAGACCGATAATCTCCTCGATCAGGAGGTATCTCTCGACGTGCTGGAGCACGGCGGTCTCGACCATCGCCCTTTCGCGGACGTTGGTCCCGCTGTGTTTGCGGAAATCGACCTCTCGGAGCTTCGCCCCTACAGGTGCGGCAAAGAAGTCCAGGCCTACGCCCAGGGTCTTGGTGAGCCGGATCAGAATGCCCGAGGAGGGCATCATCTCGCCCCGCTCGTATTTGCCGATGGCCTGGGCGGACACAGCCCCATCAAGCCGGTCCGAGAGGGCACGGAGCGATAAGCCCGCCTGCTTGCGAGCGATCTGGAGTCTCTCTCCGAACATGGCCGATCTCCCGTTTACATCCCGTTCTTTTTCCGTATCATGTAAACAGTGTCGGCGGTCAGGTCAAGGTCATGACGTTGGTCTGAACGAAAACGAGCGATGGAGGCTGGTACCCTCCATCGCTCGAAGAGCCGGCCGACCGCCACGGTCCGGGGCGGTCAAGCGGTGTCGTGAGTAGACAATGCACAATACCTGCAACACGCCACCGTTGGAAGACCGGACCAGCCATGACAGAAGGATCAAGAGCATGGCAACCAATCCTCCGACCGGCGACGGTCATCGTAATGGTGCTGTAAAGGACCGCTCCCAGTTCCAGCATCCCAATGGGACGTGGTTCAAGCGAGACACCAATACCGGACGCATCATGGACGGCAAGGCCGACGACACCAAGTTCAAGGGCGTCCGTCGGGAGAAGCCGAGCAAGTGATGGTGGGCGAGGGCATCTCCTCATGGGGATGCCCTCGTCGCCTTTCACCGGTCCTTATCAGGCCAGAGAAGGATCCGATGCCAGAACCTTTGTGAACAACGTCTCGACGTACGTATCCTTGCACTCATCCTGGAACAGGACGTGCCGTTTCGCGAAATCGGCTGCTGTCACTTCGGTGCCTCCTTTCCACCAGCGAACATCGGAAAGGGCCGTGTTCGAGACGATGAAGGAGTCGAGCGTGACTTCGTCGGCAAGGGCTATGCTTTCCCGTCGCATGTGAGCCTCGATGTCCTTGATCGTCTCATGGAACTTGATCTTCGGGTCGTCCAGGCCGTCGCAGCGGAGGATGCCTTTAGGGTCAACGAACACGATGTGCTGGACGGGACCGCCGACGATCCAAAGAATAAAGTCCGGATAGAAGTTCCCTGCTTCGAAGAAGCCGACACCCCGACCACGGGTCTGGTTTCGCAGAAGGTAAACTTCTCGCTCAGCTAAAATGGCCGGATTGGTCGCGTGATAAGCCGTTAGGTCCGCGACAAAGTCCCGCTCGCCTTCATTGAGATGGACCGGCGAAACCTTGACGAGGTTGGCATCAACGCCCTTCTTGAGGTGCAAGAGCGGCTGGTACAGATGGCGGTCGAAGGCCAAGCTTTCGCCCATGCCGCCCAGGTCGAAGTCGCGGAACGTTCCCTTCTCAACCTCTTCTTTGAGGGCCTTGATCCGCTGGATGATCAGGTCCTCGTCCTGGTGAATGGCGAACTTGTAGGTTTCGAAGAAGTTTGGGTCGGTCGGGTCAAGCCGTCGGTACTCGCGATGTGGGGCCTCAAACGCGGCCTTTTCCGCTTTGTAGAACCGGTCGCAGTACTTCTTCAGCAAAGCGATTGCGATCTCCTGCCATTCCTGAACCCGCGAGAAGGACGAGAACTCCATCTGCTCGGCCGGAATCTGGAGAACATACCAGTCCGAGTTTTCGAGAAGTTCCCGTATGGTGTCGCGGTTGATGTTCAGATTGTGCCAGTTTCGCTCGGCCTTCAGCCGCTGAATCTCGAAGTATATGTGGTCGTAGTCCAGGAAGGCGAGATGGCCTTCCTGGAGCTTCTCTTCGTTGGGGGCAACGGTATGTCGGCTAAACTTGACGCCCTTGCTGCCCTTGATCTGCACGCGGGGGTACCAGTCGAGGACCACTCTGTGCTTCGCCGACATATCACCCTCGGGAAGGCCCAGCGTCGTCTTCGTCTGCTTCTTGAAGTTGATGTCTCCGGGCACCTGGACGGTGATCAGCGGTGTCGCCGGAAGCTTCACGGTCACCGGAATCTCGAACCGCTCCATCTCGTCCGGGCTCGGGACTCCCTCTTCTTCAAGAAACTCGTTGAACTGAGCCATATAGTCGGACTGGACGCCGAACACGTTCAGAGTTTCGAGCAGCGGCAGGTCCTTGTCCTTGGGTACCCATTCCAGCCCGTCTTCGCCGTTGACCCAGTTGATGGCCCCGCTTCGCTTCAGGCAGTTCCCAAAGCCCTTGAGGCGAACCCCTCGACCAAACAACTGGATGATCTCCGAGCCTTCGGACTTTCCGATGTGCATCAGGCCCATTGTGCTGACCCGATAGCTGTTCCAGCCCTCAGTGAATTTCTTTGAGCCAATGAGGATGTTGATCGGCGAGGCTTCACTGCTGATGGCCCCGAAATACGAGCCCGAAAAGTCCCGCTCGGAGACCTGCAAGGCGGTATGGGGCTCGCATAGATCGGCAACGCCTTTGGCATCGCCAACGCTGACGATGCCGAAAGGCTCATTGTCGCCGAGCCTCAGGGCCAATTCCCCGTCGCCGCCTTTAAGGTATTCGACGTGGAGCAGACCGTCAGTGGTGGAGTTGAAGAGGCGAGCCAGAATGTCCGTGAAGATGGCTTCAGGCGTTAGACCGCTCTTCTGTAGGAACGGGAATGCCTCCCTGAATATGTCGTGGTTCTTGGCGTCCAGGAGCCCCGTGTTTCCGCTCAGCAGGGTCTGGATGTAACCCAGCGTGCGGGCCTTGTCTTTGATGAACTCGGCAACGAACAGGAGGATGTCCACGACATCGGACACCTTCCGCTTGCTGACTGTGCGAACGGCCGTGACTTTGCCACCAACGAAAATAAGTAGCGGCTTTTCGATGAGGAATGCCTTGTAGTCAGCCTTCCGTTCCTCGAACAACCGTAGTTGCTGATAGTAGCTCAAAAGGCCCGCCGTCAGGTAGAGCCGACGATGCTCCTGCCCCTTGGCTGTAGCGGATTCATCGTCGATGTTCAGGATGGCGAAGTCTTTGCCGAACCCGTCGGCATAGAAGAACCGGTATGAGTAGTCGAAGAGGATGGCTTTGGCATACTCGTCGGTCAGGTCTTTGCTCCCCGCCGCAGCCTGCCCCAGCGTGGCCGAGTACTCGAACGTGAAGCCGTCTCTGGCCAGCCGCTGCCGCATCTCCGACCACACGTCCCCAGAAGCACCCCGATGGCCTTCGTCGATCAACACAAGGTTGTTGGTCTCGAACTGGTCTACCGAAACTGTTTTCTTTTTTCCCTCTTCCCGCAGCTTGTTCATGTCGATCACGTCGATGATCTGACCGGTCAGGAGGCTGCTGGTGGAGCCAGAGCGATCCTTGTTGAACACGGCGGCGGGCATGCCCGCGACATGAAACTCTCGCAGGTGTTGCTCGGTCAGTCGTTCATTCGGGGTCAGGACGACCACGCGGTTGAGTTCGTGCCGTCGCCCGGCCTTCCCCAGGTAGTGTTGGTACTGGAGGATGTTGACGTGCATCAGCAACGTCTTGCCCGAGCCCGTCGCGTTCCAGAACGCCAGCTTGCTGAGGCCATCCTTCGTGAAGGGTCGCAGGCGGTCCTTCTTCGTCCCTCGCTCCAGAAGCCCATCATTGAAATTGTCGAGGAAAGTGTTCAGCCGGTCGAGGAGACCGTCAGCGTCCCGGAAATAGCCGTCCAGGTACACCTCCGCGAACAGGAGAGCGAGGTACTGAAAGTACTTCCACTCGATACGATCCGAGCGTTTCCGGTTGATCCTGTTCGTGTGGCGGCTGATGTTTTCGTCGTACTGACGAAGACCATCTGATGTGATCGGGCTGTCCTTCGGAAGGACAGCCGCGATCTCCAGGTGGAACCGTGAAAGGCCTTCCTCATTCCGCCCCTCCAGGCTTTCGTCCTTCAGGCGGTTCGCCAACGGCTCAAACGCCTCCGCACCGAACAGGCCGAGCATGTACCTGTTGAGCACGAGCTTGTGGGAAAAGGGGATGTCCGCCATCGGCCTACATCCCTTCAACGTCGAACATCAGCTTGTGGAAGTACTCTTCGATGAGACGGGTCTTCCAGGTCTCGTCGGTCCGACGCAGGTTTTCGAGATTGTTGTCCCCGTTCACATAAATCAGGTCGAACTCAAGGTCACGGCTATTGTAGCCCTGCTTCTGGAACCAGTCGTCCAAAGCGTCGTTGTCCACTTCGTCGTTGTCACGCCACAGGACGAGGACCGTCTCGCCCTCGGGGCTCTTGCCAACGATCTCCAACACTCCACGCTTCCGCTCCCGTGTCTTCACGCGGAGGCCGAGGAGGTAATTGAATGTTTCTACAAGATCGACAGCGACGGCCTTCCGTTCATCATCTCGCACAATCGAGAGAGCATGTCCGAAGGGGTGTCTGAAGATCTTGGTGGGGAGGAGGCTTTCATGGGCTTCTACGTCCATCATGTAGCGTAGCGTGTAACCCTCACGGAATTGAGCAGAATGTCCAAGCAACCTGTTTTGTCTATCACTTCGCTCGAGATCCAAATTATCAAGAACATCTTCATACGATTCTACGCGAATATATTTTATCAACTGAGATGTACCAGATTGGTGGTTTGGCTTACCGTCTTTCCAAGACGAGGAGTATACAGATTTAGAAATCCGACTACGTGTCAGAGTGTCGAAATGATCGCCTGCCTCGATAAGGATATATTTTCTTCGCCCGCCATCTTCCTGATTTAACTTTATAATTGCATCTCCAGTGGTTCCTGATCCTGCAAAAAAATCTAGGACGGTTGCATTAGCGTGTCGTCCACTTATTACCTGAGCAGCACGCTTGATCAAAGTCGTCGGCTTGGGGTTGTCGAACGCAGCGAATCCAAAAAGTTGTTTAATTTCGTTTTTTGCTGCGTCTGTGTGCCCAGCAAACTCGTGTGACCACAAGTTTGTTGGCGTCATTCCGGACCTGACTTCCGAAAGAAAACGCTTTATGTTCGGAACATCGGATGTTCCATCCCTACCCCAATATACCCTATTGTTATTCAGGTGATCCTCAAAAACATGCCAACTACTACGCCACGCCCTATCCTCTCCATCGGGAACTTTAGATCTTCCTGTATTCGGATTCATGATGGGATAGCATAGATTTGGCCTCTCCCAGGCGGCCCTCGGGTTAGTAAATGGAATTGCTTTCCAAGGTCCTCGAGGATCGTCATCAAGATTAATATATCGAGCGTCTGCGTCCTCATCTCGGGGGAACAAGCTCACATTGAAGTCGGGACCGCCACCGTATATCAGCACGTGATCTAAAACAGATGTGAAGTCATCCGTGTTGTTGCTTCTCGTGTATCTTTTTTCCCAGGCAACCTGAGAACAAAAGTTTTCTCGACCAAACGTATATGACATTATTGTCTTCAGTTTTTCTTGCTCGTTGTCGTCTATGGTTGCTGCAATTCCACCAAAAGGACTCAAAACGTTTGAGGCGAGAACCATTCGGTCCGCCATCATCGAAAGCCAAGTAGAGCTTTGGTAGTTATCTTTGTAGATAAATTCGTCCTGACCGGTGTTGTAGGGGGGGTCAATGAATATGCAATCTACAGAATCTGCATATCTTTCCTTTATCAGCCTCAAGCCATGGAAGTTTTCTCCATGAACAAGAAGGCCATCTGTCTCATTATCAACATCTTCAATAAGTGAAAAAAGGCGATCCACAAAATTCTCACCGAAAAATGCCGTATCCAAAACTAGTGACGGATTGGCCATAAGAAAATTGACTGTTAGAGGATGACTGTACTTTACACTACCCGCGAGGTCTCCCTTCATTTCGTCGATGCTGAACAGCCGAACCCATTCTTCTCGCTGAGCGTCGTTCGCCGCCACTTCGGCGTAAAGTTCTCCGGGGACCTTGTCCAGAGTGACCAGCCAGTTCACCTCAAGTATAAACTTTTTCTTCAGCCAAAGTTTCTTTTGGAAATTTTCAAGGTGGGCGAGAAAAGAAATGATCTTGTGAGCGATTTTCCGCAGAACCTTGATTTTGGAAAGGTACTGCTCGACCCGAGGAGCAGTGTCACTCTCGATATCGTCCAGGAACATGATCTCGTTCTTGATGAAGAAATCTAGTTCCCGTCGGAGAAACCCCCCGAGGTCTTTGTGGATGAAGTAGTCGAAGCTGTTGCGGGCAGTGTAGGTGGTGAGGTGCTTCTCCAGAACCGTGCGGTTTGCGTTAGCCTCCGTCGGAACTTTTGCCGACAGGGCCTCCTGCCAGAATTCCCACTCTCCGATGCTGCTTGTGGCGGGAGCCCCATCGGGCAGTGCAAGCAGAGCCTCAACGGCTTCAGCGTTCAGGTCTTTTTGTTTCCGTTTCTGATCATCTGGTCGGTAGTGGAACCGGATGACCAGTTCGTCGCTGTCCATCTCCAGGGGAATATCCTGGTCAAGGGTGAAGCGGCGTTCCTTTCCACTGGCGGCTTTGTTGTTGTCTCGTGCGGTACCCGCCGCGACGAGATCAAAGCGGATACGCCGCTCCCGGATGGAGCCGGTCATTCCTGGCTCAGCCGGAATGGTCTGCGGCACCTTGAAGGCGTAGGAGCGGAACGCCTCGGTGGACTTGATGTAGTACTGGTCGGCGTTCGCCCAGTGGAGCTTGACCTCCTCGCCCTCATAGGGGAGGGCGTAGACGCCTTCCTTGTACCGCCGCAAGCTCAGGAAGTCGCCGCCCTGGTAGTAGCGGGAGAAGAAGGTGCTGAGGTGCGAGTAGACCTCCTCCTCCAGCTTCGAGATGTCGATGCTGTCTTCGAGTTCGGCCCGAAGCTGGCGGACACTTGGTGCCTGTTCCGGATCAATGCCCGCAGCCTTGGCCCCTTCAATGGCCTTCTCCAGCTTCCTCTGCATTTCCACGAGATCGGCGGGCTGATATTCCTGCAAAGCCTCACGGACCTGGGGAAGCAGGTCTTTGTCCAGGAAGCGTTCGATCTCGTCCCGCTTCTGATTCATGATCCGATAGATGCCGAAGTCCAGGTCCGCCTGATCCAGTTGGAACATCTCACGGAGTTTGTCCTTGAGGGCTTTCAGGTGCCGGGACTCTTTCAGATCGGCCATGGTCACATACTCTCCTGGTGTACGAGCACTGGGCGGCGGTTCGTGCCAGCGGACGGTGAGGCGTTAAGTGGGAAGCCCGTTGCCGGGTTGCTCTGCGGATGGGCGGGCAGTCATACCACGGACCACTGGATTTCGAAGACCGTCTGGATCGTGGTTTTCTGTTCCATCTGGCGTTTCAGGCCCTGGATGAGGGCGTCGCGTTTTTCTTCCGCCTGATCCTGAACATCGAATATCTCCCGCCGCAGCTTCCGCTTTCGCCGTTCAAGCTGCTGGATTTTTTCCTGGAGCGAAAGCTGCTCCCCTACGGCGGCCACCTTGGCGGCGTCCCTTTGAAGATCGCGGATGCGGTCCTTGGTGTCCCTGAGTTCCTTCTCCGAGGCGATCTCCACGTCACGGACCCATTTGTCCAGACGTTCCCGCTCCTCGGCGAAATACGCAGCGTTCGTCACTTCGCTCTCCCGCAGGGCGTCGGCGACGGCGGACCGGCAGGACTGGTCGAGGTGCGTGAGCAGCCTTTGGGGTGCGGGTGTGCCTGAGGGTTCCCAGGACGCCCGGCAAGCAAACAGCTTGTCGCACGCTTCCTGGTCAATCTGCTCGCCGGTCGCGTTGACCGCTGAAAACACCAGAAGCTCCTGGTCGTTCAGCGACCGAACGGAAAGCTTCTGAAGCCTCAGCAGCCCAGACTGGCCCTTGAGCATCTCCACGATGGCGATCCGGGTGGGGTGGTTGGTGATGTCGAACTGGACCAAGGGAAACGGGGGAAGCGACCTCTGAAGGGCTCTTTGGACCACAAATTCGCCGAGAACATGGGACGGACGGTACGTGAAGCTGCCGTCCGATTCCTTGTCCTTGGAGATCAGGTGGTATGCCCCCAGGGGAGCCTGGACCTCGGGAGGATGGACACGCAGGTCAAAGGCCAGTTTGTCGTCATCGAGTGAGGCATAAGGGCCAAGTTCATGCTTCGTCAGGGACCAGAACATGCGGCTGTAGCGATCAATCGCATGCCGAGTGTCATCGAGCCGATCTTTGAGCCGCCCATGGACATCCTCGTCGAAGTGCTCCAGCAGCTTCGTTCTGGTTTCAGTGAGTTTGGCCGTAATGGCGTTGTCCATCTCGGCTTGAAGCTGGTCAAAAGCAGCGTCGATCTCCGAGGGGGCTCTGCATTCCTGGTAGATTTGCAGAATGCGTTTTTCGAAGTCGATGCCTGATTCAAGTGTCCCGAGGACTTCGTCTGAAGCCCCAAAGACCCCCTCGAACAGCACGAATTTTTCGTTGAGAAGCTGGTGGACACGACGGTCGGCTTCGTTCCTTTGATTGAGGAAGTTGATCACCACCACGTCGTTCTGCTGGCCATAGCGGTGGCAGCGGCCAATTCTCTGCTCGATCCTCTGCGGGTTCCATGGCAGGTCGTAGTTTATGACCAGTGAACAGAACTGAAGGTTGATGCCTTCGGCACCGGCCTCGGTGGCGATCATGATCTCGGCTTCGTCGCGGAAGTGAGAGACCAGGGCGGTCTTCATATCCACCGCTCGGGAGCCGGTAACGCGACCGGACCCTGCATTGGCAGCGACCCAGTTCTTGTAAACCTCCTGGGCGATGTCGTCGCTGTTGGTGCCGCTGAAGAGCACGATCTTGCCCTTGAAGCCATTGCTTTCAAGGAAGCGACGAAGGAAATCCTGGGTGCGACGGGATTCTGTGAAGATGAGGGCCTTTTTTGCGGCTTCCATCTCCGCCATCGCGGTGAAGCCGGTTCCAATGGCCGTCAGGAGTGCTTTCGCCTTGGTGTCCAGAGTGATGCCACGGGCAAGGTTCAGATATTCAGTCAAATCAGCGATTTCTGCCTTTAGCCTGCGGGCGTCCACGGGAAAGGCGGTTTCATCATCGTCAGCGTCGTCGTCGAGCCCCTCAAATTCTTCGTCGATGTACTCATCAACGATGTCGAGGTCGCCAAGCCAATTGGTGCCATCTCCATCCTCAGCAGCGTTGTCTCGAACGTGCTCCAGGCGTTTCAGCATCGTATCCAGAGTACCGACGATGGCATGGGACGACGACGCAAGCAGCTTGTGCAGAATCAGCGTTATCAGGTGCTTTTGACGACTGGGAATCGCGTAACTGAAGTCCCGTGCCAGGAACTTGGAAACCTCATCGTATAGGGTTTGTTCGTCGTCGGTTGGCGTGAACGGCACCGTGACCGCTCGCCGCTCCGTGAAGCGGATATACTCCAACACCTGCCGCCGAAGGGTCCGGTGGCAGAACATCACGAGCCGCTCCCGAAGTTCTTCAAGATCAGCCTTTGCCGACGTGTACTGCGTGCGGAAGGACCGGATGTCACCGAAAATCCGGTCGTCAATTAGGGATGCCAGACCGTATAGCTCGTCCAGTTTGTTCTGAAGAGGTGTCGCCGTCAGAAGCACCTTCTTCCGATCCTCGAAGGCCCACTTGAGGCCGGTGCCGATCCGGTTGCTCGGCTGGTAGACGTTGCGAAGCTTGTGTGCTTCATCAATGACCACAAGGTCCCACGCCAGCGTGCGAAGCTGATTCCGCATTTTGTTCGCATAGTGGTACGAAGTGATGACGATCTTGTCGCGGTGGTCAAACGGGCTGGGATGCCCTCTTTTTGCGAGATCGCGGGCAATCTTGGCGTCTACGACGATGGATGGGAGGTTGAATTTGTCCTCCAGTTCTGCCTGCCACTGCGTGCGGAGGGAGGCAGGGGCGACGATGATGATCCGTCGCCGTCGCTCGGCCCAATGCTGGCAGACCAAGAGCCCGGCTTCGATGGTCTTCCCGAGACCAACTTCATCGGCAAGAATCACACCCTTTGAAATCGGCGAGCGGAGGGCAAAAAGGGCCGCGTCGATCTGATGCGGGTTCAGGTCCACCGACGCTTCGAAGAGCGTCCGTGTCAGGCGTTCAACACCATCACCGCCGTGTTGCTGAGACAGAACATGGGCAAAGTACGCGGCGTGAAAGTCCGTCAGGCCGTGTTCCCCCACAGCATCCCCCTAATCAACGATATCACCCTTGGTTGTTGAGGAGGACGGTACCCCGAGAGAAGATGGTAGGCAACGGCTTCAAGGAGGGAAACCTACTGCCAAGCCTACTTCAGCGGATCGGCAGGGGGCACTCAAGGATAGTCCAACCTGATGGGATTGGCCCCCTTGGGGGACCGAGTCAAACTACCAGAACTGAACTGGGGGAGCGATGCGATGAAGGGCATTCTGGTTTTGGCGATGGCGGGGACGGTGATTTCGACGATGGCGTTCGCCGACGATGGTAGCTGTGGCAACTTTAGCCCGACGACAACGACCGAACTCAAGGTGTGCATGGAACTAGCCAAGGGGGCGACCAATCCGGACGCGAGGATTGCAGGCAAGCTGATCGAAAGCGGCGACTACTCCTGGTCAGCGACTGGTGAGGGCGGCACATGCCGGATGACGGTGACCACTCGCGGCGTCCTCGACGGAAATTCTCACAACGTCCGAGCGTCCTGCGGGGTCAGTGATCCCAAGGGCTTGAAGAAGTGCGTGGAAGATGCCCGCTACGGCTCCGATGTCGCCCAGTGCGGTCTGAAACACATCACGAGGTGACAGCCCGATCCCAATGGCCAGTTGCGGCCGGGGCGTGGCATCCATGCGGCTGTGATGATCAAAAACCCCCTCTATCTCGGAAGCCTAATGACATCTATTAGTTCCCCGAGATAAGGGGGTTTTTAAAGTCACCTTTATGTCTCGACGCATCCGTCCGGGCTGCGGTTGCAGCATTCCGCATAAATACAACCATGGTGAACTTACGCAAACTAACTGAAGATCTTCAAGAACTTGGCACGGCCTCCAATCAGCGGGATGTATCCGCTTTGGCAGGTCGCAAAGGCTCTTGGCTTTCCGCGACCATTGCCCATGATCGCAGACCAAGCACTGGCTCTCTCGCCGCCCTGGCCTTCAACCTTCGCGACATCATCAGCGAGACCTTGACGGCTGCTGCTGATGCCGTTGATCAAGATGATCGGGAGGCATATGAGGCCGGTGCTGCCGACCTCCAGGCGTGGGTTCAGCAGATTGAAGATGAACTCAAACGGAGGATCGAGAGCCATGAAACGTAGACCCCAAGACACTTTCCTGATGCCCGACATGGCGTCCGGCCTCCCGCCAGCCGATGCTAAAAATTCGAGCATCCACCGCCCACGCATCCGGCGTGTTGTCGCTGACCACCACCCGATTGAACTCGAAGATGGCGACCCTGCTCTCGACGACCTGCTTGATCTGGTTGGCGTGGATGCGATGAAGGAATTCGGCCAGTTCGTCAGCGGTGGTTTCCGCATGGTCGAACTGATCGGCTTGATCGACGATGCGGCTGATCAGCTTCCCCAGCGTGTCGTGGATGCCTTGGGACTGAACGTTTCAGTGCTGCCTCTTGTCAGCACCAGGATCAAGCTGTTGACCAACGCACTGGTCGCCGTCGCCCTGCGACGCTTGGGTACGACTGTCCATGGGCCATACGAGGAACAGGTATTTCTGAAGCCAACCAAAGGCGTTGCTCATCAAGAACTCGGACAGAAACTGAACGCGATCACAGGCGTACGGACCGCCTTTGAAGACGACCTCTTCTGGGCTGAAGTTCCGCCCATCGTGTTTGACATCTATGATGCTGATCAAGTCTGGGGCGAATTTATGCCAAGGCCGAGCGACATCGTAGATTTATTTCTCCACTCATATTGACAGAAATAGAGAATCAGGTAATAAATTGAAGTAATTAAGGAGGTTACTTCAATGAAACTCAAGCTGATTTCAAAAGAACGCCCGTCCGCAGTCGAACGTCGTAAGCGAAACCCTCGCGACGTGGTCATTGAAACCATTGATCTTCAGATCACGGCCATCGAGCACTCCAAACGTGGCGAAGAATTCACCGTTCAACGCGAGCGGTACGTCAACGTCACCGAAAACGGTCGCGACCGTCGCGTCAAGACGATGGTCAACGCCCGCCCGAAACCCTGGTGGTGGCAGGAAGGCGGCGTTCACTTCGTCCAGGCCCGTTTCGGCACCCACTTGATTGAGGTCGCCGAAGGCAAGGCCACCATCGAGTGCGGCAAAACCCTCGACGACGTGGTCAAGGTTCTCCAGGAACTCCGCCGCATGGTCGAGACCGGTGAACTCGACCAACCGATCTACAAGGCTCGCGAGAAAGCCAAGAAGCGGTGAATTTCTGGCCGTCCGGAAAGTCTATGGTGGCGGTGATCCTGGCGGTCGCCGTCGCCATAGCGTTTCCGGACAACGTTCAAGCCGAAACCTTCTGGCACGACAGTGTGTCGCGGGAGGACTGGGAGCGAGTCAAGGAGCGGGAACCCTGGCTTCAACAGCAGGCAGCGACCTGCATCCGAGAGCGTCTCAGGGTCAGCGACGCCCACAGCCAAGCCGTGGCCTACCTGGACCGCAGAGACCGCACCCTGGGCGGCGGGTATGTCGGCAGCGGCATCATCATGCGGGAGGAGAAGCGGATCCAACGGATCGTCTACCGAGCGTTCGACCAAATCAACGCGATCTCCTACTCGCTCGGCGAACGTACCGATCCTGCCGCCGAGTGCAAGGGCGTTGCCGAGGCAGCCATCCTGGACATCAAAGCGATCATAGACCGCTACCCGTGAGGGCTGCGGATGCAGCCATCGGGATAAATAAGTTTATGAAACACGATGAACTTGAATCCCGTCTCTATCGCGTCCTCGATACCATGCGGTCGGGATTTGCCAAGACCCTCGATTATTGGGGTGAAGATGACGGAGGCGGCGTCTATCTGCGGACCTACGGAGACGAGGTTGCATACGCCGATGACGGTCCTGACGCCTTCGCCGTCGAAGCAGCCCTGGCCGAGGTTGAAGGGATGTTCCAGGGCGAGCGACTGAGGGCTCGGCTCCAGGTGCGGCGTGACTACCACTGTCTCGAAGACATTGTGGATGTCCGCTGGGACATTGAAAATCCCAAGATCATGGCTCGCTGGCTCAGGTCGATGGAACCTCGGCTTGACGAATTCCGCTCGCCGCCGGACCTCCCTGACTGGGAGTGGGAAGCTGCGAGGCATTGCTGGCCCACCCACCATCCCGTGGACCTTCTCTTCGCTGCTGGCCCTCGTACAACGCCGCAGACAGCGGAGTTCGGCAGATGGGTGGACCGAGAGATTTGCCCTGATGTCGTCAGGCTTCTCGGCGGCTGGCACGAGCATGATGATGGCGACGTGCTCTGCTTTTTCAGGCTGACCAACGTTTGCACGCAGTCGCAGTGGATCATTGGATCGGCATCGGGAACGCTGCATTCCACGGTGCTCGTGGATACGGTGGCCGTGGTGGTCGTGAACTGGCTGGTCACGATTGGGCTCCGGCTCTCTGGGATCAGCATCCACACCTATGTTGACGACGAAGGTGTTGGTCAGGAGCCGCTGACGCCGGAACTCCGTGACCAACTCAAGGATGCGGGGCTGCTCCTTCGGGGCTGCCTTGCCGAGCGGTGGGGCGAGCGGACATTGACGCTCCTGTGTCGCCTCAAGTGGGCCTCCCCTGAAATCGTTTTCAGCGAAGGAGCCGTAGGGGATTTCGGCAACCAGAAGCCCCGCAATCCCTGCCAAGGTCAACCCCCAATTGGCTTCTACTGGTCCGAAGCGATCAGGCGACGCTGAGCAAGTTCTGCTCGATGGTCGCCCGCACCTCTCGTAGACCGTTATATGGGCAGTTAACGGCTCGCCCCTGGAGGCCCAGGGCCTTGAGGATGATCAGTTCCGCCTCGCCGTGATGATCATCGATCCAGAACCAGGGCTCCTTATCGGCAAGGTCTATGGCTTCGAGTTTGCTCCGACACCAGTAGGTCGGACGGATGGTCAGGAGCAGCGGCTGAAGCTCGCGATAGCGGATTGGCCCCAGGGTGCTCCGGAAGGCCCTCAGGATGCCCTCGTGGCCACCTGTGCGGTCCACGCCGCTAAGCCAGAAGCAATCCGCGACAGCCAAGGCCCAATCGAGGAACTGTTCGAGGCCGTCGGCGGGACGTGGGAGGAGGTCGCCGCCGCTCCGGGCATGGACGAGCAGGGTGCCTTCAACGTCCAGAAAGAGTTTCATGGTGCCCCCGACGGTTTGACCGGTAGAGGCTAACTGCGAGGGGCGAGGGGTTCAATACCGTCACCTTGAAGTACGTTCTCAGTTCCGCTTCGGGCCGATGTCTGACGTTGGGTAGACGCTTAAGAGGTTCAAAAAAATCCGTCGGCAGGTCGCTATGTTCCTGACGCGTTCCTCGATGACTTCCCAGCTTGAGGGGCGTGGTCTTGGACACACAAAGAGACACACTATTTTGACCAATAAAAAACGGCCCCACGAGGGGGCCGTTTTCCGCCTTGTAAATCAAGGCCTTGATGGTGCTGCCGAAAGGATTCGAACCTTCGACCTCTCCCTTACCAAGGGGATGATATAGTGCCCAAACCAGCACAAACGCTAGAGTCGTCAACCTGTTTCGTACCGTGTTTTCACGTTCTGTACCTGGGTTTCATACCGTGCCGGTACAATACGGTACGAAATGATGTTCTCGTATTGTACCTCAAAATGCGGTGGCCGCATGGGCTTTCTCGTAGAGCTTTGGATCGTGGTGTCCATAGACTTTCTCGATCATCGCAGCCGATGTTTCGGCGAAAGACGCGATCTCTTCGTACGTCATCGTTCCGCTTTGGACCATCCACGTCACCGCAGTATGTTTCAAAATATGCGGGGTCACATCCGTCACCGGAACAGGTTTCCCGTGCTTGTTTACTCGGTGTCCTGTCACGAAGCCTGCACGGATTGATGCTTTCCTGAACGCAACCTTTACGTCGCCTGCCTTTCTGCCGTTCCATTCAAGAACGAAGTCTGTGGTGCGAACTTGAAATGCTGCTTTAAGTTCCTTGATCAACCGTTCTGACATCCGCTGTCGAGGCCGGAGCTTGTTTCCGCGACCTAGCCCGAAATCGACATGCCCAGTTTCCAGCTTGGCCTGCTCCCACGTCAGGTCCTCGATAGCCTCCTTTCGAGCGGCCGTCTGAAGGGCAAGCATCACGAAGATTCTCAGGTGCGGAGTATGGCAGGCGTCAACGAGACGATTAGCCTCGTCCTTGGTCAACCACCGCTCGCGGCTACCATCCTGTTGCAGCCTAGGCATCGCGAACTCTGGCTTCCCCTCTCCGCGAAACCACCCCTTTCTGTCGCTCTTCCACGCCCAAGTGACCGCCGCTCTGAGCGTCGTAAGCTCTCGCTTGATGGTGCTGTCAGCGACACCTCTCACTTCGGCGCCGCGACCAGGCGTAGTCCACACATCGGTGCGTCGGGCTTCTGCGTAGGTCTTGGCAATCTCAGAGTTGATCGTATGCGGCTCCAGATGACCTAGATGCCGCTTGAGGTGGGCGACGCAGTGATGCTCCGTCGAGCCAGGTTTCACATGATTGGTCGCGTAAGAGGTCAGCATCTCGGATAGACGCGGAACGGGCGAAGGTGCCATGACCTTCGCCGTCGCCAAACCGTGCATGAAAGATTTTAGGAAATCCTCGGCTACCCTTTCATCGCGAGTGCCGCATGAAAGCCTGATTTTGGTGCCGGAAATTGGATGGTGGCCGACAAGTTCGAAGAGCTGATCATCGGTTCGCTGCCGAACTCGGAGTCCCTTTCTCGGACGTGCCATTCTTGCCCCCCCTGCATCCGCTTCTCGGCTTCCTCGATATCCCGCTCTCTGATGCGGTATTGACCACCAGGAAGACGAAGGTGCGGCAGGATACCCTGGCTGAGCCAATTATAGATCGTATTCCGCCCTACCCCAAAATATGCCGCAGTTTGTGGCACCGTCATGCATTTCGACATCTTTTAGCTCCGTTGGTTCACCTCCAGTTTCCGGCGCCATCCAAATCTACTGTTTCGATGTCCACATACTGTCTCTCAGCACCGCAAGGGACCATAGACTCACATGTGAGTAAATGTCAACATATTTTGTCTACAGAAATCATTTTGGTGTCAATATTGGACTCTAGTCGGCTTCGATGATGATCGGCTCGTCGTAGCCTGCCGCGTCCTCGACACCCTGCTTGTATGCCGCCACCTCGGCTTCCGTAGCGAACTCTCTTACGATGCTCTCGTAAGGTTTTCCCTGCTCGTGGTTGCGAATTTCTTCGTTGCCTTGGATGATCATCAACCGCATTTTCAATAAACCCCTTATAGTTCAAGTAGTTAGTTCATGGTCACACTGCGTTCCCGCAGATCAACGACGCGTTCCACAGCACGACGCAGGGAGCGAATAGAGCGGACCTTCTTGTAGTGGGTAACGAGAGCTTGCATCTCGATACCATCCAGGGGGCGAAGCCAAGCCCGATCCACGCTCCACTCCGTTGCCAGATCGCTCAAGATCGCCGAGGCGATCTGCGGCACATGCTCAGCACTCGGAGCACCGACCTCGATCACACGGAACCGCGAGATCAGCGGCATCGGAAGGCGATCGACGCGGTTGGCGGTCGCAACAAAAGTGCATTTCGACAGGTTCAATTTGCACTGCAGGTAGTCGTCGCTGAAGACCGATTCCGCTTCAGTCACAGCCATCAGAGTCTCGACCACGGACCCGTTGTTGCCGCCCTGGCTGGCCTTATCGATCTCATCAAAAATGAAGACAGCACCAGCGGTATGGCCGCCCGAAAGGCGTCGTGCGAATACAGAAGCATGACCGCCGTTGTAGCCGCGAGCGGTCCCCTGCACGCTTCGATTATCGCTGGTGCCCGCGCAGCCGATCATCTCAAACGCTGCACCAGAAAGCTCGGCGAGGCGACGAGCAAGACGCGACTTCCCAGTGCCGGGCGGGCCGACAAGCAGAATCGGCTTCAAATGCATCTCGCGGCGACCCCATCGAGCGGCCAGTCGGAGGTCTTTCATGATGATGCCAACAGCCGCATCAGCGTAAGGGAACTCAGAATTCAGCGTCGCTTCGAGGTGATCGAGATCGGGAAGCAGCGGAAGCGGAAGGGGGTTGCACAGGATACGGTGCTTATTAAGATCATCCTGCACTTTGCCTGCGGGAACGCTGATTTCAGAGCCGCAAACGATGTGCGTGGGCCCGCCAAAATCGAGCATCATGCCCGGCTCATCATCCCATCCCTCTGTCGCCTTGCGTTTTTCCATAAACGCAGCGACCTTCGCCGCCCGTTTTTTTGGCGATGTTCTGACGACAACGTCAGCATCGACGGCGGCTTCAGGTGCCTCGGCATCGGTCACGACGACCACGTTCGCCTTCACTTGCGACGACAGGATTTTCTGAATCTGATCGGGAACCGCGTGGCGGTACATGGTAGTGCGGCGTTCGACGATCTCCGACGCACTGCCGCTTCGATCAGCTTTTGCGGACCACCACACAAGTGCTGAAAGCACCTCTGTGAGCCAGGGGACACGTTTCTGAGAGAGACCTTCGGCCTTCCGCTTGCCCTGATCGACGCAGTGATCCGCAACGATGCCGCCGAGGAAAGCCGCTACGTGTCCACAAGCTTGCGGGTGACCCTGGACCGCAGCGACATACGCCCACTGGATTGACAGCAGTTGATCGCGACGCAGTCCGCCATCTCCGTGGAGATAGCGGAGAGCATATTCAAACGCCGCTTCCCCGTGCGTCGACGAGATGCATGAAGGGATGCCACAGGCCTCTTCCTGGCTCACGTCGCCGTCGGTGACCAATTGTTGACAAAGGTCTGTGATGGTTGCCGTGATGGTAACGATATCGAGTCCGCGGCAAAGCAAACGAAGCGTGATGTCCATTTTTCGGCTGTCCTTTCTGATGTTTCGCAGCATATTGAAGCGTGCGAGAAGATGACGGACAGCCATGTGCTGTCTCCTTTACTTGGGTTTCAGACGGCGTCGTATGAACGATTCCAAGTCCTTTTCCTCCGCATGCCGTTTCTCTGCATCTGAACGCTGCACATCTAGATGCGGAATCCGTTGATCAAGCGATTTCCACTGACCGACGATGTAGCCGACCAGGGCACCAGCAGGAGGCTGGTCGCTGTGGTGGTCGCCTTCCACGATCTCGTCGATGTGCAGACGCCCCTTTTCTGACACGAGCCAGTAGCCAGGCTCGATGTCTTTCTGAGCGAGATCGACGACGATCACGCCGTCGCCGAGTTCTGTTCGAAGCCCTGTGATGCCAATCAGGCGGCCATCTGCCCGCACTGAAATCGATGCCTCGCCGTCGAATTCACAGCCCGAGACAAGGGTGTCGATCAAGCTGTCGGCTTCGACAACTGGCACATCCTGCACAGGAGAACGAGAGTCCAGCAGGCTCTCGGCGGGCACATCAAGCACCTGGGCGATCGCCTTCAAAGTGTCTTCATGAAGGGTCCGCTGCTGGTTCTCAATTTTCGTGATCGCTGTGTACGAGAAGCGATGCCCCGCAGCGGTCATCCGATCCGCCAGCTCGCGTGCAGAAATACCCTTGCTTTTGCGGACGACACGAATTCTGTTCCCGCTCTCAACAGCCCCAGCTTCTTTGCCCCTTGCCATCGGCCACCCCCTCATATAGCTTGCCAACATTGGACATTTGTTGTAGCATTATGTGGTATGGTTGTCAACATTTGAGAGAGCGCATGCCGAATGATGGACTTGTCAACATTGGAGGTGCGGGGTCGTTGACCGTCGTTGGAGTTGACCCGAGTCTGAATAGCTGGGGGATGTGCCGTTCCACCGTCAGCTTGTCAACATTGGAGGTGACGGTCATCGACCTGTTGCTGGTCGAGACCGAAAAAGCGGGCCGGGAAAACTGTTCGTTCGTCGTCGGATGACCTTCGCAGGTCTCAGGAGCTGCGGGTTGCTTTCCACAGCTTCTGCCTGGGTGCGGCGATGTTGATCGCTGAGGTGCCATCTGGCACGCAGTCGGCACGAGGTGCGATGTCGAACGGCATCTGTCTCGGCGTGCTCGCGTCATGCCCGCTGCCGATCATCGAAGTGTCGCCGCTGGAAGCTAAATTGGCTACAGGGCACGGAAAGACGGCGACGAAAGCGGACATGATTGCGTGGGCGACCGGCTTGTATCCATCGGCGCCGTGGCTCATGAGTCGCGGTCGCATGGTCGCCAAGAACAAGAACGAGCATCTGGCAGATGCAACGGCTATCGTGCATGCCGGGATTGCGACCGCGGCGTTCCAGTCCTCTATCTCCATTATGCGGACGTTCGCGATCTAAATCAGGTGGTGCTCTCCCCATTACTCCGCGTAACTGCAACGATTTAGTTGACCCCAAAATATATAGGTTTCCGCAGGAATGTGGTGGCTACTGTCAGTAGTGGAAATCAGGTTGATGTAGTCTGATTCACGTTAAAATAAGTTGCACATTTTCGTTGCACAAAGTTATTGACGGAAAAAAAGACCATTCTCACAGTGACTCGCGTTAACTAACGTTGAAATAAGTTGCACATTTTCGTTGCACAAGAATGTTGAATTCATTTTGTTATAATGTGGACGCAATACCTCTTAATTTACTCTTGCAAGAAAGAGAAACTGATTCGTAGGAAATCACCCCGCCATTCGTAGGAAATCGGCGGGTGGGGGAATCAAGGGGGAAATACAATGACACACGAAAACACTAAGCTGGCACGGGCGTTTGCCGCATTTTCACTGCCGTCGCAACAGGCTAGCAAATCCAAGGAACTCGGCTTCGATCCCTACAATTTCGCGGCACCGGACGGTGCTGGTATGGACTGGTGTCGCTCTGTCCTGACACTGCGGTCGACGTCGCATCTGCTGATCGCACCAGGTGCCGATGGGCTGCCCTACGGCTCATTCGCAACGCTCAGGCTCATCGATCTCACGGAACGTGCGAACAGAGATGGTCAATTTTTTAGCCTTCCTGCGGCCAGCTCGATCCTGAGCCAGTTCAAAGATTCCGAAGCGGCGGCAAAATCCGGCGAGCAGATTAAGGCATTCAACAGGGCTCTCGATCTGATCTCTGATGCTGTGTTCTGCTACATGCCGAGCGAGCCTGCGGGCCTGGATTCTCGCGAGCTCGACCGCGTCAAGATCGCGCGCGGCGAGTTCATCAGAGATTGGAAAGCTTCATGTCATTCGGGCGCCCCGATTTTAGATAGCGATCCTCAGAATGGCATCTTCGTGTTTAAGATGTTCAGCTACCGCGATGGTAGCGAGTGCCAGCTTAGTGCAGCGGCTTATCAGATTTTAACCGGCGGGACTGTGAACGGCTGGAGCGTGGGAAGTTACGTGCCCCTGCGGCTATCATCTGTGCGGCATCTCAGCGGAAATAACTCGGCGTTGAATTTGTACTGCTATCTCAATTCTCGCAAACGCGGAATCCGCGACAGGCTAGAGCTTAGCTTATACAGTTTGTGGACGCAGATCGGCGGCATGCATCCCGCAAAATCGTTCTATGATTCAGTAAAACGGTCGCTCCCGCTTATCAAAGAGGTTTGGCCAGATGTCGGTGCTTTCTACAACACCGGTGCAAACGCAGATTCAGAAACCGGTCGCTTTCAGAAGGCTCCGAAACTTGTGATTTTGCAGGGTAGACCGCAGGCAATTGTGAGCACAGCAGAGCTTGAGATCGATCTCAGGATTGCTGAACACCATGATCGGATCAAGATGGAAAGGCAGATGTCGGCTGCGGCGAAGCTCGGTTTGCCGAAATGGGGTAAAGGCAAAACAAAGTCGGAAGAAGTGAAGCGGCTGTCGAATGTGCTCCGTGGACGAAGTGTTGCTTTCGCTGAAACTGAAAAAGCGATGCAGCGGAAACAGGAGCAAGAAGCACTAAACGCTTCTCGACTCGACCAAAATTTCGACCCCTTCGATATCTAATGAAATGCATGCACAACCCTAAACCACGGCACCATGTGATGCCGTGGTTTAGGTTTGTGCTGTAGTATTATAATTCTGTTTTTCAGCGATTCAGCATGTATCCGATTTTATCTGCAAATGCAGCGATATCTCTTTCGACATCATCGCTCACTGGATCCCAATCCGCATTGTCCACAATTTTGTACCGTGCGATATGCGAAGGGGTGAGAGCTTTACCAGTCACCCAGGCGATCTCAGCAGCTAGATTTACGTGTGTTCTATCTCCCAGTGCCGCACGATTCGCTTCTAAAACGCTGTGGTACAGAAAGCAGCGGAAAGAAACATTGATATCGCACTCCTGTTCTCCCTCCATTTTTTCAGCGTTCGCGTTTTTAAATTCTTCAAAAAGCCCTGCGACGTCGGTGGACGGGTAAGAATCTGAAAGCTTTTTCATGAATTCCGGCTTTCCGCGATAAGCCTTTAAATCGTTGACACGATGTGACGGGACCATGTGATCGTGCCATTTCGGCTCCGGTGCCGGCGGCAGGATGTCGCCGAAGGGATCGTCATCAGCAGCAGCTGGCTTCGGTGCCGCGGTCATCGCGAGCACAAGTGCCTGAGCGGCTTCAGCGAGCTTCTGCTTTGTTTCTGCACTCATCTGATCAGCTGTAGCAGAGAACATCCGCATCCATTTGATCAGCTCACTGGAGTCAACCTTTTTTGGCTCCTGATCAGCAGGCTGTGCTGAGGTGCCCACAGTGATGCCGAGGGAGTCGGCGAGGGATGCTGTGGAAGCTCTCAGTGGCTCAAGATCAGCGGCATGAGAGATCACTGCACGAGCGGCTTCCATACCGATGATGGCTTCATGAATGATCGTGTCGGCGTGCTCTGATGCGATTAGCGACAGGCGATCAGCAACCTGAGCCTTCACATCTTCGGGCACGGCGGACAAGCTCTCGCCGACACCAAACGTTCCGATCTGCCGGTATGTACGTTTGCCGCCGACGCGGGAAGACTCACGAAGGTAAATACGGCGGCTCTGAACTGTGATCTCGATACCCATTCCCGTTCCTTTTGTGCTATAGACGATCTATAGCACTACCGTACAAATCATTATGGAAGACGGCAAGCGAAATCTACAGAGTCTCTATAGCATTATAATATGTGGTACATGATGATGCTATAGATACTCTGTAGTAGTATCTATATGCATTCTGTAGATGCATCCGTTTAACTGCTATAGACGGTCTATAGCAAACCGCTACAGACGCTCTATAGCAAACCGCTACAGACGCTCTATAGCACTCACAAATCGACTGCTATAGATGGTCTGTAGCAGTATTTTTACCGGCCTTGCTGCCGACGGTCTGTAGCAAGCTGTAAGCCGCACAGAATCAGGGTTTTCCGGTGCTATAGAGTGTCTGTAGCGGTTTGCCAGATGGTTGTGCTGGAGGGGGCAGGGGAGCCGCTGAAAGCCGCACAGATACTCATTCGTAGGAATTTACCCCATACCTATAAGTTCTCTTTTTTTATATAGTAGGCGGAATCTTTGAAGATGGATTTTGTCGGATGCTGTGATGCTGTGATGCTGTGATGCTGTGATGCTGTGATGCTGTGATGCTGTGATGCTGTGATGCTGTGATGCTGTGATG
>LAEA01000125.1 GCA_000961745.1 Rhodospirillaceae bacterium BRH_c57 | reverse complement strand
CGGCCGTCGAATCGACCGCCCGTGCCCTCGGCCGGGCGGCGCCGCGCCAGGATGGGGTGGAGGTTCTCGGCCCCGCCCCGGCGCCGCTGGCCGTGCTGCGCGGCCGTCATCGTTGGCGGCTTTTGCTCAAGGCGCCACGGGCGACGCGGGTGCAGCCGATGATTCGCGCGTGGCTGAACGGTGTTAAGTGGCCATCCACGGTGCGGGTTCAGGTGGATATCGATCCCTATGGATTTTTATGAGAAAGGCGCAGGATGCTAGGCGCCGACTGGGGTCTCGGGAAGGAAAGCGCGTTCGGGGACGTTTTCCGCGCAGCCAATTGCTTGCAACCCCTGAACGGTTATGTTAACTACCAACCGCGCCGCAGGGGGTGAGGTTTTCACCGGCGCGCAAAAAATATTGTTGATCAATGTGTTAAGTCCTTTGCCGTCGCCTTCCTGAACACATTCCGGGGCCAGCAGAACGTGTCATCCGATACCGTAGGAAATAAGGGTCTCGCAGACCGCTATGCCGCGGCTCTCTATGACTTGGCCGACGAGCGCAAGGCGCTCGACCAAGTCGCCACGGACCTTCGCTCCCTGCAGGCCATGCTGGACGAGAGCGCCGATCTTCGGCGGTTCGTCTACTCGCCGGTGCTGTCCCGTGACGATCAGCGCAAGGGTCTTACCGCGCTGGCCGACAAGGCGGGCCTGTCGCCGCTCACTCTCAATTTTCTCGGCCTGGTGTCGTCCAACCGCCGCCTGTTCGCCCTGCCCGCCATGGTTCGTGCCTATCTGGCACGGCTGGCCGCGGCGCGCGGCGAGGTGACGGCCGAGGTGGTCAGCGCAACGTCGCTCACCGATAATCAGGCCTCGGCCCTTGCTGCCGCGCTCAAGCAGGTGGTCGGCAAGGACGTTTCCGTCGAGGCAAGAGTCGATCCGTCCATCCTGGGCGGCCTGATCGTGAAGATTGGGTCCCGGATGGTCGATAGTTCAGTTCGCACGAAGCTGCAGCGTCTTCAGCTCGCTATGAAAGGGGTTGGGTGATGGAAATCCGCGCCGCGGAAATCTCCGCTATCCTGAAGGAACAGATCGCCAATTTCGGCACCGAAGCCGAGGCTGCGGAGGTCGGTCAGGTTCTGTCCGTCGGTGACGGTATCGCCCGCATCTATGGTCTGGACAAGGTCCAGGCCGGTGAAATGGTCGAATTCCCAGGTGGGGTGATGGGCATGGCCCTGAACCTCGAAGCCGACAACGTCGGTTGCGTGATCTTCGGTGATGACCGGGGCATCAAGGAAGGCGACATCGTCAAGCGTACCAAATCCATCGTGGACGTTCCCGTTGGTCCGGAACTGCTTGGCCGTGTCCTCGACGGTCTGGGTAACCCGATCGACGGCAAGGGCGACCTGGGCACCACCAAGCGCAGCGTTGCCGACGTCAAGGCGCCCGGCATCATCCCGCGCAAGTCGGTGCACGAGCCGATGCAGACCGGCCTCAAGGCCATCGACAGCCTGATCCCGGTCGGCCGTGGCCAGCGTGAGCTGATCATCGGTGACCGTCAGACCGGCAAGACCGCGATCATCATCGACACCATCCTGAACCAGAAGGCGGTGAACGACCGCGCCAAGGACGAGAGCGAAAAGCTCTACTGCGTCTATGTCGCGATCGGCCAGAAGCGCTCGACGGTTGCCCAGGTGGTCAAGACGCTGGCCGACCGTGGCGCGCTGGAATACACCATCGTCGTGGCCGCCACCGCCTCGGAGCCCGCTCCGATGCAGTTCCTGGCGCCCTACACCGCCTGCACCATGGGCGAGTGGTTCCGTGACAACGGCCGCCACGCCGTGATCTTCTATGACGATCTGTCCAAGCAGGCCGTCGCCTACCGTCAGATGTCGCTGCTGCTGCGCCGTCCGCCGGGCCGTGAAGCTTTCCCCGGCGACGTGTTTTATCTCCACAGCCGTCTGCTGGAACGTTCCGCGAAGCTCAACGACTCCATGGGTGGCGGTTCGCTGACCGCTCTGCCGGTCATCGAGACGCAGGCCAACGACGTGTCGGCCTACATTCCGACCAACGTGATTTCGATCACCGACGGTCAGATCTTCCTGGAAACCGACCTGTTCTTCAAGGGCATCCGCCCGGCCGTGAACGTGGGTCTGTCGGTGTCGCGCGTCGGCTCCGCCGCCCAGATCAAGGCCATGAAGCAGGTTGCCGGTACCATCAAGATGGAACTGGCCCAGTATCGTGAAATGGCGGCCTTCGCCCAGTTCGCCTCGGACCTGGACCCGGCCACCCAGAAGCTTCTGGCCCGTGGTGCGCGCCTGACCGAGCTTCTGAAGCAGCCTCAGTTCCAGCCGATGCCGGTCGAAGAGCAGGTGGTGTCGATCTTTGCCGGCACCAAGGGCTACCTCGACAAGCTGGCGGTGGGCGACGTGACCCGGTACGAGCGGGAAATGCTGGCCTCCGTCCGTGACAAGGGCGCCGACATCCTGGAAGCCATCCGCACCGACAAGGCGATCAAGCCCGAGACCGACGAGAAGCTGAAGAAGTTCCTCGAAGGCTTCTCGAAGTCCTTCGCCTGAGCCTGAGCGGAAACCAACAGGAAGGCCTGACAGCCGATGCCCAGTCTCAAGGACCTACGTGCCCGGATCTCCTCGGTCAAGAACACGAGGAAGATCACCTCGGCCATGAAAATGGTTGCGGCGTCGAAGTTGCGCCGCGCCCAGGATGCCGCCGAGGCCGCCCGCCCCTACGCCGTGCGTATGGAGCGGATGCTGGGTAACCTTGCTTCCTCTGTCCACGGGCAGGCGGGCGCTCCCAAGCTGCTCTCCGGCACCGGTCGCAGCGATCGTCACCTCATCGTGGTGATGACCGCCGACCGCGGCCTGTGCGGCGGCTTCAACACCAACGTCGCCCGCAACGCGCGCCTCATGGTGCGCGAGCTGTTGGCCGAAGGTAAGGACGTCAAGCTGCTGTGCGTCGGCCGCAAGGGGCGTGACGCCCTGAAGCGCGACTACGGCGCCCTGATCCTCAAGACCTGGGAAGGCGTGAACCGTCGCGGCGTGGCGTTCGCCTCGGCCGACGAGGTCGCCCAGCATGTCCTCGATCAGTTCACCAGCGACAACTTCGACGTCTGCACGGTGATCTACAACAAGTTCAAGTCGGCGATCTCCCAGGAGGTCACCCGCCAGCAATTGGTGCCGTTCCCGGT
Organism: Rhodospirillaceae bacterium BRH_c57; assembly: GCA_000961745.1. Classification (GTDB taxonomy): domain Bacteria; phylum Pseudomonadota; class Alphaproteobacteria; order Rhodospirillales; family Rhodospirillaceae; genus Cauispirillum. The sequence goes on along the minus strand of LAEA01000125.1, from coordinate 4,401 downwards.
TCCCGAGGTTTCGGGCACCCCTGGCAGCACGGGCGAGCAGAAGGCTCTGTACGAGTACGAGCCGTCCGAGGAAGGCATCCTTGCCGACCTGTTGCCCAAGAACGTTGCGATGCAGGTGTTCTCGTCCATGCTCGAAAGCGATGCCTCTGAACAGGGCGCGCGCATGGCCGCGATGGACAATGCGACCCGCAACGCCGGCGACATGATCAACAAGCTGACCACCCAATACAACCGGGCGCGCCAGGCCAATATCACCAAGGAGCTGATCGAGATCATCTCCGGTGCCGAGGCCGTCTGACGACACGACGCAGACCCCACACGACCAATCGATTTAGGGGCATAGGAGCTATACCCATGGCGAAGAACAACGTCGGTAGCATCGTCCAGGTCACGGGCGCCGTCGTGGACGTGAAGTTCGCAGGCGAGCTTCCGGCCATCCTCTCGGCGCTGGAAACCGACAACCACGGCAACCGCCTGGTTCTCGAAGTTGCCGCGCACCTCGGCGAGTCCACCGTGCGTACCATCGCCATGGACAGCACCGAAGGGCTGGTTCGCGGTCAGGAAGTGACCGACACCGGCACCCCGATCATGGTTCCGGTCGGCCCCGAAGTTCTGGGCCGCATCATGAACGTCATCGGCGAGCCGGTCGACGAGCGTGGGCCGGTCAACGCCAAGCGTTCGCTGCCGATTCACCGCAGCGCGCCGAGCTTTGTCGAGCAGTCCACCGAGACCGAAATTCTCGTCACCGGCATCAAGGTCATCGACCTTCTCGCCCCGTACGCCAAGGGCGGCAAGATCGGCCTGTTCGGCGGCGCCGGCGTGGGCAAGACCGTGACCATCATGGAACTCATCAACAACGTCGCCAAGGGCCACGGTGGTTATTCCGTGTTCGCCGGCGTCGGTGAGCGTACCCGTGAGGGCAACGACCTTTACCACGAGATGATCGACTCGGGGATTATCGACCTCAAGGGCGACACCTCCAAGGTGGCGCTGGTCTACGGCCAGATGAACGAGCCGCCGGGCGCCCGTGCCCGCGTCGCGCTGTCCGGCCTGACCCAGGCCGAGTACTTCCGCGACGAAGAAGGCCAGGACGTGCTGTTCTTCGTGGACAACATCTTCCGCTTCACCCAGGCCGGGTCCGAAGTGTCCGCGCTGCTGGGCCGCATTCCTTCGGCGGTGGGCTATCAGCCGACCCTGTCGACGGACATGGGCGCCCTTCAGGAGCGCATCACCTCGACCAAGAAGGGCTCGATCACCTCGGTGCAGGCCATTTACGTGCCTGCTGACGATTTGACCGACCCGGCGCCTGCCACCTCGTTCGCCCACCTCGACGCCACCACCGTGCTGTCGCGCTCCATCGCCGAAATGGCCATCTTCCCGGCCGTTGACCCGCTGGACTCCACCTCGCGCGTCCTCGACCCCCGCGTCGTCGGTGAAGAGCACTACGCGATCGCCCGCCGCGTCCAGGAAGTGCTGCAGACCTACAAGGCCCTGCAGGACATCATCGCCATCCTGGGCATGGACGAGCTGTCCGAAGAAGACAAGCGCATCGTCGCCCGCGCCCGCAAGATCCAGCGCTTCCTGTCGCAGCCGTTCCATGTGGCCGAAGTGTTCACCGGTACGCCGGGCGTGTTCGTGGCCCTCGAAGACACCATCAAGGGCTTCAAGGGTATCGTCGAAGGCGAGTACGACCACCTGCCCGAGCAGGCTTTCTACATGGTTGGCACCATTGAGGAAGCCATCGAGAAGGGCAAGAAGATGGCTGCCGAGGCCGCTTAATCAGCAGTCCGGTCACGCTTTCTTGGTTATCCGGGGCCGCCCGCGCGGCGGCCCCGTCCTTTTACAGAAGCAGCTAACGCGGAGCCCGTCGCAACATGGCCGAGACGCTCGAATTCGAACTGGTGTCGCCGGAGAAGCTGTTGGTCTCCGAAGCCGTCGGCATGGTCGTGGTGCCGGGCAGCGAAGGTGACTTCGGTGCTCTGCCGCAGCATTCGCCGCTGCTCTCGACCGTCCGTCCGGGCGTCATCAGCATCTACCAGCAGGGCAAGGTCAGCCGCCGCATCTTCGTTGCCGGCGGGTTCGCCGAAGTGACCGAAGACCGCTGCACCGTGCTGGCCGAAGAAGCCGTGCCGGTCGAGGACATCACCGCCGACATGGTCGATCAGCGCCTGCAGGCGGCCAAGGATGCTTTGCAGGAAGCTGACAGCCCCCTCGACAAGGCGGCAGCGGAGTCCCGACTGCGCATCGCCGAAGCTCTGGCCGCCGCCCGCGACTGATCGCACCGACGGCACCGGAAGACGAACAAAGGGTCGGCCTCGCGCCGGCCCTTTTTCTTGGATGCGTATCGATGGAAAGATGCGGGCTCTGCCCGCGCCCGCCAGGAGGCACGGCCTCCTGGACCTTGGGAATTGGCTTCGGTACAAAGCCGCGCGCAGCGCAATAAACCCTCACGCCCTCTGCCTGCGGCGCTTAGGGTGACCCTCACGGGGTCCGGGGCCAATGGCCCCGGCGGGGCATGGGGCTGGCCCCATGCCTTCCTCCCACCCTCCACACCTGTCACAAAACAGACCAAACCCTTGCGTTTCGCGGTCTGGGTCCGGCATTGTGGGGCGCATTTTCTGACCAGCGGGACGACCATGACGCATTGGACGCTTGATGATATTCCGTGGGGTCGTTTTGATCCCGCCCGCGTGGACTCGCAGATCCTGGCGGTGGTCAAGGCTGCGTCGTTGGTCGAGCGCAACGCCGCCGATTACACGTCCTACCTGGGCAACGTATTCCGCGACGATCCGTCGTTTCGTGTTCATGTGGACAGTTGGCGCGTCGAGGAGGAGCGGCACGGCAACGTTCTGGGCCGCTGGGCCGAAATGGCCGACCCGTCGTTTTCGTTCGAGGCCGCTCTGGCCCGATTCCGTGCCGGTTACAGTATCGACGTTGGCGCACAGGACAGTATCCGGGGCTCGCGGACTGGGGAACTGATCGCCCGGTGCATCGTGGAAACCGGGACCAGTTCGTTCTATTCCGCCCTGCGCGACGCTTCGAACGAGCCCGTTCTGAAGGCCGTCTGCCACCGCATCGCCGGCGACGAGTTCCGCCATTACAAGCTGTTCTACGACACCATGAAGGTCTATCAGGCGCGCGAGAACGTACCGGGTTGGCGGCGCTTTCTGGTCGCCATCGGACGAATTCGCGAGAGCGAGGACGATGAACTGGCCTTCGCCTACCATGCCGCCAACGACGCGGTGGATGCACCCTATGACCGGGTGACGGCCTCGACCAACTACGGCGCCCGCGCCTTTGCCTGCTACCGGCCGCACCACGTGGCGCGGGCCTCGAACATGGTCCTCAAGGCGGCGGGCCTGAACCCGCGCGGGATGCTCGGCAGCGTGGTCGGGCGGGCCATGTGGACGTTCGTTTCGCGGCGCGCCAAGGCGTTACAGACGGCGGGGCAGACGGCGGACCGCTCCGCCGCCTAAGTCACAGGCCTCAGGTCTTGCGGCGGGCCAGCGGCTCATTGGGCTGTAACTCGCCGTCCCACGGGAACAGCAGCCACATGTCCTGCGGCACCGGCACGGCGAAGGTGTCCACGGCATCCTGCCCCTGGGGCTTGGCGTAGACCGTGGCGAGGTGGCCCTTGGGCAGCATGGCCTTGACCAGCCGCGCGGTGACGCCGGAATCGACCAGGTCGTCAACGATCAGAAAGCCCTCGCCGTCGCCCACCGCAGCGGTTTCCACGCCCTTGATGACCTGTGGGTCGCCCTGGCGGCGGTCGTCGTAGGACACCACGCAGATGCTTTCCACCAGGCGCAGGTCCAGTTCGCGGGCTAGGATGGACGACGGAATGAGGCCGCCCCGAGTGATCGCCACGATGCCCTTGAACGGCCCCAGCTCCATGAGTTTGTGGGCCAGCATCCGGGTGTCGCGGTGGAACAGCTCCCAGGCGATGGGCAGATAGCGGTTGGCGGTGTAGTCCTTCATGGGCAGCCGTTCCTTTTGGTATAAGGTCTTGTCCGAAAGCGCGCCATTCTAAACAATGGCAGCCACAGCGGAAGCGTCGAGTGGAATCATGCTGCATACATTGACCGGCCTGCGCGGCATGATCTCCGCGCCCCATCACGCGGCGGCGCAAAGCGGGCTGGCTGTCCTGCGCGACGGTGGCAATGCGATCGAGGCGATGATCGCGGCGGCGGCCACTTGCGCGGTTGTCTACCCCCATATGAACGGCTTGGGCGGCGATGCGTTCTGGCTTATCCACGAGCCCGGCCGGCCGCCGGTGTCCATTGACGGTAGCGGCGCGTCGGGCCGCGCGGTGAGCATGGAGTTGTATCAGCGCCAGGGCCTGGACGCCGTGCCGCGCACCGGGCCGCTGGCTGCCGCCACGGTGGCCGGGGCGGTGTCCTC
>LAEA01000066.1 GCA_000961745.1 Rhodospirillaceae bacterium BRH_c57 | reverse complement strand
AGGCCCGGCGCATGGGCCGTGGCGGCGGCGCGGTCCTTCATCAGGCGCTTCAGGCGGCGTTTCAGGCGGTCGGTGCAGTCCTCGCCCGCCAGGAACGCCGGGGCGGTGTACAGGCGGCGCAGGGCTGCACCGGCGCGGGCGGCGGCGGCGGGTGTGACCTCCCGCGCGCGGAAATGCTCGCCGTCGATCCACGGCAGCACCAGCAGCCCGTCCGAGGCATCGGCCAGCAGGGGCACCGGGGTGACCCGCGCAGTGGCGGCGGCGGTGATGTTGTGCATCTCCCGCCGATACCACGCCGCGTCCAGCAGGGTCTTGCGCGGCAGGCGCACGGCGAACCGCTCCCCTTCATGGACGACTGAGAACATCCGGTTGCGGTATCCGGTGTCCAGCCGCGCGACATGGGTGATGCGCTCGGCCCGCCACCCAATGGCGGTCAGCCGGTCCCACACCGGGGCCAGGGTTTCCAGCGGCACGGCGGTCATGGCCGGGCCTCTGGGTCGCCGCCCGTGTGGCGGTCGAGCAGGGCGTGGAACGCCCCAAGCTCGGCATTGGCGTCAACCGGGCAGTGCGCGGCCACCACCCGTTTCAGCCCGGCCAGCATGTAGGGGAAGTTGTCGGTCGAGCGTTGTTCCTTTTCTGGCCAATAGTCATGGCTCAGGCCCCGGTCGCGGCCGGCGCGGTCGTCCTCGATGTCGAACGCCTCCAGCAGCGGCCGCACGATGGCCCGGCCACATACGGTGCCTTCGGCCCGACTGCCGACCGTCGCCGGGGTGCGCTGGGCTTGGCTACAGGCCGGGTCGCACAGCAGGGCGAGGCGGGTCCAGAAGGTGTGGGCGTCGTAGCTGCGGCGTTGCAGGGCGATCAGGGCGTCGTCGTCGGCAGGCAGGGGCTCGGACTTCCAGCGGGCGTCGCGGAAGGGGTTCTCCATGCTGCGGGCCAGCCCTTCCAGATACCAGGGGTTCTTGAAAAACGTATAGGCGTACTGGTAGGCATGGAACACCTCGTGTTCCGGGGTCCGGTTGGGCGGTGTCCAGCGGTGGGACATGGCGATGGTCAGGACCGGGCCTTCGGTGCCGAACCGGGCGTAGTCGAACGTCTGCAACTCGTCTCCGGCGGACCCCATGCCCCGCCCGATGTCATAGATATGCAGGTCGATGCGACGGCCCGCCCCATAGCGTGGCATGGACAGCGGCCTCACCAGCCCCAGATCCTCGCGGTATACCCGATCGGCCAGGGCGATTTGTGCCTGAAGCCGGCTCAGATAGGCATTGGCCTGGGAGGCCTGCGCCGGATTGGCCGGGAAGGTGTGCGGCCCCTGGCGGGTGTAGAAAACCGCGTAGTCGCCGTCCACCGTGCGCTGGTCCAGGGCTTCGCGCGGAGCCTTCCAATCGGCTTGGGCGGGCAGGGGGAGGATGAGGGCGAGGGCGATTATTGTGAACCACCGCATTGTGGGCTGCCGCCCACGCCCGCTTGGGGCCGATGGCCCCAAATCCCAATTTTTCTTTTTAATAAAAGAAACGAGGTCCGGAGCATCGCTCCAGGCGGGGTCCGGGGCGGCAGCCCCGTCCGCGCAAGCGGAACACGATACGCGGCTAATCATTGGCCGCCACCAGTGCCGGGACGACCGGCGCCTTAAGGCCCGAGGGTATGGGCACCTGGCCATCCAGCATGAGCTTGAGGTAAAAAGCCGCGACGTGCTGGATGGTGTCGATGCGGAACCATTGCCGGGTGTACTTGAAGCGGATGCCCCCTACTGCGACCTGGGGATTTTTGGCGAAGTACAGGGATTCCGGCGTGTTGACCAGATGCATGGTGGCCCAGGCGACCATCCGCAGGGCGTTGCCGTAAAGGTCAATGCGGGCCTGATCGCCGACCTTGTGGGCCAGGGTGAAGGCCCCCATCAGCCCTTCTGCGCGGGCGCCATCGGCATAGGGGAATTCGCCAAATTCATAGAAGAACCCCCCGGCGTAGTCGGGATAGGGCGCATCAAGCACCGTGTACATCTGGCGGACCATGGTATCGGCATCGCTGAACACGAAATCGCGGTACAGGTCCCGGCGGAACTCCGGGACGTCCCAGAACTCCATGATCGCCATCATCAACCACGCGTCCGACGGCAGGGAACGGTATTCCTCGGCCCGCGTGCGGGGCCGTTCGACGATCAGGAAGCGCATGGCGCGGTGGACGGCCTCCAGGATACGGGTCTTCTCGTCCTCGTCGCGCAGGATGTGCAGGCAGTAGCCGGCCAGCCCGCACAGGGCTTCGCCAGGGTAATAGAACGAGAAGTAGTTTTTATTGTCCTGCTCCGTCACCTCTTGATCGAGGTAGAGCTTGTAATAGATGAACTCGCCGCTGTCGGTGATCTGTTCGACCAGATGGCGGGCCATGCGCTGCGCCGCTGCATCATAGGTCGTCTCACCCGTCACCCTGCAGTATTCACCCAGGGCATAGAGGCCCACCCCGGTGCCGCCCAGCTTGGCCTTGCGGTTGTAGTAGATGTAGGCCGCATCCTCGCCCCGGCGCGTGGTATAGGGCCGCGCCTGATCGAGCAGAAAGCCGATGGCCCTGCGCACGGGCTCCATGATCCGCTCATCCCCGGTCAGGCGGGCATGGTACAGCCCGGTCAGGATGCCGCCGCTGTGGCGCAGGATGTTGTAATAGGGGTTGGTGTCGGGATTGCGCGTCAGGTGTTCGTGGTCGCGGCGCGAATCCTTGGCCGCGTCGTAGTAGTACAGGAACCGGCCGTCGTCGCGCATGTTGGCGATGATGTGGTCGATGGCCAGCCCGCTCGCCCGCGCGAGCCGCGCCCGCGTCATCGGACCGTTGAGCGGATGCCCGCGATACAGCCGCAGCCAGTCCCCCCCGAAACTGACGTAGCTTTCGCTGGTGAAGCGGTGGAAGGTGCAGGTGTCCAGGGCATCGTCACCGTGCAACCGGGTAATGCGCTCGCGCAGTTGGCCCATGCCCATGTAGGAATGGACATAGGCGTCACCGGGCAGGATATAGTGCCAGGCCTCGCCCTTTTCCAGCAGCAGGCCGTCGAGCCCGATCTCGAAATGGTTGTCGCCCTGGACCTCCATCCCGATGGCCCGGATGTCGCAGACCACCGGCGGGGCGGCCAGAATGTCCATCTGGATGCGGCAACGCGCGGGGTCGTCCACCGCGAACTGCCCGATGCGCGCGTGGCGCCGCACCGCCGCCAGGGCACGGTCCAGCGCATCGCCCAGGGTCTTGCCCCGGCGCGCCACCATCAACCGCTTTTCGTCCGGTTGATAGAGGGTCAGCACCACGCGGTCGCAGGTTTGCGGAAAGCTGGACAGGGCGGCCTGCGCCCACACCGCTTTCATGTCGGGTTTCATGTCGGGCTGGGGGCTGCCCAACGCGGCGCGCATGGCGGTCAGCAAGGCTGAGTCGGCCGGACGGGCCACGTACCGGGGCAGAAGGGCCTCGGGGGTGTCAAAGGCGCCCGGCGGGATGTCCGGCAGGGTCATCGGGTCTTCTCCTTGGATTGCGGCGACCGCTCGGCGCGGGCCAGCAGTTCGCTCACCACCTGATGCACGCCCGACCCGTGCGAGCCCTTGACCAGAACCACGTCCCCGGCCCGCAGGTCATCAACCAGCGGCGCGACCAGCGCGGTGGCCGTGTCCACCCTGACGCCACGCTGGGCGGCGGGCAGGCACTCCCACAGCCGGGCCATTTCCGGCCCCGTCGTGTGTACCACGTCAACCCCGGCATCCTCCAGCGGTCCCGCCAGATCGGTGTGAAAGCGCGCCGAGTCCGGCCCCAGTTCCAGCATGTCGCCGAGCACCGCGACGCGTCGCCCGCCGGGGCCGGGACTGCGGCTGCCCAGCAGGCCGATGCCCGCCCGCATGGATGCCGGATTGGCGTTGTAGGCATCGTCGATCAGGCGCAGCGCCCGCCCGTCGAGCAGGAGGTCGTGGGCCTCCCCCCGTCCGGCCACCGGCCGTGCCTCGGTCAGGGCCGGCAGCACATGGTGCCGCCAGTCCATCCCTTCGGCCTCCAGCGCGGCCAGGACCGCAAGGCTGTTCAGGGCCATGTGGCGGCCGGGCGGGCCCAGGACATACTCCACGGGTTCGCCGTGAATGACCGCCCGCACCACGCCATCGGGCGTGTGGTTCACAAGGCGCAGGTCGGCGGTCGGCCCCTCGCCATAGGTCACCACCCGCCCGGCATGGCGCCGCGCCGCCGTGACGACCACGTCGAAGTGGTCCATGTTGCAGTTGAGGACCGCCGTGCCGCCGGGTTCCAGGCCGGTGAAGATCAGGGACTTGCGTTCGGCCACCTGCTCAAGCGTGGTGTGGTATTTAAGGTGCGCCGCCGCCACGTTGGAGAAAATGGCCACATGGGGCCGGGCCAGCCGCGTGCTGGTGCCCATGCGTCCGATGGCCAGTTCCAGTACCACATGGCCCGCCGAGGGAGGGACGCCCGCCAGGGTGCGCGCCACACCGGGCGGCAGATTGGTGTTGTGGCTGGTCGTGATGGTCGGCCCCAGGCGGCTCAGGGCGAAGGCCAGCAGCGCGCAGATGCTGGTTTTCCCGGCGCTGCCGGTGACCGCATGGACCCGCCCCCGGAAGCAGCCCCGCGCATAACGCGCCACGTCCATCAACCCGGTGTAGGCCTCGGGCACCAGGAACGCCGGCCACGGGCCATCGGGCACCACGTCGGCCGTGGTGCACAGCACGCCTGTGGAGTGCGGCAGCAATGGCCGGGCGTGCAGGGGCAACATGCCCAACTCGCCCAGGTAAGAGCGCACGAAGAGCATGTCGCCCGGCTGGTGAATGGCGGCGGCATAGCAAAAGCCCGAGGCCGTCCACCCCGGCGGCGGTTCGCGCAGCCATTGGCCGCCGGTGGCCGCCACCAGATCCTGCGCCGTCCATAAGGTGCTCATGGCGCGGCCTCCGGCCACAGGGCCGTGCCGGCGGCGGTCAGGGCGATGATGGTGCGGGCGGTCCAGTCGCTGCGCGTATGGGCGTGGCCCAGGGAATAGCGGAAGGCACCCAGGGCGTGCTCGGCATCGGGCAGGAACCACGTCATGCCGGGGCCATCATACTGAAGTTGCAGGCAAAAGCGCACGCCCCAGACCACGGCGTGTGGCTCCGGGTCCGTCGTGGTGCGTCGGGCAACCGCCAGGGCGGCGGCGGCCGTTTGCAGGCCCCGGTACGCGGTGATCGACGGCGGTTCGTCATGGCGCTTGAACAGGCCGCCCAGGGCGTCCTCGTCCGGCATGGTGGCGGGGGTATAGAGCAGCGTTGTGGCAATCCACTCCTGAAGGGCCAGGGCTCTGGCGGCGTGGGTCGGGTCCCCGGTGAGGGCGTGCAGGGCATCGGCCGCCGAGGCCATCCAGGGGGCGAACCCGGTCATGGCGATGCGGGTGTCGTCGGGGAAGGTGCCGTCGTCGCCGCGCTGATCGAGCCGCTCCTGCCAGCCGTCCCAGGCGGCATCCATGCCCTGTGTGACATGGGCGAGGAGCGCCGCGTTACCGGTCCGGGCATACAGGCGGCTCAGTGCCAAAAGACCGATAGCGGCCTGGGGCAGGGGCGGAGCCGCCTGCTGGAGCGACCGCGCCAGATCGGCCAGGGTGGCATCCCACGGCCCGAGAGGCTGGTGATCGGCCAGATGCAGCAGGGCCAGGACCGCAAGGGCGGCCTCCCCGGCCTCCAGTTTGTCCTGATGGGCCAGGGTGTAGGCGATGCCTTTGCGTGCACTCTCCACCAGGGCCGGGTCGGGCACCCACCGATGGGCCATGAGCAAGGCCAGGGGGATCGGTGCATGGCGGTCCATCTGTCCGGCCCCGCCGATGGCCGGCCCCATCCCCTGACGATAGAGCTGGGCAAAGGAGCCGTCCTCGCGCTGATCGGTCACCAGGCGCCGTGCTGCCAGATCCACGGCATGGCGGACGGCGGCCGGGGTGACGTCCTCGACCCGGCGCAAGGGCACTCCGCGATAGAGGCGCACGGCGGTGCCGTCGGGGGTTTCCATCCAGGTGTCCGCCGTGAACCGCCACAGCGCCGGCCGGGACGCCGCAGTCCAGGCCGTTTCCGCCAGGACCATCGGGCGGGTCTGGACAACCGCCGGATGGCGGGCCGGGCGTAGGAAGGTATCCAGCCCGGCCTGCTTGACCATGGATTCGACCAGGACCACCGGGTTCTGGATGCCGTTCTCCAGCGCCCAGGCCGGATCGAGTGTCGCATTATTGACCCGCAGTCCATGGCGCCCGGCCTGGACCCACCACGGCAAGGATGCGGTGCTGCGGTCGCACAGCTCGCAGGGGGCATGGTGCAGGCTGAGGCCGAGTCGCCCGTCGTGCGGGACGTCCGTTGCCTGGCGCAAGGCCGTGGCTGCGGCGTCCACGTTTTCGGCCGTCCAGGTCGTAAGGCGGAGGCCCGAGGCACCGTACAGCGTCAGGGTGACGGGGCCGCCCTGGGGGGCGCATGGGGGGCCGGAAAGGGGCGGCGGCGGGTCGCCGAAGAGTGTGGAACGCGCACGCGCGAGCATTTGGGCGCCATCCGGGACAGCGGTGGCCTCGGTCAGTTTATGCAGTGCCCAGCCGCTGCTCAGGGCAATGGCCGTGAAGCCGGGGGCCTCCAGTCCGTCCCGCAAGCGCACCGGCAGGGTGTTCCGCTGCGGCTCGACCCACGGAGCCACGCGGAGCAGGGTGCGGTCGGTCAGCACCAACCCCACGCCGGCCGCGCGCAATGAGGCGATGGCATCGGGCGCGTCCAGCGCGGCGGCTGTGATGGGGTGGCACCGGCCGTCCAGCCCATCAAAAAAGCGTCGGGGATCGCGCCCGTCGGCCCAGGCAACGGTGCCGTCCTGCACTTCCAGGGCGCGGGCGAGGGCGTCCGCGAAGGCGGGCTCCCAGCGCTCGATGATGGGGGGGCGGCGCGTCACGGGATCTGCGGGCTCGGCCATGAAAGGGGGCAAGGATGATGGACCAAGCTTAGAGACGAAACTCGGCCGCGGCAACAGCGCGCGGCGGCGACGTGGGGCAGGGGTGGGGGCGGGGTGAACTATAACCTCTGGCCGTATAGGGGTTACGGCCCAAACCTTTATGGTTAAGGGTAACGATTCTGCTCGCGTGCTTTTGTGCGCATACACGGTAACGGGACGGTGAAATGGCTGACGATACTCCGAACGGCACATCGCAACAGACACCTGGCGCCACTGAGGAAGAGGCCCGGTTGTTCGATGAGATGACCTCCCTGAACCGTGGTTCTAACGGCGAGAACCTCGACGAGTCCGAGAGTGTGGGCGCCGAGGGGCCGACCGCCGAGGAGTCCGAACTGGACAAGGTGATGGCCTCGGACGTGGCCGAGCAGGAGGCTCGGGCCGGTGGCCGGGACGCCGGCGGCCTGGGTCAGGCAGATCTCGACGTCGCGGTGGGGGAAAACGACGGCCGCGCCGGAATTCCCCCAATTCAGACCGGCACCGAAGGCCAGCAGGACCCGGTTCCGCTGGTAGATGCCCCATTGCCCGAAGCCGACATCGGCTTTGAAACCCCCGCCGAGGGCACGCAAAACGCCCCCCCCGAGACGCCGGCCGAAGAACCCGCCAACGGCCTCGGCCTAGGCACCGCCAGCCAATCCGCCCCCGCTGAAGCCCAGGCCGACGCGGACGATGATGCTGATGCGGATGCGGATGCGGATGCTGACGCCGATGCTGACGCCGATGCGGACGCTGATGCTGATGCTGACGCGGATGCCGATGCCGATGCGGACGCTGATGCTGACGCCGATGCCGACGCTGATGCCGACGCTGATGCCGACGCTGATGCGGATGCGGACGCCGATGCTGACGCGGATGCTGACGCCGATGCTGACGCTGATGCGGATGCTGACGCCGATGCTGACGCTGACGCTGACGCCGATGCGGATGCTGACGCCGATGCGGATGCCGATGCTGACGCTGATGCCGACGCGGACGCTGATGCCGATGCTGACGCCGATGCGGATGCTGACGCTGACGCTGACGCTGACGCTGACGCTGACGCCGACGCTGATGCGGATGCGGATGCGGATGCTGACGCCGACGCTGATGCGGATGCTGACGCCGACGCTGATGCTGACGCCGACGCTGACGCTGACGCTGATGCCGATGCGGATGCTGACGCCGATGCTGATGCTGATGCCGACGCTGATGCGGATGCTGATGCGGACGCCGATGCTGATGCGGATGCTGATGCCGATGCTGATGCGGATGCTGATGCCGATGCTGACGCCGACGCTGATGCGGATGCTGACGCCGATGCTGATGCGGATGCTGACGCCGATGCTGACGCTGACGCTGACGCTGATGCTGATGCTGACGCCGATGCTGATGCTGACGCCGATGCCGATGCCGACGCGGATGCCGATGCTGACGCCGATGCTGATGCTGACGCCGATGCCGATGCTGACGCCGACGCTGACGCCGATGCTGACGCTGATGCGGACGCCGATGCTGATGCTGATGCGGATGCGGATGCGGATGCTGACGCCGA
>LAEA01000089.1 GCA_000961745.1 Rhodospirillaceae bacterium BRH_c57 | reverse complement strand
CTTGCGCCACACCTCGGCCAGCATGGCAGCGGCAGCGGGCGCGCCGGCACCGGCGTCCAGGGACACCGGGCAGATGTCGAGCAGCACGCCGCCCAGGGCGGAGTCGAGGTCGTCGGCGGTGGCGACCATCACGCCGTCAATGCCGGCCAGTTCGCTGTCGGGGTCCAGACCGGCCCGTCCGGCGGCGTCCAGGCGCAACAGCACCGACGTCACGCCGCGTTCCAGGTCCTTGAGGATCTCGCGGTTGGTCTTCTTGAGGTCCGGGTTCAGGAACACCTGCCGGATGTCCCACCCCTGCACGCCGTTGGCCGCACTGCCGCCGCGCGCAAAGGGCGCAAAGCCGGGGAAGCCCGAGGGATCACCCTGTGCGACCCAGTCGGCCTTGGTGTACAGCGGCTGGAGGGTGATGCCGTCGTACAGGCGGGTGGTCAGCTTCTTGTCGAAATCGGCGCCCTTGAGCGCCTGCTCGACCAAGGCCCGCCACGACTGATAATCAACCGCCGGGAAGTCCTGCGTCAGGTTCAGAGAGTTCGTCATGGCCTGGACGTTCCTGAATAAGGGATTGACGGGCGATAACAGCCCGAACGGGTAGACCCTATACCACAGCCCCTGCGGCAAGCGAAACCGCCCGATTGGCGGCTTCAACTCATATTAGGTCGATAGGGTAGGTCTTCAGGATGGGAGTCATCTCGGCCCGACAGTCCAGGAGGGGGACGCGGTCGATGATGTCCAGTTTGGGAAGGGCGCGGTCATACAGCGCGATGTTAGTGAGGGTGGGTTGACGGCGGGATGGATAAAGGATGCCGTCGGGTTGAACCGGATGGTCGTGGAAGGCCACAGACCACCAACGGGCCAGAACTTGGTTCGTGGCGCCGGTGACGTCCGAAGGCACGCCCATCCGCAGCGGCGCCGCCCCGATTAGGGAAACCAGACGCAAGGGCTGGAGGGCCTGGACCCGTGCCCGGTCGCGGCTCCGTAGTTCAGCGAGGTCTATGGGAATTGAGGTCTGGCTGCGTCCGTCTCCGCGATCCCGCAGCAGGGTTTCGACGAAGCACGCTTCGAGACTTGCGGCAAAATAGACAACGCCGAATAGGCTTTTCTCATTTCGCCGGCGGCGCGGGTCGGAGAACCGGTTGAGAGTCCGCCGGGCATATCCGAGAGGGTCGGGAAAGCTGTTTGCGGTGATGCGACTGAGGATGGTGCCTTTGGAAACGGTGTCCAGTACCAGGGGCGATGCACTGAAGTTCTTCGGTGGCTTAGCCCCTGGCATGTTTTACCCTGTTCCCCGACTGAGTGCTTCTGCTGCAAGAAGGACGTCTTCAAGGCGGCCTTTCCTGAGAAGGTCGAGCGCGCGGCGCCCCCCGAGCGAATCGTGCTGTTCTAGCAGAAAGCGATAGACCGCCCAAGGGCTGTTGTCCATAACCGCGTGCAACTGGGGGAGACCCTCCAGTGGGCGGCCGTCCATGATCTGCCAGTCGGGGTATTTGAACCCTCGCTTGACCCCTTGCAGGGCGATGAGGTCGTGGCGCAGGCGCAGGCGGTTCACCGTCTCGCGACTGACGTTTAGAAGCTCGGCCAGTTGGTCCGACGTCAGCATCTCGGGTCCAGCCAGAATGTGCGCCGAGGAAGCCTTGCCGCGCTCCAATGCCTCTGCAATGGCCTTCTCAAACTCATCCTGCTGTGACGGAGCGGGGATTGGTTCACAGGTCGCTGTGTTGGCATGACGGTCTATCGTCACGGTAAAGTGGGTGCTTTCCGATGAACGAAGTGCTTGCAGGAGAGCGGAAATGGCCCGCAACTCGATCCTGCGGGCGGTTACGCCGTTACTTTCAGTTAAGGCAAGTAAGTCAACGTAGTGGTTTTTTTTTCTGGCGGTGTATTTTTTGACCGATATCTTGTCACGTACTTTCACCAAGCTGGGGATATGTTGCGTCACCGTCTGCACCACGTCCCTTGCCTTCTCCTCTGAAAGGTCAAACTTCGCGGCGATTGCTTTTTCGATCCGATGATCGTGCAGCTTTGGCATGTCCGTGTTCCCATGAGGAAAACTCATACCGTCAACATCGTCACATTCGTCAACTTCGTCAAGGGCGCTGCGCTGACCGGCACCGTTATCTTTCGGTGGACGTTACCCGATGGTTCCTCCTACGTTCAGGCTTTCGGGGCGGCAGGCCCCCAGCCACGCAACCGCCTGGAACAGTCGAGCAATGACGGACGCCCCACCCCCCCGCCTGGAGTTGCGCGCCATCGACAAGCGCTATCCCGGAAGCCATGCCAACAAGACGGTTTCGCTGGCCCTGGGGGCGGGGGAGATCCATGCGCTGCTGGGCGAGAACGGGGCGGGCAAGTCCACCCTGGTCAAGATCATCTACGGCGTGGCGACGGCGGATTCGGGCGAGGTTTTGTGGCACGGCCAGCCCGTACGGGTGGGCAGCCCGGCCGAGGCTCGGCGGCTGGGCATCGGCATGGTGTTCCAGCATTTCTCGTTGTTCGACAGCCTGACGGTGGCCGAGAACGTTGCGCTTGGCCTGAACGCGAAGGAGAGCCTGGAGGTTCTGTCGCGGCGCATCGTTGACCTTTCGACGCGCTACGGTCTGCCGCTGGACCCGCGCCGCCACGTCCACGACCTGTCGGTGGGGGAACGCCAGCGGGTCGAGATCGTGCGGTGTCTGCTCCAGGATCCCAAGCTGCTCATCATGGACGAGCCGACCAGCGTGCTGACCCCGCAGGAGGTCGACAAGCTGTTCGACACCCTGCGGCGGCTGCGCGACGAAGGTCGGACCATTCTCTATATCTCCCACAAGCTGGAGGAAATCCGCGCCCTGTGCGACCGCGCCACGGTCTTGCGGGCCGGGGCGGTGGTGGCGACCTGCGACCCGCGCCAGGAAAGTGCCCGATCCCTGGCCCGTATGATGATCGGTTCGGACCTTGTCGCCGCTCGCCGCACGGCGCAGGAACAGCGGCCGGGCGAACCGCGCCTGGTGGTCGAGAACCTGTCGTTGTCGGCGTCGCACCCGTTCGGGACCGATCTTGAGAACGTCAGCTTCGCGGTGCGGCCGGGCGAGATTTTCGGCATCGCCGGGGTTGCCGGCAACGGCCAGGGGGAACTGATGCTGGCCCTGTCCGGCGAACACCGTACTCCCGTTCACGACGCCATCCGCATCGACGGCCGCCCGGTCGGCCGCCTGGGGCCGCGCGACCGGCGCGACCTGGGCCTGGGGCTGGTGCCCGAGGAACGGCTCGGCCGGGGGGCGGTGCCCGACCTCAGTCTGGCGGAGAACGCCCTGCTGTCGGGCTACGGGCGGCAAAGCCTGGTGCGGCGGGGCATGATCCGGTTCTCAAAGGTCAACGACTATGCCGACCGCATCATCGGGGCCTTCAACGTCATCGCCCACGGGCGGCGGGCGGAGGCGCGCAGCCTGTCGGGTGGCAACCTGCAAAAGTTCATTATTGGCCGCGAAATCCTCCAGAACCCGCGCCTGCTGATCTGTTCACAGCCGACCTGGGGCGTCGATGCCGGGTCAGCGGCGGCCATCCACCAAGCCTTGCTGGACCTGCGGGAGCAGGGGGCGGCGGTGCTGGTGATTTCCCAGGACCTCGACGAGTTGTTCACCATCGCCGACCGCATCGCCGTGATGAGCGGCGGTCGCCTGTCGTCGCCGCGCGCCGCTCATGATACCTCTGTCGAGCAGGTCGGCCTGATGATGGGCGGCCTGTTCGACTTGAGCGACGAAGCGGGGGTGGTCCATGATCCGGCTTGAGGCACGCGGCCACGCGGCGGCGGGGTGGGTGTACGGCGCCCCGGTGCTGGCCGTGGGGCTGACCCTGGTGTTCGGCGCGGCGCTGTTCGCGGCGCTGGGGTTCGACCCGCTGGAGGCGCTGGGCGTGTTCTT
Source organism: Rhodospirillaceae bacterium BRH_c57 (assembly GCA_000961745.1). Lineage (GTDB taxonomy): Bacteria > Pseudomonadota > Alphaproteobacteria > Rhodospirillales > Rhodospirillaceae > Cauispirillum. The sequence goes on along the minus strand of LAEA01000089.1, from coordinate 3,293 downwards.
TCTGTCGCCGCTGAATTCGGCCTATGGCATTGCCGAACTGGCGGTCAAGGCGACGCCGCTGGCCCTGTGTGCGGTGGGGCTCGCCATCGGCTTTCGCGGCAACGTGTGGAACATCGGGGCCGAGGGGCAACTGGTCATGGGCGCGGTGGCTGGGGGCGGCGTGGCGCTGGCCCTCTATGACGTGGACGGCTGGTTCGTGCTGCCGTTGATGATGGTCGCCGGGATGCTCGGCGGCATGGCGTGGGGGGCCATTCCGGCCTTTCTCAAGACCCGGTTTCACACCTCGGAAATCCTGGTCAGTTTGATGCTGACCTATGTCGCCGCCCTGGCCCTGTCGTGGCTGGTCCACGGCCCGTGGCGCGACCCGGAGGGGTTCAATTTCCCGGAAAGCCGCCTGTTTCACGATGCCGCGACGCTGCCCATCCTGTGGGAGGGCACCCGCCTGCACCTGGGCGCGGCGTTCGCCCTGGCGGCGGTGGTCGGGGCGTGGTTCGTGGTGGCGCGCACCTTCATCGGGTTTCAGGTCAAGGTCCTGGGCATGACCCCGCAGGCCGGGGGCTATGCCGGATTCAGCCAGAAATGGGTGGTGTGGCTGGCCTTCATGGTGTCGGGCGGGCTGGCCGGGCTGTCGGGCATCGTCGAGGTGGCCGGTCCCATCGGCCAGCTTCAGCCCACGGTATCGCCCGGCTATGGCTTCACGGCGATCATCGTCGCGTTTCTGGGGCGGCTGCATCCTGTCGGCATCCTGCTGGCCGCCCTGCTGATGGCCCTGAGTTATCTGGGTGGCGAGGCGGTACAGATCGGCCTGGGCCTGCCGCTGGCCGTGACCGGGGTGTTCCAGGGGATGCTGCTGTTCTTCCTGCTGGCCTGCGACATTCTGATCCGCTACAGGGTGCGCCTGGGCGGCAAAAGGCGGCGGGAGGTGCCCTCGTGATCCCTGAAACTGACGCTCTGGCCGCGCTGCTGGTCGCCATGATGCGGGCTGCCACGCCGCTGGCGTTCGCAGCACTCGGTGAACTGATTACCGAGAAATCCGGCGTCCTCAACCTGGGGGTCGAGGGCATGATGGTGATGGGCGCGGTGAGCGCCTTCATGGTCGTCGTGGCGACCGGGAACCCGGCCCTGGCGATGCTGGCGGCGGCCGTGGTGGGGCTGCTGATGGCCGCGCTGTTTGGGGCGCTGACCCTTGGCCTGTTGACCAATCAGGTGGCGACGGGGCTGGCCCTGACCATCTTTGGCATCGGCCTGTCGGCCTTCATCGGCCAGGGCTATGTCGGCACGCCCATCGAGCCCCTGGCCCGCCTGAGCATCCCCGGCCTCAGCACCCTGCCGCTGATCGGGCCGGTGCTGTTCGGGCATGACGCCATGGTTTACCTGTCGCTCGCCGCCGCCTTTGGCCTGTGGTGGTTCCTGACCCGCACGCGCGCCGGGTTGGTCCTGCGGGCGGTGGGGGAGAACCCGGCGGCGGCCCATTCCATCGGCTACCCGGTGCGGCTCATCCGCTTTGGTGCCGTGCTGTTCGGCGGGGCCATGTGCGGGCTGGGCGGGGCCTATCTGTCCCTGGCCTATACCCCCATGTGGGTGGAGGAAATGACTGCCGGGCGTGGCTGGATTGCGCTGGCTCTGGTCGTGTTCGCCACCTGGAAGCCGGGGCGGGTGCTTTTGGGTGCTTATCTGTTTGGCGGAGTGACCATAGTTCAGTTACACATCCAGGGAGCGGGCGTCGCCGTGCCGTCTCAGGTGCTGTCGATGCTGCCGTATCTTGCCACGATCCTTGTCCTGGTGCTCATATCGCGTGACGCGACCCGCATCCGCCTGAATGCGCCGGCCAGTATCGGGAAGACGTTCCATCCTGGCGGTTGACGCTATTTCCCAGAGGGAGACTTTGCTCCATGTCCCGTTTCACCCGTTTCGCCGCCATGGCCGCAGCCCTGCTGATTGGCGGGCAGGCGCTGGCCGCCGACCCCGTGAAGGTCGGTTTCGTCTATGTCGGCCCCGTGGGCGACCATGGCTGGTCGTACGAGCACGATCAGGCCCGCAAGCAGCTTGAGGCCCACTTCGGCGACAAGGTCAAGACGGCCTTCGTCGAGAACGTGGCCGAGGGGGCCGATTCCGAACGGGTCATCAACCAGTTCGCCCAGCAGGGCTTTGATCTGGTGTTCACCACCTCGTTCGGGTTCATGAACCCCACCCTGAAGGTCGCCAAGCGGTTTCCCAAAGTGAAGTTCGAGCACGCCACGGGCTATAAGCGAACCGACAACGTCGGCACCTATGCGGCGCGCTTCTACGAGGGCCGCGCGGTCATCGGCACCATCGCCGGCCACATGACCAAGTCCAACGTCATCGGCTACATCGCTCCGTTCCCCATCCCCGAGGTGATGCGTGGCATCAACGCCTTCACCATCGCCCTGCGCGCGGTCAATCCGAAGGCCGAGGTCAAGGTGATCTGGACCAATTCCTGGTACGATCCCGGCCGCGAGCGCGAGGCTGCCGAAACCCTGATCGCCCAGGGCGCCGACATCCTCAGCCAGCACACCGACAGCCCGGCCCCGGTGCAGGTGGCCCAGGAAAAGGGCGTGCTCGCCTTCGGCCAGGCCTCGGACATGAGCCGCTTTGGCCCAGACGCCCACCTGACCGCCATCGTTGACGACTGGGCGCCGTACTACACTGCACGCGTCCAGGCGGTCATCGACGGCACCTGGAAGCCTGCCGACACCTGGGGTGGCTTCGACAGCGGCATGGTCGTCATGGCGCCGTACAACGACAGGATCCCGGCCGACGTCCTCGCCGCCGCCGAACAGATGGAAGACGCCATCCGCACCGGCAAGCACCACCCCTTCCAGGGACCGATCACCAATCAGGCCGGTGAGGTCATGGTCAAGGACGGCGAGACCCTCGGTGACGACAAGCTGCTGTCCATGGACTGGTACGTCCAGGGCGTCCAGGGCCGCCTGCCGAACTGAGTGGCGCTGAACGGGGATGAACTGCCATGCATGACGGACCGGAACTGGTCATCGGCCTGATCGGGGCGGTCGGCACCGACTTGCGTGGCGACATCCTGCCCGACCTGCGCAAGCACCTAGGCAAGGCCGGTTATGAGGTCATCCTCGTGCGGCTGTCGGAGTTGATCCGGGGCACGGCGTGCTTTGATGCACCCGAAGGCGGCGACGCCGCGCCCGAGGACATGCGCATCGACGCCCACATGGCGGCCGGCGACCGCCTGCGTCAGGACCTCGACCGGGGCGATGCGGTGGCGTTGCTGGCGCTCGGTCGCATCCGGGCGCTGCGGCGGG
>LAEA01000154.1 GCA_000961745.1 Rhodospirillaceae bacterium BRH_c57 | reverse complement strand
GCGCGTCGTCGCCAAGCCCGGCGCCCACACCGACCGCCAGGCCGAGGCCATGGCGTCGCGTCCGCGCCACCGCACCCACATGCGCCTGGTCTGCCTGCACTGTGGGCATAATGAAAAGCTTGGTGCCCCGCCCTATGACGAGGAAGTCATGGCGGCCATCCGCGAAACCGTCGAAGGCGCCTGCCCGGCCTGCGGCGCGACCACGGAAACCGACCTCGACGGCCGCGTCCGCCGCGCCCTGACCACCGAAATGGTCGCACCGGGGGAATAGGGCAGGGTGCCGAGTAGAATAAAGTGAAGGGGATTTATCACAGAGGACACAGAGAGCACAGAGAAGGAATTGTAGGGTAGCTGCGCGCAGCGCATAAAATCCCTATGAGGGAGAGTATTGCCTGCAGCATTGCTCCGCTCTCTCTGTGCCTTCTCTTCTAACTCTGTGTCCTCTGTGGTCCCCCACTTCACTTCACTTCACTTCACTTCTTTCCTCAAGCCGACTGCGCCACCGGCAGCCGGCCTTGCGGCACCGGCAGGGCGTCGGCCGGGCTGGTTGGCAGGATGACGTGGACGGTGGTGCCTTCGCCTTCCGTCGAGTCGATCCAGATGCGGCCGCCGTGCTCGGTCAGGATCCGCCGGCACATGGCCAGCCCAACGCCGGTTCCGGCGTGGCTTTCGTCCGGGTGCAGGCGCTGGAACAGTCCGAAGACGCGTTCGAAGTGGCGTTGCGGGATGCCTTGACCATTGTCGATCACTCTCAGGTGCCAGATAGCCGTCCCGTCAAGCGCCGTCTCCTGGATGGCGCTGAGACGGACGACCGGGCGGCGGTCGGGGTGGTGGAACTTGAGGGCGTTGTCGATCAACTGTTCGAGAACGCGGCCAATCGCCGCGCGGTCGGCCCGCAGCACCGGCAGATGGCTTTCAACCTGGAGCACGGCGTCGTGTCGGGCGATGCCCATGGACAGGCTGCGGCGGGCCTCCTGAAGGACTTCAGCCAGATCGACCATGGTCGGGCGCAGCAGGCCGAGGCCGATGTGGGCGTAATCGACCAGATCGTTCATGCGGGTGTCGGCGGCGCGCATGGCTTCCTGCGCGCGGCCGATCAGGTCGGTGATCTCGGGCGGGGCGGCGTGGTCCAGGCGTTGGCGGATCCCCTCGATGGCCCCTTCGGCCGTGCGGATGGGGTCGCCCAGGTGCGTGTGAATGGCGCCCGCCACTTGTCCAAGGTCGGCTTCGGCTCGGGCGCGCGCGTCTTCGGCCCCAGCGAGGGCGCGGCCCAAGCGCCGAATTTCGCGCGCATCTGCAAAGGCGATCATGATCGCGTCAATCCCGAAGTAGGATAACGGATAGGCTGTCACCCGCATCCACTGCGGCGTCGTTCCATCGGGCCGCACCGCCACTTCCTGGCTGTGCAGGGAGCCATGCCGCAGCACCGACGTCAGCAAGGCCCGCCGTGTCTCAAGATCCATGTAGGCGTCGAGCCAATGCACGGTTCCGGCCGGCGGACGTTCCGGGGCGACGGCAAAGATATCCTGTGCCGGGCGGTTGGCCAGCAGCACGTCGCCGCCTTGCCGCCGCAGCACCAGGATGGGCACTGGCGCATTGTCGAGCACCGTGCGCAGGGCCTCGGCCCCATCGGCCAGGGCGTCTTCGGCCGCCTTGAGGTCGGTCACGTCCATCAGGCTGCACACCACGCGGTCGCCGCGTTGCATCAGGTTGGGGGAGGCGGGGTTCAGGGGGCTGGCGCTGACCCGGATCCAGGTCAGCGTGCCCGGTCCATGGAGTGCGCCACGCAGGGCGACCAAAGCGCCTTCGACCGGCGCCCGGGTGCGCAGGACATCGGCAACGGGCGGTGCGCCATTCGCCAAGTCGGCCCAGGCGAGCCCGACCAGGGTTCCCGGCGGGCGGGCCAGCAATCGTTCGGCGGCGGGATTGGCGTAGGTGATGATGCCCCCAGCGTCGAACATCATGACCCCGGTGCCCAGGTGGGGCAGCACGGCGAACTGAGGGGACACCGGGTATACGCGCCGGGCGGTGCGGCGGGCCAGCCACAACGCCAGGACGCCGGCGCAAAACGCCAAGCTGCCTACGATCAACGCTGTCACAGCCAGCGGAATTGCCACCGTCAGAGACACGACCAGTCTCCCTTCCTCGATGGCCGCCACAGGCACCTGCCGCGTGGCCGTTGTAGTGTCCGATAACGCAAATTGCCGTGTTTTTTATTCTTGTAAACACAGTTTAGAACGTTTCGAGCTGGCCGGAAGGGGGATAAAAGAGCTACAACGTTGGTCGTATATGAACGTTTCGACCTATAAAGGCTAGAGCGGCGCGCTTTTGGGCGCCCGACGGGCTGACCAGCAGCAAGACTTGAACAAGCCCCCCCTCCCTCGGTTAGGATGCTGGATGTTCGCAGCATTCAACTCCATCTCCGCCCTTCTCGCCGGCGTCGGCATCATGACCCTGGGCTACGGCTTCCTGGGCACGCTTCTGGCCGTGCGCATGTCGGTGGAGGGATTTGCCACCTTCACCTCCGGTCTGGTCATGGCGGCCTATTTCTTTGGGCTGGTGGTCGGGTCGCTGACCGCCGACCGTGCGGTGCGGGCGGTCGGCCACATCCGCGTGTTCGCGGCCTTCGCCTCGTTGTTTTCGGCCGCAACGCTGCTGCATGTGTTCTTCGTCAATCCGTGGGCGTGGGGCGGGCTGCGCCTGATCGAAGGCTATTGCATGGCCGGGCTGTTCCTGTGCGTGGAAAGCTGGCTGAACGACCGGGCGACCAACGAGACGCGCGGGTCCGTGCTGTCGATGTACATGATCACCACCTATCTGTTCGCCGGATTGGCGCAGTTCCTGCTGGTCCTGGGGGCGGTCGAGGGGTTTTTCCTGTTTGCGGTCACCTCGGTACTGGCTTCGCTGGCGCTGCTGCCGGTCGCCCTGTCGCGCTCGCCGGCGCCGCAATTGCCGGCCGCCAGCGTGTTCGGGCTGCGCCGGTTGCTGGAGATTTCCCCGGTCGGGGTGGGCGGATGCTTCGTGGCCGGGCTGACGTCCGGCGCGTTTTATGCCCTGGGGCCGCGGTTTGGCACGGTGGCGGGCCTCGATTCGATGGGGATCGCCGCGCTGATGGGGTTCACCATCTTTGGCGGGCTGGTGTTCCAGTTGCCGCTGGGCCGGCTGTCCGACCGCATCGACCGCCGCCGGGTCATCCTAATGGCCAGCCTGTTCCTGGCCCTGACCGGGGCGGGGCTGTCGCTTCTGGTCATCGAGTCGGTGGTCGCCTCGGCCTGGCACCTGCTGCTGGTGCTGCCGTTCGGCGGTATGTTGTTCGCGCTCTATCCGTTGTCTCTGGCCCACGCCAACGACCATATCGCGCCGCAGGACTTTGTGGCGGCGTCGGGCGGCCTCATCCTGTCGTTCAGCGTCGGGGCGACCATCGGGCCGATTGCCGCCTCGGGCCTGATGACGGCCATCGGGGCGAGCGGCCTGTTTGTCTTCATCGGCGTATGGGCCGTGGTTCTGGCCGTGTTCGCATGGTATCGCGTGCGCACCATCGATGCCTTGGCGCCCGACGACAAGACGCCGTTCCAACTCACGCCGCGCACGGCCCTGGCGGTCACCGAACTGGATCCCCGGTCGGAAGAGGACCAGCTTTCGTTCACCTTCGAGTTCCCGTCCCACGAGGACGAGCGCCAAGCGGCCTAGTCTTGCCCTTTCGAGCGCGTTAGAGTGAACGCGATTTAGTCGGCCTCAATCCTGTGCAAAGTGACCCATGGACACCAGCCAGCGCCTGCGTGCGCATGCCCCGCGCACCTGGCAGCGGATGCTGTCGGGGCGCCGCCTCAACCTGATCGAGCCGTCGCCGTTTGACGTCGAGATCACCGACATCGCCCGTGGATTGGCCCGCAACACGCGCTGGAACGGCCAGACGGTGGGCGATCACGCGTGGTCGGTGGCGCAGCATTCCGTATTCGTGGCCGATATTCTCGATGGTTTCCGGCCGCGCCCGCCGGCCTGGGTGCGTCTGGCCGGGCTGCTGCACGATGGCAGCGAGTACGTCACCCACGACCTGATAACGCCGCTCAAGTCCGTGGTCGGCGACGTGTTCAAGGAGGTCGAGGCGCGGTTGATGGAGGCCATCCACCTGCGCTTCGGCCTGCCGCCACGCCTGGACCCCGATATCAAGGCCCTCATCAAGAAAGCCGACCTGATCGCTGGCGCGACCGAGGCCGTGCAACTGGCCGGCTTCGCCCCCGAAGAGGTGCGCGGCGTGCTGGGCATGAAATACAAGCCGGCCAAGGTCATCCTCACCCCGCTGCCGTCGCTGGCCGCCGAACAGGCCTTCCTGGCCGCCTTTGATGCCTTGTGCAAGGCCGTCGCGCTGGAGAATCGCTGAGTCATGGGCATCAACATCGCTAAACGCAATGTCTTCATCCTGTCGGCCGGTCAGGCCCTGGCGCTGTCGGGGGCGACGCTGGTCATGGCGGTGTCCGCGCTGGCCGGAACCGTGCTGGCGCCCAAGCCGTGGATGGTCACTCTGCCGCTGGCCCTGATGTTTCTGGCCACCATGTTCACCACCATCCCGGCGTCGTTGCTGATGGGCCGCATCGGGCGGCGGCCGGGCTTCATGATCGGCCAGAGCATCGGGTTGATCGGCGCCCTGGTGGCCTGCTGGGCGCTGTTGCAGGGGCTGTTCTGGGGCTTTGTGGCCGGCAGCGTCCTGATCGGGATGCATAACGCATTCTGGCAGTATTTCCGCTTTGCCGCCGCCGATGCCGCCGACGAAAGCTTCCGGCCACGCGCCATCGCCTATGTGATGGCCGGCGGTCTGGTTGCCGCCATCCTCGGCCCCGAACTGGCCAAGGCGACGCGCACCATGCTCGACCCCGTGCCGTTCGCCGGGTCGTTTCTGGCCGTGGCCGTGCTGACCGTGTTGTCGATGGTGCTGCTGTCGTTCCTGCGCATCCCCGGCCCCGGCCCCAAAGCTGACCGGCCCAAGACCAGCGGCCGCCCGCTGGCCGAGATCATGCGCCAGCCCCGGTTCAAGGTGGCGGTGCTGTCGGCCATGATCGGCTATGGCGTGATGAACCTCGTGATGGTCGCCACGCCGCTGGCCATGGTCGCCTGCTCGTTCGAGTTCTCCGACGCCGCGTTCGTCATCCAGTGGCATGTGGTCGGCATGTTCCTGCCCAGCTTCTTTACCGGTACCCTCATCAAGCGGTTCGGCGTGCTGCGCATCATTCTGGCGGGCGCCTTGCTCAACGTCGCCGCCATGGGCACCAACCTTGCCGGCCAGGACCTGCACAATTTCTGGTTCGGGCTGGTGCTGCTGGGCCTGGGATGGAACTTCATGTTCATCGGCGGGACGACGTTGCTGACCGAAACCTACCGGCCCGAGGAACGGTCCAAGACGCAGGCCGCCAACGACTTCATGGTGTTCACCACGGTCGCGGCCTCAAGCTTCCTGTCGGGGGCGGTGCAGGACGCGGCGGGATGGGACGCCATCAACGCTGCCATGAGCGTGCCGATCCTGTTGGCCTTCGCGGCCGTGGTCTGGTTGATGGTGCGGGAACGCCGGGCGACGCGGGTGCAGGCGCAGGTTTAACAGGCTGCTGAAACCCCTTTGAAAGAAAGCGGGCTCTGCCCGCACCCGCCAGGAGGCGCAGTCCTCCTGGACCTCGGGAGTTGGCCTCCGTGGAAAACCGCGCGCAGCGCATCAAATTCTGAAGGAGTCTCTCCCTGCGGCGCAAGGCAAGCGCAGGAGCGTTCATGGGTTCCAAGGGCCGCTCGGCCCTTGGCGGGTCCGCGTGGCGCCCGGCTTTCTCGTCCGTCGTCAGCCGAACAGTTTGTCGATATCGTCCTGGCCGAGTTTGGGGCCTTCGTCCTCTTCTGCCGGCGCGGCGGGCTTGGGGGCCGGCTTGGGCGCGGGCGGCGGCGCCGGCCTGGCG
>LAEA01000259.1 GCA_000961745.1 Rhodospirillaceae bacterium BRH_c57 | reverse complement strand
CGGCACCACGATGGTCAGCAGCCGGGGGTGGGCCAGCGCGGCGCGGCGGTGCACCTGCCAGGCGATGGATTCCTCCCCGGCGTGGGTGGAGGCGGCCAGCCACACCGGCCGGGCACCTATGGCGGCGTGCAAGGGCTCCAGGGCTTTGGGATCGGCCGGCAGGGGCGGGGCGGAAAACTTGATGTTGCCGACAAAGGCGGTGACCGGGGCGCCCAGGGCCTGCAACCGCGCGCGGTCGCCCTCGGTCTGGCCCAGCGCCAGGGTGAAGCCGCGCAGCACCGTGGCGATCAGGCTGGGCAGCCGCTGCCACGCCTTAAACGAGCGTTCGGAAATGCGCCCGTTCACGAGCACCATGGGCACGCCGCGCTTCTGGGTTTCCAGCACCAGATTGGGCCAGAACTCGCTTTCCATCCACAAGGCGAGGTCGGGCCGCCAGTGGTCCAGGAACTTCCGCACCCACGGCAGGCGGTCCACCGGCACGAACTGGTGGAGGGCCCGCGGTGGCAGGCGGTCGGCCATCAGCGCGGCCGAGGTCACCGTGCCGGTGGTCAGCAGGACATGCAGGGTCGGCCGCTCGGCCAGCAGGCGTTCGATCAGGGGCAGGACGGACAGCGCCTCGCCGACGCTGGCGCCGTGGATCCACACCAAAGGCCCCTCGGGACGCGCTTGGCCGGGGCAGCCCCGCCGTTCGGAAATCCGCTCGGGATGTTCCTTGCCGCGCTTGAGGCGGCGGGCCAGCAGGCGATCGACGCCCGGCCCGGCCAGCGTGGTCAGCACACGGTACAGCGCGGCCATCATGGCGTTTTCTTCTTTTCAGGCGGCGGGCCCGGCGGCGAATTGGAGGCCGCCGGGGCGGTCGGCGGATGGCCGACGGCGGCCTCGGCGGCGTGGGCCAGGGCGATCATGGCGGCCTCAACCTCAAGGCGGGCAGCCTCCAGGTCGGCATCCTTTTCCACGACGATGGGTTGGCCCCAAGCAACCGCCCCACGGCCAAACGGCAGGGCGACCTGGAAGCGGTCCCACGAGTTCAGTTGCTTGCGTGGCGTACTGGAAATCGCGCACGGGATGATGGGCACGCCGGCCACGCGGGCGATCGTGACGATGCCGGGCGTGGCGCGCATGCGCGGGCCGCGCGGGCCGTCCGGGGTGATGCCCACGCACTCCCCGGCCTTCAGCGCCTTAAGCATCTGGCGCAGGGCGGCCGACCCGCCACGGGTCGAACTTCCAGCCGCCGTACCCAGTCCGAAATAGCCGATCACGCGGCTGATCAATTGCCCGTCGCGATGCTGGGATATCAGCATGTGCAGGGGCTTGGACGGATCCCAGATCTTGGGCATCATCAGGAGGTGGCCGTGCCAGAAGGCCAGGATGAACGGCTGTCCGCTGTTCCAGTAGGCGCGTGGGATGTCGCCGCCCTCGACGTGCCACCGCCCGGTTGCCCACACCAGGCGGATGTACTGGGCGCCCAGCCAGCAGGCGGCGGCGCGCACCACGTCGCTCTTGAGGATCCGCTTGAGGAGCCGCTTGAGCATCGCCCGGCCTATCCGACGGTGCCCGGATGCGCCATGCCCACGCGGGCCGCGTCGGCCGCGAACTGCAAGGCATACAGCCGGGCATAGGCGCCGTTGCGGGCCAGCAATTCCGCATGGCTGCCGCTTTCGATCAGGCACCCACCGTCCAGCACATGGATGACGTCGGCGTTGACCACGGTGGACAGGCGGTGCGCGATGACCAGCGAGGTGCGCCCGCGCATCAGCGTCTCCAGGGCGGTCTGCACCTGCCGTTCGGAGTCGGTGTCCAGCGCGCTGGTCGCCTCGTCAAGCAGCAGGATGGGGGCGTTCTTGAGCATCGCCCGCGCGATGGCCAGACGTTGGCGCTGGCCGCCCGACAGGGTCATGCCGCGCTCCCCGACCAGGGTGTCATACCCATTGGGCAAGGCCATGATGAAGTCGTGCGCCGCCGCCATGCGGGCGGCCTCTTGAATGTCCTCGTCGGTGGCATCGGCGCGGCCATAACCGATGTTGGCGCGCACGGTGTCGTCGAACAGCACCACTTCCTGGCTGACCAGGGCGACAGCGGCGCACAGCGACCCCAGGGTGACATCGCGCACATCCTGGCCGTCGATGCCCACGGTGCCGTTATCGACGTCGTGGAAGCGCGGGATGAGGTTCATGATGGTGGACTTGCCGGCCCCCGACGGACCGACCAGGGCCACCGTCTTACCGGCCGGAATGTCCAGGGTCAGGCCGCGCAGGGCCGGCGCGGTCGGCTCGTAGGCGAAGGTGACATCCTCCAGCCGCACGGCGCCGCCGGTGATGCGCAGGGGTGCCGCGTCGGGCTTTTCCTCGATGGCCGAGCGGCGGTCGAGCAGGTCAAACAGGCGCTGCGCCCCGGCCAGCCCTTCCTGAAGCGAGGCGTTGAGCTTGGCCAGCGCCTTCATCGGCTGATAAGCCATCAACAACGCGGTGATGAACGAGAAGAACGACCCGGTGGTGGTCTCGTCGGCGATCACCCGATAGCCGCCATAGACGATGACGATGGTCACCGCCACGCCGCCCAAGGTTTCCATGACCGGCGAGGACATGGCGCGGGTGACGGCCGACTTCAGGGTCAGCGTGTAGATGACCTCGGTCAAGGTCGCGACCTTGCGCTGCTCCAGGCCTTCCAGGCCATAGGCCTTGACCATGCGAATGCCCTGGAAACTCTGCTCCAGAACGGTGTTGAAGGCGCCCATCTGTTCCTGGGTGTTGACCGTCACCTTGCGCATGCGCTTGCCCAGCCGGGCAATGGGATAGATCGCCACCGGGAACACGAAAAAGGCGACCGAGGCCAGCATCCAGTCCTGATAGAACATCACCCCGACCAGGGCGACCACGGTCAAGGTGTCCTTGCCGATGCTGGTGATGGCGCTGGAGACGGCCATCCGCATCATGTTGACATCGACCATGAAGCGCGACACCAGGGTGCCCGACCGGGTGGCGCCAAAGAACCCGGCGTCCAGGGTCATCAGGTGGGCGAACAGGCGTTTTTGCAGGTCGGCGATGATGCGCAGGCCGACCTGGCTCATCAGCGTGGACTGCGCGAACTCCGACCCGCCCTTGACCGCGAAGGTCAGCAGCACGGCAGCGGCGATGGGCCACAGCATGGCGCTGTTTTTGGCCGTGAACACGCGGTCCACCACCGGCTCCATGAGCCAGGCGGTCATGCCCTGCGCGCCCGCCGCAAGGGCCATGAACAGCACCGCCGCGGCAATCCGCCCCCCATAAGGGCGCACCGCTTCGTTGAACAGGCGCTTGCTCAGTTGGCGGGTGGAATGAAGGTTGGCCGGGGGCGGGCTCAAGGACGGGATCCTGCACGGGGGACGGGGTAACGGGGAATGGGGCGGCGCGGACCTTAGCATGCCACCCGCCAGCGGCCAACGATGGATGGCGGGTGGCATGGCGGGAGGCAGGCCTGTTGCCCGTTGCATCCGGGGCCAATTGGATCGACCATGCGGGCAATACAGAAAGCCGCACCAGGAGAGGGGTCATGGTCTCGCGCCGTCGGTTCACCGCCCTGGCCGGGGCGGCCGGGCTTGCCGCTGTTTTACCGGGCGTTCTGCCGGGACGGGGGAGCGTTGCGGCGGGGACGGCCGGTGGCGTGGTGGCGTTCGCCCAAGACCACATGGCCAACGACTGGCGGGCCTTCCAGGTCCACAGCGTGGCGCGCGCGCTGGCCGCCGCCGCGCCCGAGGTCCGCTTCATCCACACCGATGCGCGCGGCAGCGCCACCCAGCAGGTGCTTGATATCGACAGGCTGCTGGCCTCGGGCATCGACGTCCTCATCACCAGCCCGGCCAACCCCGGCGTGGTGTCGCCGGCCATCGCGCGCGCCCACCGCGCCGGGGTCGGTGTGGTGTTGCTGACCCGCCGCATGGTGGGCGAGGACTACGCCACCTTTATCGGCCCCGACGACTCCGGCATCGCCCTTAAGGCGGCCCGCGTGCTGGCCGCGAGCCTCGCCGGTCAGGGGTGCATCCTCATCCTCCAGGGGCTGCCCGGAGCCTCGACCACGATCGCCCGCACCGAGGGGTTCCTTGAGGAACTGGAGCATTACCCGGCAGTGTCGGTGGCCGCCCTCCGACCGGCCAACTACCTGCGCGCCGACGCCATCCGGGTGGTCGCGGGCGCCCTGGCCGAGGGCTTGGCCTTTGACGCCATCTTTGCCCAAAGCGACAGCATGGCGACCGGGGCGCGGCTGGCCCTGAAGAAGGCCGGCCGGCCCCCCGGCCTTCCCATCGTCGGCATCGACTACATCACCGAGGCGCGCGAGGCCATCCGGCGCGGCGAACAGGTGGCATCATTCACCTATCCCCCCTGTGGAGCCGAGGGGGCCGCCGCCGCCCTGCGCCTGCTGCGTGGCGAACCGGTCGAGCGCGAGGTCGTGGTGCCCTCCATCATGGTCACAAGCCACAACGTGGACGTGGTCGAACCCATTTTCTGACACAGGAGACGCCGGTGGCGCTGTTTTCCGATCCCGTCCTGCTGGCTGCCGTTCTCGCCGGCGTGGCCTTTTTGATCGCCCTGAAGGTGGTGGCCTTTTTGGCCGTCCGCCGTGTCATGCGGACCCCGCCAGCGGATAAAAACCCCGGCGCGCCGGACGGGAAGTAAAGGGATTTACCACAGAGTCCATACTCTCTGTGCCTCCCCGCTTTCCTTCCCTTATACCGGCCGCCGGGCGCGCAGGGCTTGGGACAGGGTTCCGTCATCCAGGTAATCCAGTTCACCCCCCACCGGCACGCCGTGGGCGAGGCCCGAGACGGTCACGCCGCAGTCCTTGAGGTGGTCGGCGATGTAGTGGGCGGTGGTCTGCCCATCGACGGTGGCCGATAGCGCCAGGATCACTTCCTTGACCGCCGGGTCGGCGGCGCGGGTGGCCAGCCGGCCGAGGTTGAGGTCTTGCGGACCCACACCATCCAGGGCCGACAGCACCCCGCCCAGCACATGGTAGCGCCCCGGAAAGGCGTTGGTGCGCTCCAGTGCCCACAAGTCATCGACATCCTCGACCACGCACAGGACTGACGGGTCGCGGCGGACATCGGCGCACACCGCGCAGGGGTCCTGGGTGTCCACGCTGCCGCAGGTTGAACACACCCGCACCTTGGCCTGCACTTCGCCCAGCGCGGCCAGCAGCGGATCAAGCGCGGTTTCCCGGCGCTTGATCAGGTGCAGCGCGGCGCGCCGGGCCGAACGCGGACCCAGGCCCGGCAGGCGGGCCAGAATGTGCATCAGGCGTTCGATCTCGGGTCCGGCCACGGTGCGCGATGCCTTAGAAGGGGAACTTCATGCCGGGCGGCAGGTTGAGGCCGCCGGTGACCTTGGCCATTTCGTCCTGCATGACGACTTCGATCTTGGCCTTGGCGTCGTTGTGGGCGGCGACCACCAGATCCTCAAGCATCTCCTTGTCCTCGGGATCGACCACGGTGGGGTCGATGGTCAGCTTGCGCATGTCGCCCTTGCCGTTCAGCGTCACCTGGACCATACCGCCGCCGGACGCGCCGGTGACTTCCATGTCGTTCAGGCGGGCCTGCATTTCCTGCATCTTGGCCTGCATCTGCTGGGCCTGCTTCATCATGTTCCCGAGGTTCTTCATAGGTCGTCGTCTCCGTTGAAATCGTCGTCGGGCTCCACCACCGGAGCCTCTTCGAGCGGCGCGGCCCCGGTGCCGCCGTCGCTGGGTGCAAGGTCGCGAATAACGCCGATGCTGGCGTTCGGGAAGGCCGCCATCACGGCCTGCACCAGGGGGTTGGCCTGGGCGCCGGTCAGGGTCTTTTCGAACACCGTCGGGTCGCCGGGCTCGTTGGAGATCAACACGCCCCAGCGCCGGGCGGTCCATGTCTCCAGGCACTTGCCGACCCGGCCGCCGAGATCCTTGTCGGCCCCGGCGGCGGGGCGGAACTCCAGGCGGGCGTTGGACGGATCGTAGCGCACCAGATGGACGTTGCGCTCAAGCTGCACGCCAAGCACCGCCTCGCGCTTGGCCATGAACAGGGCGATGAGTTTCTCGAAGGTCGGCGGGGCCGGCTCGCCGCGTGGAGTCTCAGGGGCGGGCGCCTGGGCTTCCCACGGCGGAACCTCGGTCTGCCCGCGCGTCATCGGATGGACCGACCCGCCGCCGCCGCTGGCCGCCATGGCGGTGGGGCCGTGCAGGGGGCCGGGCGGCGGGGCGGCCGGACCTT
>LAEA01000272.1 GCA_000961745.1 Rhodospirillaceae bacterium BRH_c57 | reverse complement strand
GGCCATGCAGCGCCGCACTCACCGCCACCACCGCTACCAGAGTGGCCGGCGCAAGGCTCCGGCCCCAGGCGACCAACGCCCCGAGGAGAACCACGGAGCCGATGATCGCGCCCTCCAGCGGCACCCCGCCGACACCAAGCGCCCCCAACCCCAGACCCGTCGCCATGGCCGCGACGAACGCGCCCGGCAGCAGCCACACCTTGCCGGGCTGCTGCGCGGCGAGCAGACCGACCGCCACCATGGCCATCAGGTGGTCGGCCCCCAGGAACGGATGGCTCACCCCGGCGGCGAAGCCGAAGCCGCCCGCGCCGGGCGCATGGGCCTCGGCAGTTCCGGCGGCCAGGAAAGCAAGGGCGGCAAGGAGCGGAAGGCGTGGCATGGAAGTCCCCTCTGTGGCGTTTTTGCAAGAAGCACAGCAAGCCCTGTGCCAGCGTCTACGGCCGGTTTATGGCGGTTGCCAGCCGGAAACGCCTATGGTTTAGCCATGCGGCGTTCAAACAGTGGGCAGGGAGGAAAGCCGGGCGCCGCCCGGACCCGCCAAGGGCCGAGCGGCCCTTGGAACCCATTAGTAAGATTGATCCTTCACTTGCGCCGCAGGCAACAGTCCTTGGCATTCAATGCGCTGCGCGCGGCTTTCCCCATCCATTCCCGAGGTCCAGGAGGCCGCGCCTCCTGGCGGGTCCGGGCAGCGCCCGGCTTTCTTTTCCCGAAACGCCTATCACACCGTCAGATGCTTGCGTACCTCGGCCTCCTCCATGGCGACGGCGGCGCCGGCCATGACGATTTCCCCTCGGTCCATGACAGCGTAGTCGTCGGCCAGGTCGCGGGCGAACTCGAAGTACTGTTCGACCAGCAGGATGGCCATGTCGCCGCGCGACCCCAGCAGGCGGATGACCCGTTCGATGTCCTTGATGATGGAGGGCTGGATGCCCTCGGTCGGTTCGTCCAGAACCAGCAGGCGCGGCTTGGTGACAAGGGCGCGGGCGATGGCGAGTTGTTGCTGCTGCCCGCCCGACAGGTCGCCGCCCCGGCGGTGCAGCATGTCGCGCAGGACCGGGAACAGGTCGAAGATCTCGTCGGGCAGGTGGCGCAGAGCGCGCGGCAGGCAGGCGAATCCCGTCTCCAGGTTCTCGCGCACGGTCAGGCGGGGGAAGATCTCGCGGCCCTGCGGCACATAGGCGATGCCGCGCCGCGCCCGCTGGTGGGTCGGCAGGCGGGTGATGTCGTCACCCTCCCAGGTGATCGCCCCGCCGGACACCGGGTGCATCCCCATGACCGCGCCGAGGAGGCTGGTCTTGCCCACCCCGTTGCGCCCCATCAGGCAGGTGACGCGGCCCTTCTCGGCCTTCAACCCCACCCCGCGCAGGGTGTGGGAGGCGCCGTAGTGCAGATGGACGTCGGTACAGGTCAGCATTTATAGGATCTCCCTCACCGCCCCAAATACACTTCGATGACCCGTTCGTCGGCCTGAACGTGAGCCAAGGACCCTTCGGCCAGGACGCTGCCCTCGTGCAGGACGGTGACCTTGCTGGCCAGGGTGCGGACGAACTCCATGTCGTGCTCGACCACGATGACCGAGCGTTCCTTGGCGATGCCGACCAGCAGTTCGGCGGTCTGTTCTGTTTCGGCGTCGGTCATCCCGGCCACGGGCTCGTCGAGCAGCATCAGGCGGGGGTCCTGGGCCAGCAACATTCCGATCTCCAACCACTGCTTTTGGCCGTGGCTGAGGGTTCCGGCCTTTTCGCCAGCGCGGGCGGTGAGGCGGATGGTGGCGAGGATCTCGGCAATGCGGTCGCGCTGGGTGCCGCTCAACTGGGCGAACAGCACGGCGAAGGTGCGGCGCTCGCCAGCCAGGGCCAGTTCCAGGTTCTCGAACACGGTCAGGTTCTCGAACACCGTGGGCTTCTGGAACTTGCGGCCGATGCCCATGATGGCGATGCGTTCCTCGGACTGCTTGGTGAGGTCCACTTCGCCGTCGTAGAGCACCGCGCCCACGTCGGGCCGGGTCTTGCCGGTGATGACGTCCATCATGGTCGTCTTGCCCGCCCCGTTGGGGCCGATGATGGTGCGCAACTCGCCCGGTTCGATAATCAGCGACAAGGAGTTGAGGGCCTTGAAGCCGTCAAAGCTCACGCTGACGCCGTCGAGGTACAGGATGGAGCCATGAGCCTCACGCATTGCGCGGTTCCTCCTTCGTAACGGGCAAAGTGGGCCGTTTCAGACGACGCGCGGCGCTAGCAAGGCCGACCAGACCCTTGGGCAGGAACAGGGTGACGACCACGAACAGGCCGCCCAGGAAGAACAGCCACACCTCGGGCGCAGCCCCGGTGAAGAATGACTTCGCCCCGTTGACCGACAGCGCCCCCAGGATGGGGCCGAACAGGGTGCCGCGCCCGCCGACGGCGGCCCAGATGGCAACCTCGATGGACTGCGCGGGCGAGAACTCGGACGGGTTGATGATGCCGACCTGGGGCACATAGAGCGCTCCGGCCACCCCGGCGATCATGGCCGAGACGGTGAAGGCGAACAGCTTGGCCCCGGTCACCGAATGGCCGATGAACCGCACCCGGCTTTCGGCGTCGCGCACGGCCAGCAGGATGCGGCCCAGGCGCGACCCGACAATGAACCGGCTGACGAGATAGGCCAGGGTCAGGGCGATCACGGTGGCGACGTACAGGCCGATCTTGGTGCCGTCGGCGCTCAGGCTGTAGCCCAGGATGTCCTTGAAGTCGGTCAGGCCGTTGTTGCCACCGAACCCCATCTCGTTGCGGAAGAAGGCCAGCATCAGGGCGTAGGTCATGGCCTGGGTGATGATCGACAGGTACACCCCAGTGATGCGCGACCGGAAAGCCAGCCAGCCGAACACGAAGGCCAGCAGGCCGGGCACGGCAACGGCCATGAGGGCGGCGAACCAGAACGAGTCGAACCCCCACCAGTACCACGGCAGTTCGCCCCAGTTCAGGAACACCATGAAGTCCGGCAGGTCGGCGTTCCCATAGACGCCACGCTCGCCGATCTGGCGCATCATGTACATGCCCATGGCGTAGCCACCGAGGGCGAAGAACGCCCCGTGGCCCAGGCTCAGCACCCCGGCGAACCCCCAGATGAGGTCAAGCGCCAGCGCCAGCATGGCGTAACACAGGAACTTACCCAGAAGCTGGACCATGTAGGTCGGGACATGCAGCGCATGGTCCGGCGGCAGCAGGACGTTGAGCAGCGGCACGGCCACGGCGGCGAACGCGAAGACCGCCAGTAGAACGGCCCAGCCGCGCTTGCTTTCCAGGGCTATCAGGCGTCGGGTGATCGGACCCATTTGTTCGTCCCTTTCCTTACTCGACAAACCTGCCGCGCAAGGCGAACAGGCCGCGCGGGCGCTTCTGGATGAACAGGATGATGATGACCAGGACCAGGATCTTGGCGAGCACGGCGCCGGAGTACGGCTCCAGGAACTTGTTGACGATGCCCAGCGACATGGCCCCGACCACGGTGCCCCACAGGCTGCCGACGCCGCCGAACACCACCACCATGAAGCTGTCCACGATGTAGCCCTGGCCGAGGCTGGGGCTGACGTTGGACACCTGCGACAGGGCGACGCCGGCCACCCCGGCAATGCCCGAGCCCAGCCCGAAGGTCAGGGCATCGACGCGGCCGGTGGGGATGCCCATGGCGGCGGCCATCGACCGGTTCTGGGTCACCGCGCGCATGTTCAGGCCCATGGCCGACCAGCGCAGGAAGGCGGCCAGGGCCAGAACCACGGCGGCGGCGAAGATGATGATGACGATGCGGTTGGTGGTCAGGGTCAGGCCCAGGAAGTCCATGGCGCCGGACATCCAGGCGGGGTTCGCGACCTCGCGGTTGGTCGCCCCGAAGGAGGACCGGATGGCCTGCTGCAACATCAAACTGATGCCCCAGGTGGCGAGCAGGGTTTCCAGCGGCCGCCCATACAAAAAGCGGATGACCGAGCGTTCCATGGCGACGCCGACCGCCCCGGCGACCACGAAGGCCATGGGCACGGCGACCACCAGATACAGCCCGAACAGGTCCGGCGGCAGATAGGCGCGGAACGCCTGCTGGACCACGAAGGTTGTGTAGGCGCCGAGCATGATCATCTCGCCATGGGCCATGTTGATGACGCCCATGACACCAAACGTGATGGCAAGACCGATGGCGGCCAGCAGCAAAACCGAGCCCAGCGACAGCCCAAACACAAGGTTCTGCCCCATGTCCAGGAACACCAGACGGCGGTCGATGGCGGCCAGGGCGGAGGTCGCGGCGGCGCGCACGGCGTCGTCGGCATCATTGGCGGCGGTGCGCTGGATCAGGCCGCGCAGGGCGGGTTCGTTGGTGTTGCCCAGGGTCTGCACGGCGGCCAGGCGTTCCTCGGTGGTGCCGCCGCCCGACAACAGGGCGGCCGCCAGGGCGCGCTCCAGGCGCTGCCGCACGGCGGGCTCGTTCTCGGTCTTCAGGGCATTGCGCACCTGCGCGACGGCCGAGGCGTCGGGGTTGGACAGCACCTGATCGGCCGCCCGGATGCGGTCCTCGGCATCAGTGCTGAACAACAGGAAGCGGCCCAGGATGTCCTGGATCTGGCCGCGCATCTGGTTGTTGGCGATGATCTTGGCAAGCTCGCCCGAGGGCGCACTACCAGCCGGGGCGCCGGTCGCGGCGTCGCTCAGGGAATAGGCGTCGCCGGACAGCCGGCCGATGACCACTTGGCGGTCCTCCTTGCGGGCGAACAGGGTGCCATCGGCCAGGGCGCGCAACACGGTCTCGGTGCGGGCATGACCCAGCGTGCCGAGGGTGGCAACCGCCTCGGCCCGCTTGGGGAAGCTCTTCTGGTCGAGCCCGGCCACCGCCGCGGCAAAGGCCGCGTCATCGGCATGTGCCGGAGCAAGGGGCGCAAACATCAACGCCACGAGGACGCCAAGGGCGGCAAGGATGCGGGACACGGGCGGTCTCCCGAAAGGCGTGGGGGGAAACTTGGGTGGGGTGGGAAACTGGTGAGCTGCCGCCCACACCCGCTCGGGGTGAACCCCAAACCCCTTTTTGTTTTCTTCAAGAAAAACAAGGAGGTTTGGAGCTTGCTCCAAATGGGTGCGGGCGATAGCCCGTCCGCGTCAGCGGACTATAGACGTCTTACATTCCGGCCAGCGGCGCGAACTTGGGCTTTTCGCAATTGCCGCACACCCACGGGTAGGTCCAATCGGCGTTCAGCTTCTTGGATTCGGGGATGAAGTCGGACCACGCGTCACCGGCGACCAGACCTTCGGTCTGCCACACGGTGGCGAACTGGCCATCGGGCTGGATTTCACCGATCAGCACCGGCTTGGTGATGTGGTGGTTGGGCATCATTTCCGACACGCCGCCGGTCAGGTTGGCGACCTTCTGGCCGTACATGGCCTGACGCACGGCGTCCACGTCGGTGGTGCCGGCCTGACGGACGGCCTGGACCCACATGTTGAAGCCGATGAAGTGGGCTTCCATGGGGTCGTTGGTGACGCGCTTGGTGTCCTTGGTGAAGGCGTGCCACTTCTTGATGAACGCGGCGTTGGCCGGGCTGTCTTCGCTCATAAAGTAGTTCCAGGCGGCGAGGTGGCCGACCAGCGGCTTGGTGTCGATGCCGGCCAGTTCCTCTTCGCCGACCGAGAAAGCGACCACGGGAATGTCGTTGGCCTTGATGCCCTGGTTGGCGAGTTCCTTGTAGAACGGCACGTTGGCGTCGCCGTTGATGGTGGACACCACGGCGGTCTTCTTGCCGGCCGAGCCGAACTTCTTGACGTCGGAGACGATGGTCTGCCAGTCGGCATGGCCGAACGGGGTGTAGTTGACCATGATGTCGGCCGGGGCCACGCCCTTGTCGATCAGGTATTGTTCGAGGATCTTGTTGGTGGTGCGCGGGTACACGTAGTCGGTGCCGGCCAGCACCCAACGCTTAACACCCAAGTCGTTCATCAGGTAATCGACGGCCGGAATGGCCTGTTGGTTCGGCGCGGCGCCGGTGTAGAACACGTTGCGGGAGCTTTCCTCGCCTTCGTACTGGACCGGGTAGAACAGCAGGCCGTTGAGGTCCTCGACCACCGGCAGGACCGACTTGCGGGACACCGAGGTCCAGCAGCCGAACATCACGTCGACCTTGTCCTTCTCCAGCAGCTCGCGGGCCTTTTCGGCGAACAGCGGCCAGTTGGACGCCGGATCGACGACGACCGGCTCGACCTGCTTGCCGAGCAGGCCGCCCTGCTTGTTGAGGTCGTCGATCATCATCAGCATGGCGTCCTTCAGCGTGGTCTCGCTGATCGCCATGGTTCCGGACAGCGAGTGAAGGATGCCGACCTTGATGGTGTCGGCTGCCCAGGCGGGCAGTGCGGAAACGGCGCCCACCGCGGCGAGGGCGGTGGCGGCGGCCAGGGAGCGCAGCGTTTTCTTCATGGGATTCCTTCCACTGACGGGTTCGGACCGACTGTCCGTGGCGATCCCTTCGCAGGCGCCGTGCCAGTGGAGCAAATCATTGTTAAGACTGTGAAATAGGTCTGACGGGTGGCACTGGACCGGGTTTCCTGGGAACATCGCGAGCAGGCACCCGCCCGGCCATGCCCAAGTAACAGGCATGGAAAAGAACCGCTTACAAATAACGCACCGATGCGTTACAAATCAGGGGGCGTTCCCAAGCGCCACGGGCCTTTTCGAATGCCATCGGTCCCCTTGAGGCACGGAGTTATCCACCGAATGTTTCTTGACCGTGTCTTGACGAGGCCGACCCCGCGCTGGGCAAGGGCGTCCTTTTCCCCGCGATATTTCTGCAGTGTTTCCGGCCCCAGGGGCATCCCGGCATGAGCGGCCAGAAAAAAGTTCTGGTGGTCGAGGACGACGGCGCGGTGCGCGAGATGATTGCCGCCTATTTGACCAACGCCGGTTACACCACCCTCACCGCCGCCGATGGCTTCGCCATGCAGGCCGCCCTGGAGGCCGAGGCGGTGGATCTGGTCCTGCTCGATCTCAATCTGCCCGACAGCGACGGCCTGGAGCTGTTGCGCCACATTCGCGGCCGGTCGCGCCTGGGCATCATCATCGTGACGTCGCGCGACACCCCCGACGAACGCGCCCAGGGCTTGGAGATCGGGGCCGACGACTACGTGACCAAGCCGTTCTTTCCGCGCGAACTGCTGGCCCGCGTGCGCAACGTTCTTGACCGGGGGTCGGCGGGTGGGGCGGCGGGCAACGCGGCCCTGCGCGGCACCCCCGGCGCACGGTTCGCC
>LAEA01000238.1 GCA_000961745.1 Rhodospirillaceae bacterium BRH_c57 | reverse complement strand
GACATCCACCTCCAGCAGCCCGTCGGCGTTGCTCTTGACGAGCGTTCCGATCTCCTGGGCCGTGATCTCGAACTCGGGGATTATGCCTCTCATGCGATAGGCAACGGTGAATTCGTCCAGGCTCATCTGGCTGACTTCGCCATTCAGCGTGCGGCCTTCCTCTTTCAGCGCTCCGGACAGGGCCTCGCCGAGGGAGCGGAGCGCCGTGTCTTGCGTGACCGGGCCGGAAACGTGGGACAAGACCTCATCATTCAGCAGCAGGGCGGTGCGCCCGCCATCCGGCCGCGTGACCAGATCGACCTCATTGCGCAGGAAGCCCCCGATGGCCGCCAGAAGCTTGTCGGAACGGTGGAGGTCGGGTGTGGAGGCGATCCGCTGATCCGGCCCTTTCACTTCAGCCAGCCACTTCTGGACCGGGGCCAATTCGGTGGCGATGCGGGACCGGCTGTTGGGGCCGTCTTCGTAGCTGACCGCCACCGGCGATTTCTGCTCCATGGAGACGACGGCGCCGACGATGCTGGCTCCGTCCATTTGCGCCAGGTCGTGGACGACCAGGCGGTTGTCGGTGTCCGGCCCGATCTGCTGCACGGCGAACCGCGCACCGACATGAACGAACGGCCCTTCGTGCGTGCCGGACCGGACGCGGTCCACGGTGCCGCCGTCACCCAGTCCGGTGGTAGAGCGGGCCAAGGCGACGGTCTCCTCGGAGTCGTTGACCGTCGCGCTGGCCGCCATTGCCACGGACCTCTTCAGATCGTCGGCCGACAGGCCGGCCTCCATGGCCCATTGGGCAAGCGCCGGGGTGCCGCCGAAGGACACCACCTGGCCATTCGGCATGGCTGCTTCGAGCAGCTTGCTGTCGCGGTTCTGGCTCAGGCGCACGCCCGGCAGGGACGACAGGGCGAGGGAGGTGTCCGGCGCCTGGTCCAGGGTCGGTTGGGCGACGGGGGTGGCTGCTGCGGCTTTCGCCAGGACGGCTCCCATCTCCAGGGCCTGCCGACGTTCGGGTTCCAGCACCCAGGAGCGGATGATTTCGGCGTCGCGGGCGGCGCGGAACAGCAGGTTGTGATCGTCGTTCAAGGCCTTGAGCCAGCTTTCGACGTAGCCGGCATGGCGCTCGGGATAGTGCCCCAGGCCCAGTTCCGTCGTCAGCATGAAGCTGGCCATCTCGGCGCGCAGTTCCTCGACGGCATAGTCGCGGGAGCCGAAGGGGCCGAACTGGCGGCCGAGGCGGCTGCCGTGGCCAGTGGCGTGGCCAAGTTCATGCAGGGCCGTGGCGTAGTATTGATAGGCTGCGGGAAAGGCGGCCTGGGCCGGCAGGTGGATGGAATCGGTCATCGGGCGATAAAAGGCCCGATCGCCCTGGTCGTGGTGGATGGGCACACCGCCGGCGGCGAGGATCTTTTCGGCCTCCGCCACGGGCTCAAACGTCGGCGCCGGCACCACCAGGGGGGCGAGGCCGTCGATCTGCGCGGCGTTGAACACCCGCGCGGTAAACACTCGCGGATGCTCAAGCCGCACCTGCACCGTCTCGGGCTTGCCGTCGTCGCCCAGGATCGGCTTTCCGTCGTCATCAAGGCGGGGCTCTTCGCGGGTCCACTGCCAGTACTGCACGGTGGTGCCGCGCTCACCCTTGCGCACCTGCGCATCCAGGGTGTTGGCTTGGCGGTAGGTCAGCCAACGGGGGTCCTGGTGGCCCTGCATGTCGAGCCACCACGCGTTGATGCCGCGATAGTCCTTGCCGCTGGCCGGGTTGAACGGCCGCGAGCGGATGACGCCAGGCCGCCACGGCTTCTGCCACGGCATGGCGCCCGCCTCGATCTGGCGGATCATCTCTTCGGCCACCTGGGTGCGGAAGTCAGTCATGGCCGGTCTCCCCTTCGTTGGCGGCCATCTCGTTGGCCTCGATCATGTCGTCGGCCATGCCGTCAATCAGGCTGTCCAGCGCGTCCTGCGGGCTCAGGGCGTCTTCCTCGAAGGCGCCCATGAAGTCGGCCACGTCGGGGTCCACGCTGACCGGGCCGGTCTCGGCGGCGCGGGCGGTGGCGGTGGCGGCGGCCCGCAGGTAGTCCTCCTCGGTGATCTCCGGGCGGTTGTCGTTGACCGGGTGCTCGGGTGCCGGTCGGTTGTCGTTGCCGTTCTCAGTCATCGGTTTGTTCTCCGTTGCGCAGGGGAAGGAAAAAGGTGAGGGAAAAGGGGGCCGCGCGGTGCAGGCGGCACCGGCGTGGGTGGCGATGAAATGGGCGATGATGTCGCGCTCCACCGTGGCGGCGGCCGCCATGCGGGCCGCACTGCCGCGCACGAAGACGGTGCAGCCAGTCTCCGTCGTCTCGAAGGCCGCCATCTCGGCGATCAGGGCGGGCATGGTCTTGAACGGCGAGGCGAACAGCATCTCCAGCCGGAACGACAGGCCGGTCAGGGTGAGGGAGCGGTCCTTGTGGACCAGCAGGGCCGTTACGGCGGCCACCCACTCGATGCTGTCGCGATACCAGCCACCGAGGTTCTCGAGGTCGTCCATCAGCAGGTAGCGCTTGGCGAACTGGCGCATGGCGCAGGGGGAAAGCTCAGGCGTCATGTGCTGTCTCCTTAGCGGAGGCGGGATTCATGTCTTCCGGTGGTGCCATCCGTGCCCGGCGGCGGAGCACCTTGTCCTGGAAGTAGAGGCGCTGGACGCCCCGGATGGGGGCGTGGCCGGCGACGAACACCAGGGTTTCGCCGGGGATGACCTTGCCGAACCGGCCCTTGCGCAGTCCCTTGAGGCGCATCGCCTCGTCGGGAGTGAGCAGCATGCGACCGGCCTCCTGTTCGCTGTCGGAAACCGAGGCGCCCTCGCCGAGCTTGCCCGAGCGCGAGCGGCGCGCCTGGACGACGGTGGCCTTGCCGGCGAGGTTGGCAATCCACTGCGCCGTCTCGTAGCGGTTGGGAGCGAAGGCCACGCGGACATGGCAGTTGGACGTGATGCTCTCGTCCTTGCCGTAGGCTTGGTGAACCTGGGCCACGTCCTGGACCACGATGAAGCCCTTGAGGCCGTAGCCGGCCATGTAGGCCAGCGCCTTCTCGACGATCTCCAGCTTGCCGACGCTGGTGAACTCGTCGAGCATCAGCAGCAGGCGGTGCTTGTAGTGCTTGACCGAGGCGCCGCCGGCAAAGGCCATGGTTTCGGTGAGGCGGCGGATGAACAGGTTCAGCAGGATGCGCAGGAGCGGCCGCAAGCGGTCGATGTCCGACGGCGGCACCAGCAGGTAGAGGGCCGCCGGCGTCGGGCCGTTCATCAGGTCGGCGACGCGGAAGTCGCACTCGGCGGTGTTGCGGGCGACGATAGGGTCGGCGAACAGCGCCATGCCGGTAATGGCCGAGGAATGCACCCCGGAACGCTCCTGCGGCGCCTTGAGGCGCATGCGGGCCGCCCCGCGCCGGACTTCGGCGTCGATGGCAGGGTCCTCGTGCTCAAAGGCGATCATGTCCTCCAGCAGGCCGCTGAACCCGTCGTCGTCGTCGCTCTCGCCTCCCTTGACGCCGGAGAGGAAGCCGTTCACGTCGGCCAGGCAGGCGTCGCGGCCGTCCTCCTTCTGGACCCGGTAGACGACATGGAGGAGGGCGGTGGACAGCCACGCCCAGCCTTCCCTCATCCAGTAGTCCTTGAGGCCCTTGCCATCGGGATCGACGATCATTGCGGCCATGTTCTGGCAGTCCTGGATCGCTTGGCTGCCGAGGCGGATCTCGGCGAGCGGATTGAAGCGTGCCGAGCCGGCCAGCGCCGTCGGCTCGAACTTCAGCACCTTGTGGCCGAGGCTGTGCCGGTAGCCGGCACTCAGGGCGTGGTTCTCGCCCTTGATGTCGAGCACCAGCACGCTGTCCGGCCATGACAACAAGGTCGGAAGGATCAGGCTGACGCCTTTGCCCGAGCGGGTGGGGGCGAACACCATGACGTGTTCGGGGCCGTCGTGGCGCAGGGTGCGCGTTCCGAACATCCCTGGCCAGCCGCCGACCACCACCCCCTTGTCGTCGATCAAGCCGGTCTGCTTCACGTCCTGGGTGGTCGCCCAGCGGGCGGTGCCGTGCAGTTCGTCCGGGCGAAAGCCTCCCTTGCGGGTGCGGTTGCCGGCACGGCCGAGCAGCACGGGAACAAGCCCGGCCAGGAGGACGCCGCTGATGCCGGTCAGGGTGGCCGCCCGGCTCATCGCCTCGGGCAGGCCGGCGGGGTGGATGGCGCTTTGGACCGCCCATTGCCACCAGCGCGCATCGAGCGGATCAAAGCCGACCGCCTGGTGCCACTGCCATAGAATGGCGGCCACGGTCAGGGCGATGATCGCCGGAAGAACGAGGCGGGTCATCCTGCGACCTCCTTGCCGTCCTTGAGCACGTAGCGGTCGTTGCGCACCTCCCAGATGTCGGTGATGCGGCGCCAGCCGTCGGTGCCGCGCTTGATCTGCACCACCACGTCAACCAGATCGGCCAGGAACTCCGGGATGTTGGGCATGACGGCGCCAGCCCAACTGATGTTCTGGTCGAACTTGCGGTGGATGACCTGCTCCGGGCTTTCCGCGTGGATGGTGCACATGAACCCGGTGACGCCGCTGTTCAGCGCCGCCAGGGCGGCGAAAGCGTTCTGGGTGCTGATCTCCCCCATCAGGATGTGATCGGGGGTGATGCGCATGAGGTGGTCGTAAAGCTCCCGCCAGGTCACCATGCCGGCGCCGGTGATGGCCTCGCGGGCAGCCAGCAGGCCGACGCCGTCCCAGAAGCGGCCGATGTGGAGTTCCGGGGTATCCTCCAGGGCCACCACCCGCCGTTCGGCTGGCAGGGTGGCGAGCAGCATGTTGAGCAGGGTGGTCTTGCCGGTGTTGGTGGCCCCTGACACGATGATGTTGGCTTCGGCGCCCACCGCCTCGACCAGATAGCGCCGCACCGGTTCGCTGGCTCCCCATTGCTCCCACGACGGAGTGAACGGATGCTTGCAGCGGATGGCAAGGCTCAGGCCGGACTGCACGCTGGCCCCGACCAAGCATTCAAAGCGGTGGCCACCGGGCAGCACGCAGGACAGCTTGGTGTGTTCCTCGCCGTCGAACCGGATGCCGGCGTGGTTGCCGAGCGAGCGGGCAATGGTTTCGATGGTGGCGCGGTTGAGGTCCGGGGCCAGGATCTTTTCGGTGATGACGCTCATCGCTCGCTCGGCCCGTCACTCGTCCGGTACATAGATTTCGCGGTCGGCGTGGGTGCAGCGGAACCCGTTGCCTGGGATCTGGCCGCCGTCCGGCGCCCAGCCGCCGTATTCGACGCGGCCGTCGGGGTACTGCACGGCCTGCCGGCGGTAGTTCTGCATGACGTTCCAGCTGTTGAACTCGACCACCGTCCATTTTTCCCATCTCCTCACCTCGCAGCGCACGTAGGGGCCGTCGGTGATGTCGCTGAAATACGAGGGGTTGGCCCATGACCGCTGCGATCCGTTGGCGCGGTACAGGCGCAGCTCATGGACGAAGTCGTTGAGCTGCCCGGATGTTCTCACGTATTCGGTCTTGGTTTCCTGCCAGCGGCTACAGGAATCCTCGGGCGCGGTGTTGGCGCCGGCGCCGATGACGAGCGAATAGCCGGAGCCGTCCGGGCGCTGGTAAAGGCGCACGCGCTCCGTCCTGTAGAACCCGTTGCAGCCTTCGTAGAGCCTGTCGCCGGTCGGGTCGTCCACCGTGTTGGCCAGGGTGTAGGGCTGGCTGGCGGCACCCGGCAGCACCTCGGCGGCGGCCACCGTGTAGACCCCGGTCGGCGCATTGATCGTCACCTTGGAGATCGGCTGCGCCGTTAACTGCCCGTCGTTCATCTGCCAGCCCACCGTGCTCACCTGGTGGGGGTAGGTGTCGGTGCTGATTTTGCATTCGCTCAGGTATTCGCGCTCGCTTCCCCGCATGTAGTATTCGCGCTCATGGGCATAGGACACGCCGGCCGAGAGGTCGTGCGTCCAGGTGGCCGGGTCGTCGCAGCCGTCACGGGTCCTCTGAATCGCGGCGGTGGCTTCGGGGGTACAGGCGGTGATGTACTCCTTCTTGTCCTTGACCGTGATCTGCGTGCGGTACTGCTCGGTCACCCGGCCGCTCGTCTTGTCGATGATCGGTTCGCAGATGCGCCGCCCGCCGAGGTCCTCGTAGATCTTCGCGTGGGGGTATCGGGTGCCGTCGTCGGCGCAGGCGCCGGCGTCCCAGGTCACGCCGTCGAGGGTGTACTGGTGCCGCCCCTGCTGATGGCTCTGGCTTTCCGCAAAGGCGTGGCGGATGGTGCAGCCGTCGGTGGTCGGCACCAGCGGCACCGCCGCCTTGGTCTCCGATGCCTCGCAGCCACGCACCTCGGCCACGGCGTTGGTGTCGTTGACGTAGACCAGCTTGGCCTGCGGCACGGCGCGCAGGCTGGCGTAGTCCAGGCTGACCGGGCAGGCCTCGGTGTCCTCGACGATGCCATACGTCTTGTCCTCGTCGGGCTGGCATTCGGCGGCCTGATTGCGGGTGCCGCCGGCGTTGACGTAGTAAAGCTGGTACTGCGCGGTGGCCACCCGCCGGTCGAGGTCAACCGTGTCCTGGCAACTGGCGTAGGAGCGGCTCAGCGGGTAGCGGTCGTTGCCGTCTTCACAGGGGGTCTCGTCGCGTTTGTCCCCCTCAATGGTCACCACCTTGCTCTGCTGGATGGCCACCAACTGGCCGAGATCGACGCGGATGTCGCAGCCGTCGGTGACCACCTCGACGGAAATCTGCGGAGTTTCGGTCGCCGTGAAGGCAGCCAGTGGTTCCGGGTTCGTGTAGCCGGCGGCGTCCTTGTTTTCGGCCGCGTTGGTGCCGACCCGGCCGCCGGAGGAGGTGCGTTCCGTCGTCTCTTTGGAGGATGTCTCCTTGTCGCCGTCCTGCTGCTCCTCCTCCTTCTCCTCGTTCAGGCGCTTGAGGGCGTCCAGAAGCTCGGCGTGGTCGCCGTCGATCACCACGTCCGTCTCGGTGGAAAGCTCCGGCCTGTCCAGGTCGAACTGGGCGACGAAGTGCTCGGCGTCGAGCGGCTCGGTGCGGTCCTTCTTGGACACTCCGCTCAGCACCAACTGCCCGATCATCGTGTCCTCGACGACCGCATAGCGGGCATAGGCGTTGGCGGTGACGCCGTCGGTCAGGGCCTTGGGAATGTCGGGCACCTCGACAAAGGTCAGGTTGAGGGCAATCGGCTCGTTCTCCGGCACCGGCGTCAGGGACTGCGGCTTGCTCTCGATCTTGATGATCTTGGCCAAGTCGGTCACGGCGGCGGGCGGTGTCTCGGAAGGCTGCTGTCCGGCGGGCGCCGGTGCGGCGGCGGCGGATCCCACGGGCTGCGCCGTCTGGGCCAGGGCGCCGGTGGCGAGCAGGGTGGAGGACAGGAGGAAGGAAAGGAGCGGTTTGTGCATGGCGATTACTCCGCTTCGGCCCCAAGGGCGCCGATGTACCAGTCGGTTTGCGGGCGGATCTGGATGCGCGTGCCCTGCGGCACGGTGATGATCGGCTTGAGGTCGAGGGTCTGCTCCAGCACGTTGGCGCTGATCTCGCCAAGCCTGTTGGACAGTTCGGCCGAGCCCGCCTCGGTGGTCTGCTGGGTCGGGCTCGGTTCCTCAGACGTGGTCTGGGTGAAGGTGTTGGCGAACCGCACGGCGGTGGAGATGCCGGTCAGCAGGAAGGCGGTGCCGTAGCGTTCCCAGAACCGCTTATCGACCTCGCCGCTGGTGCCGCTGCGGCCCTGAACGTCGGAGACCAGAGACTCGAGGTCGCGGATCTCGGCACGGTGGCCGGCGATCAGCACCCGACGGCAGGTGATGGCGAGGCGCGACGAACCGATGTCTTCGGGCGGCTCGTAGTCGCAGATGAGGCGCGACCCCTTGGGCATCAGGACCTTGCGGCCGTGATAACCGAACACGTCGCGGGCGGTCTGGATGATCACCGTGCCGTTCTCGCTGCCGCCGACCTAGCTGTTGATGCCGGTCTCCAGGATGCCGGCGATGTAGCGGTCGGCGGTGATGATGCGGGTGTTGTCCACCGGCAGGCCCGACGTGCGGCGCGGCCCGCCGTAGTCGGCGGCCTTGGGCGGTTTGAGATCAAGGGCGGCCATGTCGATGGCGGCGGGCATGAGTTTCGGCACCGGCGGCGGTGCCGGCGCGGCCACCGCATGGGCGACG
>LAEA01000199.1 GCA_000961745.1 Rhodospirillaceae bacterium BRH_c57 | reverse complement strand
GAGTCTTCTGCACGTCGGCGACCTCTTCCTGAACCGGCAGGATGAGGGCCTGGGGTTATTCTCCATTCCGCAGGTCTGGCTGGTGGATCATGCTATTGATGCGTTTCTCGATCGGCTGCCTGCGGATGAGCGAGCCCCTCTGCTGGAGGGCGCTCTGCAAACCTCGTCCAGCCTTGCCACGCTAAGTTTCGTAGTTTTCAGCATGGCACGCGAGCATGGCCGACATACGGATGACAGCGCGAAGCTGGAAGATCAACGTCGCCTGACGGAGGCGGAGGTCATCCGGCTGGAGGAACTATTGGCTAAACGGTTGGCTTTGGCTGCCGCTGATCATTCGCTTCTGAAAGCACCGCTGGGGTTGAGCCTGATGTTCTATTGGGCGACGTTGGCAGGCGATGATGCCGTCAAGGCTTGGACAGATGATCTGCTCGCGGATAACAAGGCAACCGTTCTGCTGGCGCCGGTCGTGACGGCGACGCACAAGGTGCAGGCGGGGGATGACCCGCCGGTCATCAAGACGCCCAGCGTTAACCGACGCAGCCTGTCGCAGATGCTTGACGTCGACCGCCTCGCTGACCGCCTGCGAGCGCTCGAGCCCGAGGCTGACGACGAGGCGCGGGCGAGCATTGCCAGGTTCATGGATGGCCTGGAGAGCACGGACCGTGGGGACGATGTCTGACCACGGCGCGACAGAGGTGGCCCCATTCGTTTGGACAAGAGGACACCAGCCGTCACCTGCTGGAGTCCGTCCTCCACCACCCCCTTGCCCCCGCCCTGGAGGAGGTCGCAGCATGATGGCGGCCAAGACTTCCGCAGGATTGGCAGGCCGGAAGGGCGTTCAGGCATGAAACGCTGACGGGCCAGGATGAACCAACGTCGAACGGCCCTGACCATCCCCTCCCTTCAGCACCACCTCACCAGCGGGCGGCAAGCAGCGTTTGCAGGCGCCCGGCCAGCAGGCGGCCGAGAGCGCGCGGCGTCAGCGTCGGGTGATAGCCGCCCGAGGCCGAGGCTTCATAGGTCATGGCCTGCCTTAGCTCCTCCTCCTCGACCACCGTGCTGGCCAGTACCGTCCCATCAGCAACGCGCGTGGCCCTGATCGCGTAGATCAGTTGATCCGGTCCGCCCCCACCCGACGCCGTGATCTCCACCAGCACATCCGCTGCGTCCTTCAAGGCGGTGGTTTCGGCGACACGGGGGTCGGCCGCATCGCCGCCCTGCAAGCGGATGATGGCCGTGCGGTCGACCATCCGAACGCCCGATTGCAGGAGTGCATCGGTGAACGCCGCCTCCGCAGCGCGGGAAGACGACGGCGCCAGCGGATCGGGCGGAACGTCCACCAGCAGACCCACCGAACGCTCGCGCGTCTGGCTGAAGCCGCCGACGGAGGCCGCCGTGGCCCCGGAACTGGCAGCCCCTACCACCGCTACGCCGGTGGTGTGATCCCGCGTCACGCGGGGGGTCGAGGTCGCCTCACCGAGCGGGCGCATCCAGAACACGACCATGCGCGGCGCCCCGGCTCTGCCGTAAGCATCCCGGAACTCCGGTGCGGCAACGAAACCGGTCTTTTCCGCCTGCTCCAGGACGGCCGGGAGGCCGTCGCGGTACAGGCCGTTCGCGGCCGGTCCTTCCTGGGCCGACGCCGCGCCAATGATGGCCGCCGTCGCCACCACAATCAGCCCCGCCAGTCGTCGCATCACCGCCCCTCCTTGACCTCGATCAGAAATGTCGCGGCGTTGGGGCCGGACACGGACGATTCCGCATAGGACGCAAAGGATCGCGGCGGCAGGTAAACGCGCTGCCACATGCTGGGCGCTTCGGCGCTGCCGCCGCCCGTGGTCAGAAAGTTGGTGCGCCCGTCCACCTGCAACGGATGGTCCGTGCAGTTCATCAGGCGCGTCTCGACGGCGACATTGCCCGTCGCGGTGCGGCTGGCCTGCACCGACTGCACCAGAACCTTGCGGCGGATGCCGGCGTCGATCACCGACACCGTGTTGAGCGCCACCGGCTTCATGGTGCCCGGCGTCAGCGGCAGCAGCGCCTGTTCGCCCGCCGCGTCGGCTTGCAGCATGGGTGTGAAGTCGCACTGCACCGCCGGTTTCGGCGTGCAGGCGGCCAATAGGACGGCCGCGCCGGCGGCGACCGCCGCCGCCTTAGCGATAGACCACATCATCGGCGGCAGCCCTCGTGAACTCATAGATATTGCTCCAGACGATGGTGCCGCGCTCAAGATCGACCATTTCGAAGATGATCTGGTTGTAGCGTTGCGTCATCCCCGACCCGACGTTCACCGCATCCACCGAGGAAATCCGGCCGCTCAGGCGGTAGTCGGCGCCGGCTGCGGCCCTGGTCAGGCCGGTGGTGCCGACGTCTACCTTGCCATCGCGTTTGAGCGTGCGTTCCTGCTCGACCATCGCCGCATTGTGGCGGGCGACGAAGATCATGCGGCCATTAGCTGTACGATTGAGATTGACGCGCAGGCGGTCGGCGATGGTGTTCTTGTTGATCCGCTGGGCCGACTCGTTGACGAAGTATTCGCCGTCCACGATCACCTGCGGCGGAACGCCCGCACCGGCCAGGACCGGCGACTGGAGCATGTTCCGCATCATGCGGTCGGTCATGGCCATGATGTCGCTGCCCTCGATGCCGACGCCGGCCACCGGCCCGCGCTCGCCCTGCGGGATCTCGCGCACGGCGACGCCGGCTGTGTTCTGGGTCGGCGCGCAGGCCGCGACGCCGGCCACCGCCAGCACCGCCCCAAGGAGTCCTCGCATACTGATCTTCAACTCACCTCTCCTTGCGGATCTACGCATACTGACCCGGCATAGTAGCGCCGGGAGCATCTTAAAGCATCTTAAAATGCATAGTGACAGCAGTTCGCGCACCCGTTTAACCTGTAGCCGAAACACAGCGACCCGTGGCCGCTGCCATCAAACTTTTGTGGGGATTGCTACATGTTTGCGAAGAAGCTGTTGCGGGTGGCCGCCGGTGTCGGTCTGGCGGTGCTGATGTCGGCCTGTGCGCTGACCGAGGATCGTGTGGACTTGGTTTATCAGCCGGCCAGCACCGCCGCGCCCGTCGCTGGCGCCGAAAGCGTCACCGTGAAGGTGGCGGTGGAGGACGTCCGCCCAGCGAACCGCGACAAGGTGAGCGTGAAGAAGAACGGCTACGGCATGGAGATGGCGGCCATCCGCGCAAATCAGGACGTTCCCACGTTGGTTCGCCAAGCCGTCGAGCAGGAGCTGCGGGGGCGCGGATTCACCCTTGGGGACGGGCCGGTGTTCGCGGTCGTCGAGGTTGCGCGGTTCTACGCCGACTACAAAACCGGCTTTTGGTCGTCTGACAACGTTTCCGACATCCAGCTGAACGTGCAGGTCCGCGATGCCTCCGGCCACATGTATTACGGCAAGGGCATTTCCGGCATCGGCACGACGGAAGGCGTGATGATAATGGACGGAGAGCCGGTAAAAAAGTCGCTTGAGATGGGCTTGGCTGTCGCCCTGCGAAACCTGATGCAGGACCCATTCTTCGTGCAGGCCCTGATCGAGGCACAAGAAACCGCCGCCCGAGCCGCCGCTCCGGCACCGTCCCTTCCGGCCGGCGTCCCCATGTCATGACGGGCCGGGCCTCTACCGCGCGCTGCCGCGCCTCGGTCGCGCTGGCGCTGACGGCGGTGCTGGCGGCGGGCTGCGTGACGCCCTCTGGGCATCTCACGCCGGAGGAAATCGTCCGTCGGCAGCAAGTGGTAGAGGCCCTGGCGGCCGACCGCCCGTATTCGCTACGCCGCTTCTATGCCACCGTGGTCGATGGGGGAGAGCGGGACGCCGTGCTCAACTGGCTTACCCTGGGCCGCGCCGCGCTGGTCCAGGGGCACTGGGACGCCGCCGCCGATGCGTTCGACGAGGCCCTGAAGCGCATCTCCGCTGTCTACGCCGACGACCCGCAGGCCGAAAAGGCCCGCTCCGTCTGGCACGAGGAAGGTGTCAAGGACTTCAAGGGCGAGCCCTACGAGCGGGCGATGGCCTATGTCTACCGCGGCACTTTGGACATGCTGGCCGGGGACTACGAAAACGCCCGCGCCAGTTTCAAGGGCGCCTTGGTGCAGGACAGCTTTGCCGAACAGGAGCGCCATCGCCAGGATTTCGCGTCGGCGACTTGGCTGATCGGCTGGACCAGCCATTGCCTGGGTGACGCCTCCGCCGCCACCGAGGCATTCGCCGAAGCGCGTGAGGTGCGGCCGGCACTCCCCGTGCCGGGCGCCGATGACCGCCTGCTGGTTCTGGTCGAATCAGGCTTCGGCCCCTCCAAGGAAGCCACCGGCCAGCACGGTTTCAAGCTTGCCTACCGCGAGGGCACCGCTCCCGCCTATCGCTACGAGGCCGCCCTGGGAGAACACACCCGCCCGCTGAACCTGGCGGAAGATCTGTACATGCAGGCCGTGACACGCGGCGGGCGGCAGATGGACGACATCCTGGCGCTCAAGGCCGATACTAAGACGACCACCGAGGCCATCGGCACAGGGGCGACGGCCGTCGGCGCCGGGATGATGCTTCACGGCCAGACATGGGGAAATCGTGATGCCACGACCGCCGGCCTCGTGGTGGCTCTAATCGGGCTAGCCGCTCAAGCTGCCGCCAGCGAAATGGAGGCGCAGGCGGACGTCCGGCACTGGGGTTCCCTACCACACTCCCTGTTCCTTGCGGCCCTGCCCCTGGGAGACGGGCAGAAGCCGGAGGACCTGCGCCTCCGCTTCGCCGAGCCCCGCCAAGACGAGGAGCCCGACGCCGCCCGTCCCACCGCGCCTCCCCAAATGGCTCATCATGGCGCCTGCGCGGTGGCATGGTACCCACAGTCGGCCGTGCGCTTCCGACCCGAGCGGATCAAGCGGGACGTAGACGGGGAGGCGGGGGACGGGGAGGCGGGGGACGGGGAGGCCGTAAACGGGAAGGCTGGGGACAGCC
Organism: Rhodospirillaceae bacterium BRH_c57; assembly: GCA_000961745.1. Classification (GTDB taxonomy): domain Bacteria; phylum Pseudomonadota; class Alphaproteobacteria; order Rhodospirillales; family Rhodospirillaceae; genus Cauispirillum. The sequence continues at coordinate 2,230 of LAEA01000199.1, read as the reverse complement.
CCGAAGCCAAGAGCGTTAAGGGCAACTGTCGCACGGCCGATGGCAGTCTGACGAACCTGCCGCCGAACGTGTGCGCCGCCATCAATGGCAGGACGCTGTCCCTGGTGCCCGACACCTGAGGACCCGACTCAGAACTCAATGAGCCGTGGCAATTGCAATTGCCGCTAACGGAAGCGGATTGAAGCCATGATTTCAGCGTCGATGTCTATTCCCTGCTCCTGGTCTTTCAGCGCCCTCCGTTGCCCCGCATGACCCCTAGGCCATAGACTCATAAGCTCTGACACCAGATCCGCGCTGCCACGAGCTTTACGGCAGCGAGGTAGTTCTCTGGGCGCTTGTCATAGCGCGTTGCGAGACCTCGGAACTGTTTGATGCGGTTGATCGGGTGGTTGGCGATGCGGGTCAGGATGGTGGTCAGGTAGACCTGTGGGTTCACGCCGTTGAGCTTGGTGGTCTCGATCAGGGAGTAGATCGCCGCGGCGCGGTGGCCTCCGGCGTCGGAGCCGGCAAACAGCCAGTTCCTGCGGCCGACGGCTAGGGGCCGGATGGCGCGTTCCGCGGCGTTGTTGCTGATCTCGCAGCGGCCGTCGTCGGCGTAGCGGGTCAGGGCCGCCCAGCGGGCCAGAGCATAGCGGAAGGCCGCGGCCAGATCGCTCTTGCCCGGCAGCTTGCGCAGGCCGGCCTGGAAGAACGCCTGTAGATCGTCCAGCCGCGGCACGGCGTCCTTCTGGTGGACGGCGCGGCGGATCTCGGCGGGCTGGCCGGTGAGGGTGCGCTCGAGGTCAAGCAGACGGCCGATGCGCTCCAGGGCGGCAAAGGCCAGCGGCGCGCCTGTGGACATATGGACGTCGTGGATCTTGCGCCGAACATGGGCCCAGCACGCCACCTCGGCGACGCGCGGCGGGCTGTCTCCATCCGGTTCGTAGAGCGGGTTGAGCCCGGCATAGCCATCGGCGTGCAGCACGCCGCGGAAGTCGCGCAGCACCTTTTGCGGATGCTCGCCCTTGCGGTCGGGGGTGTAGCGGTACAGCACCGCCGGCGGGGCCGGGCCGCCGTGCGGCCTTTCATCCCGCAGGTACACCCACTGACGAGCCAGGCGGGTCTTGCCCGAGCCGGGTGCCAGCACCGGCACGGGCGTGTCGTCGGCATGCACCGTGCCACCGGCCAGGACGTGGCGGCCGACGGCCTCGACCAGCGGCGCCATCAGGTCGGCCTTGGCGGCGGCCAGTTCTTCAGCCTGCGCAGCGATGATGGCGCGCAGGGCATCGATGTCGTCAGGTAGGGCGGGCGGCGCGGAAGGCATGCCGGGATTATACCGCCAGGCCCCTCCACACCCAAGCATTTCTGCGGGTTACGGAGCAATTTCCGCCCCCTTCAACCAGCCACCTCGGGGCGCCAGGTGCGCCAGTCGATGCCCTCGATCAGCATGCTCAACTGGGCTGGGCTCAGGGCGACCACGCCATCGGCCGCCGACGGCCAGACGAAGCGGCCATGCTCCAGCCGCTTGCAGAACAGGCAGAAGCCCTGGCCGTCCCAGGCCAGGATCTTGACCAGGTCGCCGCGCCTTGACCAACCCAGCGGGCCAGCAGGCTGGGATGAACATCATGCTCCGCCGCCACCTGGGCCACTGGTCGCCTCCCGGCCTCAACCTCTGCCACCAGCCGCCGCTTCTCCGCCTTGGGCCACCGCCGACGACGCGGCACGTCCTGACTACGATCGTAGGCCATAAGCTCGCTCTCTTGCTGCCGATGCCAAAGGCTGCATTCAGGACGAAATGGCTGGGTCGGACAAGGCAGCTCTCAGGAGACGCTTACGGGCGTTCCGTTTTCCGGCCCTCAAGGAGCCGGACGGCGTTGCCAGCAAGCCGCTTGCGGTCGGCCCGGTCGGTCGTGGTGACGCTCTTGTGTTCCAGCCAGATACTGACCCGTTTGATGTCGAGGCGGTGAACCTGGAGCAGACCCGCGTCGCAGACCACCCGATCAACCGGATCGACGCGTTTCTGCCGTGGAGCATTGGGCTGGAACGGGTGGCGCAATCCGCCGCCTGACCGTCAAGCCGAGGCGGATGTAGTTCTCAGGGGACGCTTGCGTTTGCGCGGCTGGCGGGGCGGATGGTCCTGGGTTCCATTGCCCTGCGCAAGATGAAGACGGCGTAAGGGCGGAGAGGCCGTCTAGCGCTGGTCCACGCGGACGCCCTCGGCCACGCGGTCACTGGGGTGCAGGATCAGGGT
>LAEA01000030.1 GCA_000961745.1 Rhodospirillaceae bacterium BRH_c57 | reverse complement strand
GCGGGCGCGGTCGCGGGCGGCGTCGGTGGTCAGGCTGGGCGTGGCGGCCAGGGCCTCGATGGTGTCGGCGGCCTCCAGCAGCCCTAGAAGCTGGGCGGCGCGGAACCGCCAGGACGACGACGACAACGCTTCGGACAGGGACAGGACGCGGGTCTCGGGATCATAGGCATGGTCGCGCGGCACCCGTTCGGGGCTGGCGAATTGCACGGCGACCCCGTGGCGGGAGCGCAGCGACTCGGCCAGGGAGGCGAACAGCCCGGCCTCGCCGCCGGGCAGGGCGCGGCGCACCCGCTCGGCGTCTTCTTCCAGTTCGGGGAAGTAGTTGGCGCGGTCATGGAACAGGTCATCGACCTCTTCCTCGGGCGTTTGGTGGGGCCGGTGCGAGGCTCGGCCGCCCAGGAAGTCGAACATCTCGCCGCTCAGGGCGGCCAGCCGGCGGCTTTCCTCGGCAATGCCGCCGATGAAGCGCTGGCGCTGGGCGTCGCCCATGTCGCCGTAGTCCTCCAGGATTTCCGAGAACGAGCGGATGGAGGTGATGAGGGTCAGGATCTGGTGGCTGGCCTCGGCCAGGAAGGGGTCCTGCGACAGCCGTTCGGCCAGCGCCTCTCCCTGAAGGCGGGCGTCGCGATAGGCGCGGTAGGCGGCCAGGGCGGCGCGCGCCAGATCGGGCGACTGGCCGACCATCTGCGGGATCAAGGCGGCGGGCAGGGGGGCGGCCAGGGACGGGTCGGCGGCCATTTCCTCCAGTTCGGCGGCCAGTCGGGCTTCCTCGCGCCCGGCAAGTTGGTCGGCGCTGATGCCCAGTTCGGAGGCAATCCGCAGCAGCAACGCGCCGCCGATGGGCCGCCGGTTGTGCTCGATCAGGTTGAGGTAGCTGGGCGATATCCCCACGCTGGAGGCCAGCCCGACTTGGGTCAGGCCGCACTCCTGACGCAGGGCGCGAATGCGGTTTCCGGCCGGAATGGGAGGCGCCATGTTTTACCGTTTTACTTTTTTACAGTGCAGCATGGCGAGAATTTTACAAAACTGAGCATTGCTTATCAATAGGTTATTGACCCCCTTAACAGCATGGCGCACTCTTGGGCTCGAGATCGTTGCCAAGTCTCACAACCCCCGGACGCTTCGGCGACGGGGGCTTTTTTTGTCTCGTATCGAATGAGCGGGGAAAAAGGGGAACCACAGAGGCACAGAGGGCTCTGTGCTGGTCGGGTACTCCGGGCCACGCCGGCCGTAGGTAAGGTCCTGCGCTACGCGCGGGATCGGGCACCGCGCCATCCCGCTGCACCGAAACCTCTGTGCCTCGATGTCTCTGTGGTTCAAAAGGGCCTGCCGCCTCAATACGGCGACGGGTCCAGATAATCCTGCAACAAGGCGATCCACGGCATGGCGGGCAGGACCGCGGTGGTCAGGTCGGCCACCAGGCGCTGGGCTGACACCGGTGCGGGCGGGTACCGTTTGTGGGAGAACACCACCACCCCGCCGTGACGCAGGCGGATTCGCATGCCATCGGCCTGGGCGGCATCGACTATCCGCATGGCCTGGGCATGGCGCTGGGCGGCGGTTCGTTCGGGCGGCAGGCGGCCCAGCGGACACGCCACGGTCAAGACGGCGGTGTCATCGACTTCCTCGAACCGGCAGTCGAACACCCGTGCCGACAGGCGGAAGCGGAAGTGCAGCGGCCCCACCGGAGCCCGCCGCCGCCCGCCCGGTTCCTCGGGGTCGGCCCCCATCGACAGGGCCATCAGGCTGAGTGGCCGGTCATCCTGGACGAGCTTCAGGGGCAACGGCGGTCTCCTGCGGTTGGGGGGCGCAAATCCGGCGACACTCCCCCAACTGTACCGGCAATCGCTGGACGGGCCAGTCCGAAAGACCTTTCTAAGCCTTCTGGAGCAGACTATCCTTCGCCGGAAATGCCTCCGCCTCCTGCGCGGAATTGCATCCCCACGTCCCTTTGGGGCGTTTGGCTCACACAATCAGGCCGGCTGCGGCCACGTTCGAGGTGCACGTGAAGGTCATCGAGATTCCCTGGCGGCGCTATGTGCTGCCCCCTCTGCACGAGGAAGGCCCCCGTTTCATCGCCGTGTTCGCGGCTATCGCCGCGTTGCTGTTTTGGGCGTGGTGGCCGCTTGGCGTCGTCGGTACGCTGGTCACCATCTGGTGCTATTATTTCTTCCGCGACCCGGTGCGCTACGTGCCGACGCGGGCGGGCCTCGTCATGTCGCCGGCCAGCGGCATCGTGCAGATGATCGGCCCGTCGGTGCCGCCGCCCGAACTGAACATGGGCAGCGAACCGATGACCCGCGTCAGCGTGTTCATGAGTGTGTTCGACTGCCATGTGAACCGTATCCCGGTCGGCGGGACGGTGGTCAAAGTGGCTTATCGCCCCGGCAAGTTCGTCAACGCCTCGCTCGACAAGGCCAGCGAGGACAACGAGCGCAACTCGCTGCACCTGCGCACCGCCGACGGCAAGGATCTGGCCGTGGTACAGATCGCCGGGCTGGTGGCGCGGCGCATCCGTTGTGACGTCAAGGACGGCCAAGCGGTCGGCACCGGCGAACGGTACGGCCTGATCCGATTCGGGTCGCGCCTGGACGTTTACCTGCCGGAGGGCACCCACCCGCTGGTCGTGTGCGGGCAGGTGGCGGTTTCCGGAGAGACCGTCATTGCCGACCTCGACAGTGCCGAACCGCAGCGCGACGGAGCGACCATCTGACATGATTATCCCAGGCCAAGGCAAGTTGAAGACCCTGTCCTTCAACAAGATCATCCCCAACATCGTCACCTTGCTGGCGTTGAGCGCGGGGCTGACGTCCATCCGCTTTGGCCTGCGCGGCGAGTTTGAGAGCGCGGTCCTCGCGATCTTCCTCGCCGCGGTTCTTGATGGCATCGACGGCCGCATCGCGCGGATGCTCAAGGGGACCACCAAGTTCGGCGCCGAACTGGATTCGCTGTCGGACTTCATCTCCTTTGGCGTCGCGCCGGCGGTCATCCTGTACATGTGGACGCTGCAAGGCGCCGGCGGCATCGGCTGGGCCCTGAGCCTGCTGCTGGCCGTTTGCGCCGCGCTGCGTCTGGCCCGCTTCAACACCATGCTCGGTGAGCCCGACCCGCCGAGTTGGGCGCACAACTACTTCGTGGGCGTCCCGGCCCCGGCCGGCGCCTTCCTGGTGCTGCTGCCCATGGTGATGTCGTTCCATTTCGACTCCGGGTTCTTCGAATCGCCGTGGGTCGTGGGAGTGTTCGTCATCACCGTCAGCTTCCTGATGGTCAGCCGCGTGCCGACCTACTCGTTCAAGCGGTTCCGCGTGCCGGCCGTCTGGGTGCTGCCCCTGATGATCGTTGTCGGCCTGCTGGCCGCCTTCCTGGTCACCGAACCGTGGGCCACCCTGGGCGTCATCGGTCTGATCTATCTGGCCGGCATCCCGTTCTCCATGCGCAGCTATCGCGGCCTCCAGTCCCGCGCCGCCGCCCACGCTGGCACCCTGCCGCCCGAGGACGAGGATACCGACGAGGACGAGGACGAGGATGAGGCGGTGGGCGTGCGTCGGGATTAGTCGCGGGCTCTGCCCGCACCCGCCAGGAGGCGCGGCCTCCTGGACCTCGGGAATGGGCTGGATAAAGCCGCGCGCAGCGTAGAAAAGGCCAGAGTGTCTGCCTGCGGTGCAAGAAATTGCGCGGTGTTGAACTAACGGGGTCAAGGGGCCGCTCGGCCCCGTGCGGGCACGGGCAGAGCCCGTCCTTCTTCAGAAAACTAAAACCCCCACACCAGCGGAATTAACAGAACCGACACCACCCCGACCACCACGTTGAGCGGCAGGCCGGCGCGCAGGAAGTCGGTGAAGCGGTAGCCGCCGGCCGTGTAGACCAGGGTGTTGGTCTGATACCCTACGGGTGTCGCAAAGCTGGCCGAGGCGGCGAACATGACCGCCACCACGAATGGCCGGGGGTCCAGGCCCAACTGGTGGGCGAGGCCGATGACCAGCGGGGTCACCACCACAGCGACGGCGTTGTTGGTCACCATCTCGGTCAGGGTTGAGGTCAGGGCGTAGACCACGGCCAGGATGACCACCGGCGGCAGGTCGGCCAGCAGCGGCACCAGGGTTTCCACCATCAGCGCCAGCGCGCCGGAGTTCTCCAATCCCTTGCCCACCGCCAGCATGGCGACGATGAGGACCAGCACCCGGCTGTCCAGGGACTGCCACGCTTCCTCGGCATCAATGCAGCGGGTCAGCAGGACCAGGGCGACGCCGATCACCACGAGGCTGGTCAGCGGCAACACCTCCAGGGCCGACAGAATAATCACCCCGCCGACGATCAGGCCGACCAGCGGCGCCTTGCTGCGGCGCAAGGGCTGGTCGCGTGGCGCGGCGGGGGCGACGAGGCCCTTTTCGCGGCTGAGGCGGGCCACGTCCTCGGGCGAGCCTTCCATCAGCAAAACGTCACCGATTCGCAGCATCACATCGTCCAGCGCCCGGCCGATGTTCTCGCCATGGCGATGCACGGCCAGGGGATAGACCCCGTAGTGGCGGCGTAGGCGCAGTTCGCCGATGCGCTTGCCGATCAGGGTGGAGGCGGGACCGACCAACCCCTCGACCACCACCGAGGGGCGGCTGGCCACCGGCTCGACCGAGTGGGCGCCGGGAAAGGCGACCTGGGCATCGTCGCGCAGGGACAGAATTTCTCCGGCGCGGGTCTTGAGCACCACCCGGTCGCCGGCTTCCAGCACCACCGACTCCAAACTTCGGCGCAGGGATTCCTCGCCGCGTACCACGTCGATCAGGCGGCCGTCGGCGCGCTGGAACAGGGCGACCTCGGCCACCCTGCGGCCGACCAGCGGCGAGTCGTGGGGCACCAGGATCTCGGTGAGGAAACGGTTGGGCGCCCCGTCCGACAGCAGGCTCGACAGGTTGATCCGGTCAGGCAGCAGGACGCGTGCGAACATCACGATGAACACCAGCCCCACCACCGCCACGGCCAGCCCCACGGCGGTAATCTCGAACAGATGGAACGGCGCCAGCCCTTGGGCTCGGGCCACGCCATCGACCAGCAGGTTGGTTGACGTACCGACCAGCGTGGTGGTGCCGCCAAGGATCGCCGCGTAGCTGAGCGGGATGAGGTGGCGCGACGGCGGATGCCCCAACTGGCGGGCCAGGGCCATGACCACGGGGATCATCACCACCACCAGCGGCGTATTGTTCATGGCGCCTGAGGCCACCATCACCACCCCCAGCAAGGCCAGCGGAGCGAGTCGCGGGTGCCGTTCGGCCAGCCGGCAGACCTTGCGCCCGAAGGCGTCGATCACCCCGGCCCGTTGCAGGGCACCCGACAGGATGAACATGCCCGCGATGGTCAGCGGCGCGGCGTTCCCCAGGGCTGCCTGAATATCCCCCGCGTCGATCAGCCCGACCAGCAACAGCACCGCGACGGCGCCGACCGCCAGCACGTCGGGCGGAAACCGTTCGGTCGCAAAGCCGATGAACAGCATCACAAGGACCGCCAATGCCAGCGGCGCGGCTAAGGATTCCAGGCCCGCCATGACTGCTTCCCCCTCCTATTTAACATTTTAATAGTGTATCACATGACGTAAAAAACTTCTCAAGGTGTAAAATACGATTTGACTCCCACGCTGCCAATGTTAAATGTTGCGGCACGGGAGGACTGCCACCGGCATCCTCCGTCATGCAGGACAGAACGTTTGCGGTGCCCCACGGGGACCCGGCGACGACCAGAGGAAAAAGCGATGACCTTGATCAGCAAGCCCGCCTCCGCCCCCATCGTGACCGATGCCGTGATCGTCGGCGCCGGCCCGGTCGGCCTGTTCGCCGTGTTCGAGCTGGGGCTGCTGGGCCTGTCGGCGCATCTGGTGGACGCCCTGGACAAGGTCGGTGGGCAGTGCGCCGAGCTGTATCCGGAAAAGCCGATCTTCGACATTCCGGCGTGGCCGCGCATCACCGGCCAGGAGCTGACCGACCGCCTGATGGAGCAGGCCGCCCCGTTCAACCCGGTGTTCCACCTGAACCAGCAGGCCCAGTCGCTGAGCCAGCAGCCCGACGGGACGTGGCGCCTGGAGACCAGTGCGGGGACCGTCTTCCACACCGCCAACGTGGTGATCGCTGCCGGAGCAGGGGCCTTCACGCCGCGCCGCCCGCCAATCCCCGGCATCGACGCCTATGAGGGCAAGTCGGTGTTCTATGCCGTGCGGGACCGCTCGAAGTTCGCTGGCAAGAACCTCATCATCGCCGGGGGCGGGGACAGTGCGCTCGATTGGGCGTTGGCCCTGACTGACGACGCGGCCTCGGTCACCCTGCTGCACCGCCGCGACGACTTCCGCGCCGCCCCGGACTCGGTGGAAAAGATGCGCCGTCTGGTGGCCGAGGGCCGCATGACGCTCGCCATTGGCCAGCCGTCCAGCCTGGAAGGCGAGGACGGCCACCTCACGGCCCTGAACATCACCACCACGGATGGCCCCAAGCGTCTGCCGGCTGACGCCCTGCTCGCCTTCTATGGCCTCAAGCCGCAGCTTGGTCCGATTGCCGAGTGGGGGCTGAACCTCAATGCCTCGACCGTGCTGGTCGATACCGAGAAGTTCCAGACCAACGTTCCGGGCATCTTCGCCATCGGTGACATCAACCACTATCCCGGCAAGCTGAAGCTCATCCTGTCGGGCTTCCACGAGGCCGCCCTCATGTCGCAGGAGGCCTTCCGCCGCGCCCGTCCGGCCGAACGTCTGGTGTTCCGCTACACCACGTCGTCGTCCGACCTGCAACAGAAGCTGGGGGTAGCGTAAATGGAAACCGGCAAGATCGTCGTCACCGACCGTTCCGGCGACCGCCACGAACTGGATGCCGTGCAGGGCTGGCGGGTCATGGAACTGATCCGCGACCAAGCCAACGACAACGCGGACCTCAAGGTCGAGGCCCTGTGCGGCGGGGCGGCGGCCTGCGCCACCTGCCACATCTATGTGGACGACGCCTGGGCCGACCGCCTGCACCCGCCGCGCGACGAGGAGGTCCAGATGCTCGACGAGGCGTTCGGCGTGACGGACCGCTCGCGGCTGTCGTGTCAGATCATCTGGTCGCCCGACCTGGACGGCCTGCACGTCACCCTGGCCCCCGAGTTCGATTGATGCCCGGCCTGAGCACCACGTTGCGGCTCGCCCTCAGCCTGACGGCTCCGGTTGCGCCGCCCCGGCAGCCCGTCGCGCCGTCACAGGCCGACCCGCCCAAGACCCTTTTGGAACTGGCCCTGCCGGTTCCCTTCTTCGCCTGAAGGAGCGTCCGATGACCCAGCAGATCGTCACCGCCAGCCGTCTGGCCGATGGCCGTGTCCTGTTCCGCGCCCCCGAGGGGTGGAGCACCGATATCCACGACGCCCTGGTGTTCACGCCCGAGGAGGCCGCCGCCGCCGTCACCCGCGCCCAGGGCGAACCGACCCGCGTGGTCGGCGCCTATGCGGTGGATGTGGACGACGCCGGCCTGCCCCTGCTCGGCCGCGAGCGTATCCGCGTGTTCGGCCCAACCGTGGCGCCTTACGCCGCCCAACTGGAGGCCTGATCCATGTATCAGTACGACACCTTCGACCACCAGCTTCTGGCCGACCGCGTTGCCGAATTCTCCGATCAGGTGGACCGCCGCCTGACCGGCGCCCTGACCGAGGACCAATTCCGGCCGCTGCGCCTGATGAACGGCCTGTACCTGGAAATGCACGCCTACATGCTGCGTGTGGCCATCCCCTACGGCGTCCTGTCGTCGCGCCAGTTGCGCGGGCTGGCCGCCGTGGCGCGGACCTGGGACAAGGGCTATGGGCATTTCACGACGCGCCAGAACATCCAGTTCAACTGGCCGCGCCTGACCGATGTGCCGGCCATTCTCCAGGCGTTGGCTGACGTCGAGATGCACGCCATCCAGACATCGGGCGCGTGCATCCGCAACGTCACCATAGACCCGTTCGCGGGGGTGGCCGGTGACGAGATCGCCGACCCCCGTCCGTGGGCCGAGATCATCCGCCAGTGGTCCACCCTGCACCCGGAATTCACCTTCCTGCCGCGCAAGTTCAAGATCGCCATTTCCGGCGCCATCGAGGATCGGGCGGCGGTGCGCTTCCACGACATCGGCTTGCGCGTCATCCGCAACGACGCCGGGGACCTGGGCTTTAGGGTGTGGGTCGGCGGCGGTCTGGGCCGCACACCGCGTGTCGCCCGCGAACTGCGCCCGTTCCTGCCGGCCGCCCAGATCCTGGGCTATCTGGAGGCGGCGCTGCGGGTCTACAACCTGCACGGCCGGCGCGACAACAAGTACAAGGCGCGCATCAAGATCCTGGTCGATGAGATCGGCATTGACGCCTACCGCGATCAGGTCGAGGCCGAATGGCACGCCGCTGGCGGCCCGGCGCTGGTGGTGCCCGAGGCGGAGATCGCCCGCGTGGCCGACTTCTTCGCCGTGCCCGACTATGTGACGTTGCCCGACGCGACGGTGGAACTGGCCCGTTGGCGGGGGGCCGACAGCGGCTTCGACGCCTGGATGGGGACCAACATCCTGACCCACCGCGCCCCCGGATACGCGGCGGTGACCGTTTCGCTCAAGCCCGTGGGCGGCATTCCGGGCGACATCACGGCCGACCAGATGGACGCCATGGCCGACCTCGCCGACCGTTATTCCCTCGGGGAACTGCGCGCCACCAAGGAACAGAACCTCGTCCTGCCCAACGTCCGCCAGGACCAGCTTCACGCCCTGTGGAGCGCCCTGCGCAGCCTGGGCCTGGAGACCGCCAACAAGGGCCGCGTCACCGACATCATCAGTTGCCCCGGCCAGGATTACTGCTCGCTCGCCAATGCCCGGTCCATTCCGATGGCCCAGGAGATCAGCCGGCGCTTCGCCGACCGTCGCCGCCTGGACACCCTGGGGCCGATCACCTTGAACGTGTCGGGCTGCATCAACGCCTGCGGCCATCACCATGTCGGCAACATCGGCCTGCTGGGCGTCGATAAGCGCGGGGCCGAAGCCTACCAACTCGTGCTGGGCGGCGATGCCGGGGAGGCCGACTCCAGTATCGCCCAGATCACCGGGCGCGCCATGACCGCCGAGGAAGCCGTCGATGCCGTAGAGGTTACGGCCGCCGTCTACCTCGACCGCCGCCAGGATGCTGAAACCTTCATCCAGACCTTCCGCCGCATTGGCGTGACGCCGTTCAAGGAGGCCATCGATGCCGCTCGTTAAGCTGAACACGCCGGGCGGCCTCACGGCCCCCGTTGCGGACTGGCCGCTGCTGGCCGAAGACGCCTACGTCCCGCCGACCGGCCCGGTCCTGGTGCCGCTGGCAACCTGGCTGGCCGGGCGCGACACCCTGAAGGACCGCCCCGACACCGGGGTGTGGCTGGCTGCCGGGGATGACGCCACGGCGTTGGGCGATGACCTGCCCGCAGTCGTGGCGATACGCTTCGCCGCCTTCACCGATGGGCGGGGCTATTCCCAGGCCCGCCTGCTGCGTGAACGGCTGGGCTTTACGGGGGAACTGCGGGCGGTCGGCGATGTGCTGGTCGATCAGGCGCGGTTCCTGACCCGGTCGGGGTTTGATGCCTTCCAGGTCGCCGAGGGCAGCGATCTTGTGCATTTCGAGGCCGCCCTGGGCCGCTTCTCCGTCGTCTATCAGGCCGCTGCCGACCGCGCCACGCCGGTCGTCGCGCTGCGGCATCCCTCGTACTGGAGTGCTGCGGAATGAAAGCTCACAGCGTTGAAACCGCCACCCTGGCCGACCGTTACGCCAGCTTGAGCGCCGAAGACATGCTCGACGATCTGATCCACCGGGTGTTCCCCGGACAGATCGCCCTGGTGTCATCCTTCGGGACCGAAAGCGCCGTGCTGCTGCACATGCTGTCGCGCATCGACCCCGAGGTGCCGGTGCTGTTCCTGGATACCGGCAAGCTGTTCGGGGAAACCCTGCGTTACCGCGACACCCTGGTTGCGCGCCTGGGCCTGCGCGAGGTGCGGACCCTGCACCCGGCCCGCACCCCGCTGGCCGTCGAGGATGCCGACGGGATGCTGTTCCAGCGCGATGCCGACCGCTGCTGCGCCCTGCGCAAGGTCGCCCCGTTGCGGGACGCGCTGGGCGGGTTCGCCGCCTGGATCAACGGCCGCAAGGGCCACCACGGCGACCTGCGCGCCAACCTGCCCAAGGTCGAGGCCGATGGCCCGCGCCTCAAGGCCACCCCGCTTGCTGGATGGAGTGCAATCGACGTGCAAACCTATTTCGAGCGCCACGACCTGCCGCCTCACCCGTTGCAGGATGACGGATACCTGTCCATCGGCTGCTACCCCTGCACCGAGCGGGCCACCGATCCCAATGACCCCCGCTCGGGCCGCTGGGCTGGCAAGGGCAAGACCGAGTGCGGCATCCACACCACCCCCAGCCCGGCACCCTACCAGGATGCCTGGTGGCCGGTCGGCTGAACCACGGCTGCGACGCCCGACGCCAGCCGCCGCATGGTCCTATGCGGCGGCTGGCAAGGGTGACTGCGCTTTTCTCGTGGTTCTTGGGCTGCCGTCTTCTGGCGGGTCCGGGCAGGCCTTACTTTCCTTGACCCGGTGGGTCGATTCATGGCCCGCCGGTGTAACGCTCCACCCGCAACCACTCCGGCGGTTCTCGCTCTACGAACGTATGCCGCACGGCGTCCAGGGCGACGCGGTGGCCGTGGTGGGGGACGCGGGCTTGGGCGGCTTCGATGCTGACCCATTCCCAGTCTGTATGCTCACCATCCAGGATCACCTTGGCGCCCGGCGTGACTTTGGCCAGAAACAGGGGTACCACCTCGATACAGTCGTCGGCCGGGTTGTAGAAGTGATCCACCCAGCCGGCCGAATAGAAGGCCTCCGGCACAAGGCCGGTTTCCTCGGCCAGTTCGCGGGCGGCGGCCTGGGCGGCGGTTTCGCCCGGTTCGATGCCGCCGGTGACCTGGGTCCAGACGCCGGCCATGGGACCATCGGCGCGCTTGAGCAGCAGGACTTCCGCCCCTTCCGCTCCCCGCCGCAGGGCGATGCAGGCGACGGCGCGGCAGCGTGTGGGGATTTCGGTGCCAAAGGTCATGGGCGCAGCAACTCCCGCAATTTATAGAGTTCCTCCAACGCCTGCTTGGGGGTCAGGTCGTCGGGGTTGACGGCTTTCAGGGCGGCCTCGACCGGGGATGGCCCTTGCGCCGCAGCCTCCTTCTTTTCCGCCTTCTTTAACGCCACGGCGAACAATGGCAGGTCCTCGGCAAGGCTCGCCACCGCGCCGCCCTGGTCGCCCTTCTCCAGACGCTCCAGAACATCCTCGGCGCGGTGCAAAACCGCCGCCGGCAGCCCGGCCAGCTTAGCGACGTGGATGCCATAGGATCTGTCCGCCGCCCCCGTCGCCACCTCGTGCAGGAACACGATGCTGCCCTGCCATTCCTTGACCCGCATGGAGTGGCATGACAGTTCCGGCAGCTTCCCGGCCAGCAACGTCAGTTCGTGGTAATGGGTGGCGAACAGCGCCCGGCAGCGGTTGACGTCGTGGATGTGTTCGACCGTGGCCCAGGCGATGGACAGGCCGTCAAAGGTCGCCGTGCCGCGCCCGATCTCGTCCAGGATGACCAGGGATCGTTCGGTCGCCTGGTTGAGGATGGCCGCCGTCTCGACCATTTCGACCATGAAGGTGGACCGCCCGCGCGCCAGATCATCGGCTGCCCCGACGCGGGAGAACAGCCGGTCCACCGCCCCGATGCGGGCCTTAGCGGCGGGCACGAAGCTGCCCATCTGGGCCATCACGGCGATCAGCGCGTTCTGGCGCAGAAAGGTGGACTTACCGGCCATGTTGGGGCCGGTCAGCAGCCACAGCCGGTTGCCGCCGGACAGGTCGCAGCCGTTGGCGACGAACGGCCCGTCGCCCGTTCGCCCAAGGGCCGCCTCGACCACCGGATGGCGGCCGTCCTCGACGACGAACTCGGTGCCGGTGGTGATTTCGGGCCGGGTGTAGCGCTGGTCGGCGGCCAGTTCGCCGAGGCTGGCCAGCACGTCCAGCGTGGCAAGGGCCGCCGCTGCCTCGGCAATTTCGGCGGCGCGGGTCAGGATCTCGCCGCACAGGTCCTTGAACAACTCCATCTCCAGAGCCAGGGCCTTGTCGGCCGCGCCGCGCACCTTGTCCTCAAGTTCCGATAGTTCGACCGTCGTAAATCGGACGGCGTTCGCCATGGTCTGGCGGTGGATGTAGGGGCCGTCCTTGCCCATCATGGGGTCGGCGCGCTTGGCCGCCACCTCGATGAAATACCCAAGCACGTTGTTGTGCTTGACCTTCAGGCTGTCGATGCCGGTGTCCGCCACATAGCGCGTCTGCAACCCGGCGATCAGGCGCTTGCTTTCCCCGGCCAGGGTGCGCAGTTCGTCGAGCGCGGCGTGATAGCCCGGCGCCACGAACCCACCGTCGCGGGCCAGCAACGGCAGGTCAGGGCCAAGCGCCCGGCCCAGACGGTCAACCAGTTCGGCGTGATGGCCCAGCCCCTCGGCCACCTCCTGCAACAGCGGCGGCGGCCCCAGCTTGGCGCGGGCCAGCAGCGCGCGCAGGCCCGGCCCC
>LAEA01000031.1 GCA_000961745.1 Rhodospirillaceae bacterium BRH_c57 | reverse complement strand
GGCTGACGTTGTGGCTGGGGCCGTTGCTGGGGTTGGCGCTGGCCCTTGGCCCGGCTGACATCTACGTTCAGCAAGGATTGTTCTTCAGCACCATGGCGCTGGTGACCTTCGGCGGCGCCTATGCGGTGCTGGCGTACGTCGCGCAGCAGGCGGTGGCGACCTATGGCTGGCTGGCGCCCGGCGAGATGCTCGACGGCCTGGGCATGGCCGAGACGACGCCGGGGCCGCTCATCCTGGTGCTGCAGTTCGTCGGCTTCATGGCCGCCTACCGCAGCCCCGGCCTGCTCGACCCGATGCTGGCCGGAACTTTGGGGGCCGCCGTCACCTTGTGGGTCACGTTCACGCCGTGCTTCCTGTGGATTTTCGTCGGAGCGCCCTATATCGAGGCCCTGCGCGGCAACCGCGCCCTCAGCGCCGCCCTGTCGGCCATCACCGCCGCCGTGGTGGGCGTGGTGCTGAACCTCGCCGTGTGGTTCGGGCTGCATGTCCTGTTCGCCGACGTGGCCGAGGTTCACATGGGGGGCGTCCGTCTGCTGGTCCCGGACTTCGCCAGCCTCGATCCGGCGGCGTCCCTCATCAGTGCTGCCGCCTTCTTCGCCCTATGGCGCCTGAAGGCCAACATGATCGTCGTGCTGGTTGTGGCGGGGTTCTCCGGGGCGGCTTGGTTCATGCTGCGGGCCTGAGGAGGGCCGCTTGCGCGGGCGGATTGCCACCCGCACCCGCCCGGAGCGATGCTCCGGACCTCCTTGATTCTCATGAATAAAAAGGGGTTCGGGGGGCCTGCCCCCGAGCGGGCATGGGCGGCAGCCCATCTTTTCCATCCCTCAAATCCCGCCACCAGGCATCATGGCCTCCGCCCCCAGCCCCTCCATCAGCAGTTTGAACCGTTTCAGGTCGTCGTCGAGTTGCTGTTCGGGAGCGTCGCCGAGCAGGCTTGCGATCATGCGGCCGCTCTGGCCGACGGGCGGCTGGTAGTGCAGGGCGACCTTGACCAGCGTACCGCCCTCGGCCGCATCGGAAAAGTGGACCTCGCCCCGGCTATGGATCTCTGCGCCCGGCAGGGTGTGCCAGGCGATGCGCTCGTTTTCGGGTGTCGGATCGATGTCGCAGTCCCAATCCAAAGGCATGTCCAGCGGGCCGCGCATCGTCCAGTGATAGCGTGTGTCCGATCGCCGCTCGATGCGCAGCACGTTGTTCATGAAGCGGGCGAGGTTTTCCTGGTCGCGCCAGAACTGCCACACCTCGTGGCGCGGGCGGCCACCGGACGGCCGGTGATGGAAGGACTGTCACGCTCGGCGGCCACGACCACCGTGCGGCGCTCCGTGCACATCGACCGCCCGCGCCACGAGGTGTGGCAGTTCTGGCGCGACCAGGAAAACCTCGCCCGCTTCATGAACAACGTGCTGCGCATCGAGCGGCGATCGGACACACGCTATCACTGGACGATGCGCGGCCCGCTGGACATGCCTTTGGATTGGGACTGCGACATCGATCCGACACCCGAAAACGAGCGCATCGCCTGGCACACCCTGCCGGGCGCAGAGATCCATAGCCGGGGCGAGGTCCACTTTTCCGATGCGGCCGAGGGCGGTACGCTGGTCAAGGTCGCCCTGCACTACCAGCCGCCCGTCGGCCAGAGCGGCCGCATGATCGCAAGCCTGCTCGGCGACGCTCCCGAACAGCAACTCGACGACGACCTGAAACGGTTCAAACTGCTGATGGAGGGGCTGGGGGCGGAGGCCATGATGCCTGGTGGCGGGATTTGAGGGATGGAAAAGATGGGCTGCCGCCCATGCCCGCTCGGGGGCAGGCCCCCCGAACCCCTTTTTATTCATGAGAATCAAGGAGGTCCGGAGCATCGCTCCGGGCGGGTGCGGGTGGCAATCCGCCCGCGCAAGCGGCCCTCCTCAGGCCCGCAGCATGAACCAAGCCGCCCCGGAGAACCCCGCCACAACCAGCACGACGATCATGTTGGCCTTCAGGCGCCATAGGGCGAAGAAGGCGGCAGCACTGATGAGGGACGCCGCCGGATCGAGGCTGGCGAAGTCCGGGACCAGCAGACGGACGCCCCCCATGTGAACCTCGGCCACGTCGGCGAACAGGACATGCAGCCCGAACCACACGGCGAGGTTCAGCACCACGCCCACCACGGCGGCGGTGATGGCCGACAGGGCGGCGCTGAGGGCGCGGTTGCCGCGCAGGGCCTCGATATAGGGCGCTCCGACGAAAATCCACAGGAAGCACGGCGTGAACGTGACCCACAAGGTGACGGCGGCCCCCAAAGTTCCGGCCAGCATCGGGTCGAGCAGGCCGGGGCTGCGGTAGGCGGCCATGAAGCCGACGAACTGCAGCACCAGGATGAGCGGCCCCGGCGTCGTCTCGGCCATGCCCAGGCCGTCGAGCATCTCGCCGGGCGCCAGCCAGCCATAGGTCGCCACCGCCTGCTGCGCGACGTACGCCAGCACCGCATAGGCGCCGCCGAAGGTCACCAGCGCCATGGTGCTGAAGAACAATCCTTGCTGAACGTAGATGTCAGCCGGGCCAAGGGCCAGCGCCAACCCCAGCAACGGCCCCAGCCACAACGTCAGCCACAACGCCCCGGTGCCGAGGGTGCGGCGCAGGGTCGGCCGCGTGTGGTCAAGGCGTCCGGCCCGCAGGCCGGCGGAAACCGCGTCGTCGTCGTCGTCGGCCCCGTCGATCTTGATGACCACGAAGGTTGACGGCCTCCACCGCTGCCCAAGGAAGCCGATCAGGGCGGCGCCGGCGACAATCACCGGAAACGGAATGGTCAGGAAGAAGATCGCCACAAACGCCGCCGCCGCGATGGCATACATCGCTCGATTCTTGAGCGCCTTGCCGGCGATCTTCATGACCGCCTGGACGACCACGGCAAGGACGGCGGCCCGGATGCCGTAGAACAGCGCCTCAACGATGGTGACGTCCTGGAACCCGGCATACAGGATGCTCAGCCCCAGGATGACCAGGGCGCCCGGCAGAATGAACAGCAGCCCGGCGATCAGGCCGCCGACCGTGCGGTGCAGCAGCCAGCCGATGTAGGTGGCAAGCTGCATGGCCTCCGGCCCCGGCAGCACCATGCAGTAGTTGAGAGCGTGCAGGAACCGGCTCTCGCTGACCCACTTGCGCTCATCGACCACCAGCCGGTGCATCAGGGCGATCTGCCCGGCCGGGCCGCCGAAACTCAGCAGCCCGACCCGCAGCCACAGCCAGAACGCCTCCCGCAGAGGAACAGGCGTCACCGGCTACCCCTACCCGCCGAACTTGTTGGACTTCGGGAACCCGTTGGGCGGCAGCTTTCCAGCGGTGGCCCGCTTGCCCCGCCAGGGGGTAAGGTCGGGTTCCGTCCGGGTCCGTTCGCCGGACTTGAAGGTCAGGCCGTCGGCGGCGGTGAACAGCTTGAGGTCGGACATGCCGCCGTCCTTGTAGGCCTGAAGCTTGACGCCCTGGCCCTTGTTGAGGACCGGGATTTCATCGAGGTCGAACACCAGAACCTTGCGGTTTTCACCGATGGTGGCGACGGTATCCCCCTCGACCGGCATACAGAAGATCGTCTTGGTGCCGGACGGCACGGACAGGATCTGCTTACCGGAGCGGGTCTGGGCGACAACGTCGTCCTCCTTGACCCGAAACCCCTTGCCGACGCTGCTGGCCAGCAGCAGTTCGCGGCCCGGAATATGGACCAGAAGGTGGGAAATCTCGGCGTCGTTGGGCAGATCGACCATCAGGCGCACCGGCTCGCCAAAGCCACGGCCCCGCTGAATGCGGTCGCCGAGGATGGTGTAGAACCGCCCGTTGGTGCCGAGCACCAGGATCTTGTCGGTGGTCTGCGCCTTGAGGACCAGCTTGAGGGCGTCGCCTTCCTTGAACTTGGCGTCGGACACATCGTCCTGGTGGCCCTTGATCGCCCGCAGCCAGCCCTTCTCGGACAGCATGATGGTGATCGGTTCGCGCTCAACCAAGGCCTCCAGGGGCACCACAACGCCGGTCGGCGCCTCGGTCAGGTCGGTACGTCTGCGGCCAAGTTCAGTGGCTTGGCCGAACTTCTTCTTAGTTTCCTTTACCTGATCGGCAATAGCTGACCAACGCTGACTCTCGTCCTCCAGCAGGCCTTGCAAAGCGGCCTGTTCGGCTGAGAGTTTCTCATGCTCGCCGCGCAGCTCCATCTCTTCCAGCTTGCGCAGAGAGCGCAATCGCATGTTGAGAATGGCCTCCGCCTGCACGTCCGTCAGAGTGAAGACGCGCATCAGTTCGGGCTTGGGTTCATCCTCCTCGCGGATGATGCGGATCACCTCGTCGAGGTTGAGGAAGGCCTTCAGGTAGCCTTCGAGAACCTCCAGCCGATGGGCGATCTTTTCCAGGCGATGCAGCGACCGCCGCTCCAGGACCTCCAGGCGGTGGTCGAGGAAGGCGCGCAGGACCTCCTTGAGGTCCATCACGCGCGGCGTGCCGTCGGCGTCGATGACGTTCATGTTCAGGCCGAAGCGGATTTCCAGGTCCGTGTTGCGGAACAGGTGCTCCATCAACATATCCGGATCGACGGTGCGGTTGCGCGGCTCCAGGACGATGCGCACGTCCTCGGCCGATTCGTCGCGCACGTCCGACAGCACCAACAGCTTGCGGGCGTTGAGCAGGTCAGCGATGCGTTCGATGACCTTGGACTTCTGGACCTGATAGGGGATCTCAGTGACGATGATTTGGTACAGGCCGTGCGACAGCTTCTCGACTTCCCACCGAGCGCGCAGACGGAACGACCCGCGCCCGGTGGCGTAGGCATCCAGAATGGCCGCCTGGCTTTCCGCCAATACGCCGCCGGTCGGGAAATCCGGCCCGCGCACATGGGCGACCAGGCTGGGCACGTCGCAGTCGGGCTTCTTGATGAGGTGCAGCAGGGCGTCGCACAGCTCGCCGGCATTGTGCGGCGGGATGTTGGTCGCCATGCCCACGGCGATGCCCGACGCGCCGTTGGCCAGCAGGTTCGGGAACGCCGCCGGCATGACGATCGGCTCGCGATCCTCGTTGTCATAGGTGGTGCGGTAATCCACCGCGTCTTCGTCCAGCCCGTCCATCAGGGCGTGGGCGACGGCGGTCAGGCGTGCTTCGGTGTAGCGCATGGCCGCCGCGCCGTCGCCGTCGATGTTGCCAAAGTTGCCCTGGCCCTCGACCAGCGGATAGCGCACCGCGAAATCCTGCGCAAGACGCACCATGGCCTCGTAGATCGAGGCGTCGCCGTGGGGGTGGTACTTACCCATCACGTCGCCGACGATGCGGGCGCATTTCTTGAACCCCTGCCCCGGATCCAGCTTCAGCAGGCGCATGGCGTACAGCAGCCGCCGGTGAACCGGCTTCAGGCCGTCGCGCACGTCGGGCAGCGAGCGGGCCACAATGGTGGACAGGGCATAGGCCAGATAACGCTCGGACAGCGCCTGGGCCAGCGGCTGCGGGCGGATGTCCTCGGCGGGGGTCGGTAAAGCCATGAAACGCAAACCCTGTTGTTCGGGGAGCCTGATGTGGCGAAATATAGACTGCATACCCCGGTCGGGGTCAATGAAGTGTGCCTGAGGCGTCTCAGGCCGGATCGGCTCGAGCCACCCCATTGCGGGCTGCCGCCCCTCCGCGCCGCTTAGGTCCGCTTGGGGTCACTGGCCCCAAACCCCTTTCCTTTCTTCAAGGAAAACAAGAAGGTCTGGAGCCTGCTCCAGCCGGGTCCGGGCGGGAGCCCGTCTGCGCAAGCGGAACATTTTGGACCGGCTCGAAAAACAAACCGCTTCAAGACGGCGGAATGTGCTCGGTCCAGCGTTGGGCAAAGCGCACGCGGGCCGGGGGCAAGCGCCGATCCTGGGCGGCCAGGGCGTGGCGGTCGAGGAACCAGCCGGTCAGGCGCAGGCCCTGGGCGATGGCGGTCGCATCGGGCTCCGGCCCCTCCTCCGCTCCCAGCAGGAAGGCCGGCAGGGCGAGCAGCTTTTCGCGCCACGGTCCGGCGCCCTCGGTGCTGACCGCCCGCCCGGTCTTGGGGGACACCCAGGCGAGATCATCGGTCGAGCCGGTCACCGCGCAGGCGCTGAGATCCAGCCCGAAGCCAAGGTCCTGCAACAGCACGGCCTCCCACTCCACATAGGCCGCGCCGTATCCCGGCTCCGGCGCATCACGCAGGGCGGCGAGCAAGGCCACCGTGGCGTCGAACAATAGCGGATGGGACTGGCGCTCCGGCAGGGCCGCCTCGGCCACGGCGCAGGCTGCCGTCAGGGCGCCCAAGCGGCCGGGATGGGACAGCAGGGCGGCGGCGTTGGCCTCGGCCAGTTCACAGGCATAAAGGCCAAGCTGGTCCTCCAGCCGCGCTCTCCAGGTAACGGTGAGCAGGTTGCCGGGCTGATACAGGCCGCGCGCCGCCTTGGACATGCCGCCCTTGACCAACCCGGCGTGGCGGCCGTGGGCGGAGGTCAGCAGAGTAACGATCAAACTGCTTTCGCCGTGCTGGCGCGCCCCCAGGACGATGCCTGCGTCACGCCACTCCATTCAGCGCAACACGCTGAGGCCAAGTACGCCCAGTCCCAGGATCATGCCGCCGGTCCCGGCGAAGGTCAGCCCGGCCTCCACGGTCTTGCGGGCGGTCGGGCCGGGAATGGGACGGCCCTGGCTGACCGCCCTTTCCCAGCGCCCACGCAACATCAGCAGCGCGCCGAAACCGGCCGCACCAAGCCACAGCAGACACAAGCCGAAAAAGGTCGCGTTCATGATCCCAGCAATATCCCGCCTCAGGCGTCGAAGTCCAGGCCCCACTCGGTATAGCGCGCGCGGTCGTCGGTCCAGCCTTCGCGCACCTTGACGAACAGAAACAGGTGAATGCGGCGATCCAGCAACTCCTGCAACTCCCGCCGGGCCGAGGCGCCGATGGCCTTGATCTGCGCCCCGCCCTTGCCCAGAACGATCTTCTTCTGGCTGTCGCGCAGGACGTAGATGGTCAGGTCGATGCGGGCCGACCCATCGGGCCGTTCCTCCCACTTCTCGGTTTCCACGGTGACGCTGTAGGGCAGTTCCTGGTTCAAGCGCAGGAACAGCTTCTCGCGCGTGATCTCGGCCGCGAGCATGCGTTCGGGCAGATCCGAAACCTCGTCCTCGGGGAACATCCACGGGCCGTGCGGCACGTTCTCGGACAGGTAGCGCAGGATGTCGGCCACGCCGTCGCCCTTCATGGCCGAAATCATGAAGACCTTGCCGAAGATGCCATGCTCGAACAGCTTTTCGGACAGGCTCAGCAGGTCCGGCCGGGCAATCAGGTCGATCTTGTTGAGGACCAGAATGACGTCCTTGCGGTTGCCTTCCTTGAGCCGGGCAATGATGTCGGCGGTGTCGGCGTCGATGCCGCGGCTGGCGTCCACCACCAGCATCACCTGCTCGGCGTCGTCGGCCCCGCCCCAGGCGGCGGCCACCATGGCGCGCTCCAGACGGCGGGTCGGGCGGAAGATGCCGGGGGTGTCGATGAGCACAAGCTGGGTGTCGCCGACCATGGCAATGCCGCGCAGGCGCGTGCGCGTGGTCTGCACCTTGGGCGAGACGATGCTCACCTTGGTGCCGACCATCTCGTTGACCAGCGTCGACTTGCCGGCGTTGGGGGCGCCCAGCACGGCGATGAAGCCGCACCGGGTTTGCGGGCCGGGACCCTCGGGAATGCCCCCGGTCATGTCGCCGGTGGTGCCGTCAGTCATTCAAACGTCTCCAGAAGGGCGCGGGCGGCTGCCTGGGCGGCGACCCGCTTCGATGCGCCGGACGCTTCGGCCGGCGGAAATCCTTGCACGGTGACCCGCACGGTGAAGATCGGACTGTGGTCCGGCCCCTTGAGGTTGACCGTGTCGTAAGCCGGCAGCGGCAGGCCCCGGCTCTGCGCCCACTCCTGGAGCGCGGTCTTGGCATCCTTGGGCGGCGCGAGCGCCTCTTCCATCATCTCCGGCCAGTGGGCCTCAATGAAGGCGGCCGCAGCCTGCAGGCCGCCATCCAGATATAGGGCGCCGAGCAGCGCTTCGCACACGTCGGCGAGAATGGCCGGGTTGGCCCGCCCTCCGGCGTCCTCCTCGCCGCGCGACATGACGATGTACTGGCCCAGGCCGGCGCCATCGGCGACGCGGGCCAGCGCCTCACGCCGCACCAAGGCAGCATGACGGCGGGCCAGATCGCCCTCGGGCTCGCCGGGGAAGCGGCGGTAGATCATCTCGGCCACCACCAGCCCAAGCACCCGGTCGCCCAGGAACTCCAGCCGTTCATAGGTGGCGGCACCCCGCCCTGCCGACGCCGAACTGTGCACCAGGGCATGGTGCAGCAGGTCCTTGTCCTTGAACGTATGCCCGACCACCCGTGCGGCGGCGTCAAAGTCGGTCTTGCGGTTCACGGTCGTCTTTCCGGGCGGATCAGTTCACGGGCTGGAACAGGCGTTCCCAGCGGATGGCGAACGGCCAGCGCCACAGTTCCCACAGACGAGCGGAACCGTCGGTGGAGAAGAACAGCACCTCTGCCCGGCCCACCAGATTCTCAACCGGCACGAAACCGACGCTGCCGCGACTGTCCTCGGAATGGTCGCGGTTGTCGCCCATCATGAAGTAGTGCCCCTCGGGCACCCGGAACAGGGAGGTGTTGTCGTAACGCTCGAAATCGCTTTCCTCAAGGATCTCGTGGGTCGTTCCGTTGGGCAAGGTCTCGGTGAACCGGCCCAGGCGGCGGACGTTGCCGAAGTGGTCGCGGATGACAAAGTCCTCGACGCGCTCGCGCTCAACCGCCTCGCCGTTGATGAACAGGCGTCCCATCTGCACCTGGATGGTGTCGCCAGGAAGGCCGATCACGCGCTTGATATAGTCGGTCGTGTTGTCGCCCGGAAACTTGAAGACGGCGACGTCGCCCCTCTCCGGCCCCTCGCCCAGCACCCGGCCCTCGATCGGCACCATGCTGAACGGAAAGGAGTGACGGCTGTAGCCGTAGGAGAATTTCGACACGAACAGATAGTCGCCGACCAGCAGTGTGGGGATCATTGACCCAGACGGGATATTGAACGGCTCGTAGGCCACGGTGCGGACCACCAGGGCGATCAGGACGGCGTAAATGACCGTTCGAATCGTCTCGCCAATTCCCCCATGCTTCTTCTTCGACATCAATGAACCGCTTTAATGAATTGGAACGAAAGAAAATGCAGCCGAACGCCACCATTTTCCCGCCGGGGGATTGAAGACTGCGGCTGCGGTCCTGTCAAGCGGGGTGGTTGGCCGTGGCCGTCGCACGGGCCTGGTCCATCAACGTCCGCATCATGCAGATAGACTGCTCAAGACCGACGAAAATCGCCTCGCCGACCAGAAAATGCCCGATATTCAGCTCGACGATGGACGGAATGGCCGCCACCGCACCCACCGTATCGAACGCCAGACCATGGCCGGCGTGGCACTCCAGGCCGATGGCGGCGGCATGGGCGGCGGCGGCCTGGATGCGAGCAAGTTCGCGCCCCCGGTCAGCGCCGACCGCGTCGCAATAGGCGCCGGTGTGCAGTTCCACCACCGGCGCGCCGATGGCGCGGGCGGCGTCGAGTTGGCGCAGATCGGCCTCAATGAACAAGGACACCCGAATGCCGGCGTCGCCCAGGCGGCCCACCATCGGACGCAGGGCTTCCATGGCCCCGGCAACTTCAAGGCCGCCCTCGGTGGTCCGTTCCTCGCGCTTTTCCGGAACGATGCAAGCGGCGTGCGGCCGGTGGCGCAACGCGATGGCGAGCATTTCGTCAGTTGCCGCCATCTCGAAGTTGAGCGGCAGGGCGATTTCCGATACCAGGCGTTCGATGTCGTGGTCGGAGATATGTCGGCGGTCCTCCCGCAGATGCGCGGTGATGCCGTCGGCGCCGGCTTGCTCGGCCAGCCGCGCAGCCCGCACAGGATCAGGATGGATGCCACCGCGCGCGTTGCGGATGGTCGCCACGTGGTCGATGTTCACGCCCAGGCGCAAGGCCCCCTTCGCCGTCATCCCATGTCCCTTTCACTAAAACCCGCAGCCTGCTCCTCGACCGCCTGCTGCCGACGCGCCCGCCCGGCCAGTTTCTCCAGGCGGCGCAGCCCCCGAACATGATGATACCCCAGCATGGCGCGGCGCAACGGCAGATAGGTCGCGAACCACGACGCCACGGCCAGGGGAATGCCCCCGACGAACATCGGCCACCACACCGGCCAGACGTTTTCCGCCAAGTGGGCCATGTCCAGGTTCCGGATACCGTGCCACAGGGCGTGGAAAACGGCGCTGAACTCAAGGGCATGGGCGCCGGGGTCAAACCCCTCGCCCAGCATCAGGCGGCCCAGCCAGTAGCTGGCCAGCCACATGGGCGGAAAGGTCCACGGGTTGCCGACGAAGGTGCCCAGGGCCGACGCCAGCACGCTGCCCCGCACGGCCAGCGCCAGCAACGCCGCGAGCAGGAAGTGCAGGCCGTTCAGCGGCAGGAACGACACCGCCACGCCGCTGGCAAACCCCGCCGCGATGGCCGAGTGCGAACCGGGCAACCGGGCCAGCCGGTGCCACAGGTAGGTCATCGCCCGGCGGAACCCGGCCTTGGGCCAGATGTACTCGCGGGCACGGCGGAAAAAAGACACGGGAACACGACGTCGGAACAGCATCCTGAACCCCTAGCGCCGCGCGCGATCAACGGAATTGACGGCCGGTGTGGCCCGCAACGCCGCGATGATGTTGACGAGATGTTTCACGTCGCGCACGTCGATGTCGACGATCATGTCGAAGAAATCGGTCGTCCGGTTGGTGATCTTGAGATTGGTGATGTTGCCCATGTTCTTGGCGATCACCGTGGACAGGGCGCCCAGGCTGCCCGGCTCATTGGCCACCACCAGATTGACCCGGCCGACGTGGTGCTGCATCGCACTGTCGCTGTCCCAGGCGAGATCCAGCCAGCGTTCTGGCTGATCGGAGAACTGCTCAAGCTGATCGCAATCGATGGTGTGGATGGTCACCCCCTTGCCGGTGGTGACGATGCCCACGATGCGGTCGCCCGGCAGCGGGTGGCAGCAACGCGCATAGTGCATCGCCATGCCGGGGATCAGCCCCTTGATCGGCATGGCATTGCGCAGGGCGGGGTTGGGGTCCTTGCGCTTGCCGGTCAGCCCCTTCATGAGGGACACGACGTTCCCCATCTTGGGGATCATCTTCAGGCCCGGATAGACCGCCGAGACGACCTCGTGCCCGGTGTGTTGCCCCTCGCCCACCATGACGTAAAGGTCATCGACGCTGTCGCACTTGAAGCGCTTGAGGACGCCCTGAAGGCCTTTGTCGGTTAGGTCGTAGCTCTCGGCGCGGAAGGCCTGCTGGAGGATCTTGCGGCCGAGTTCGAGGTTCTGGCCGCGCTGCTGGAACCGCACATAGCGGCGGATGCGGGCGCGGGCCTTGCCGGTGACGACAAAGCGTTCCCATTCGGGACTCGGCGTCTGCTTGGGCGAGGTAATGATCTCGACTTGGTCACCGTTGTTCAGCGGGCCGCGCAAGGGCACCATACGGCCGTTGACCTTGGCCCCGACGCAGGTATCCCCGACGTCGGAATGAACGTTATAGGCAAAGTCCACCGGAGTCGCGCCGCTCGGCAGAGCGATCAGATCTCCCTTGGGCGTGAAGCAGAACACCTGGTCCTGGAACATCTCCAGTTTGGTGTGCTCCAGGAACTCTTCGGGGTTCGAGGCATGTTCGAGAATTTCCAGCAGTTCGCGCAGCCAGCGGTACTGTCGCCCCTCGGCCAGGGCCTTTTCGGCCCCCTGCTTGTAGTTCCAGTGCGCGGCGACGCCCTTTTCGGCAATCTCGTGCATGTCCTTGGTGCGGATCTGGATCTCGATGCGGTGGCGCTCCGGCCCGATCACACCCGTATGCAGGGACTGGTAGGCGTTGGGCTTGGGCGTCGAGATATAATCCTTGAACCGCCCCGGAACCATCGGGTAGGCACCGTGGATGATGCCGAGCGCGCGGTAGCAGTCCTCCAGGCTGTCGACCATGACGCGGAACGCCATAATGTCCGACAGTTGTTCGAACGCCACGTCCTTGCGCTGCATCTTCTGCCAGATGGAGTACGGACTTTTTTCGCGGCCGGACAGTTCGACATTCAGCCCCGCAGCGGTCAGCACACGGCGCAACTCGGTGATGATGCGGCTGACCAGATCGCCGCCCTGCTCCTCCAGGAACCGCAGGCGCGCCACGATGGAGTCCCGCGCGTCGCCGTGCAGTTCGGCGAAGGCGCTTTCCTCAAGCTCCGTCTTGAACTCGGCCATGCCGATGCGCTCGGCCAGCGGCGCGTAGATCTCCATCGTCTCGATGGCGATGCGCTTGCGCTTTTCCGGGTTCTTGATGAAGTGCAGCGTGCGCATGTTGTGCATGCGGTCGGCCAGCTTGACCATCAGGACACGGATGTCCTCGGACATCGCCAGCACCAGTTTGCGGAAGTTCTCCGCCTGCTTGGAACTGTCCGAACGGATCTGAATCTGGGTCAGCTTGGTGACGCCATCGACCAGCTTGGCGACGTCCGGGCCGAACAAGCGGCGGACCTCGTCCAGGGTGGCATCGGTGTCCTCGATGGTGTCATGCAGCAGCGCGGTGACGATGGTGGCGCTGTCGAGTTTGTAGCGGGTCAGGATGCCGGCGACTTCGACCGGGTGCGAGAAGTACGGGTCGCCACTGGCCCGCGTCTGCGAGCCGTGCTTTTGCAGGGCATAAACGTAGGCGCGGTTCAGCGCGTCCTCGTCCGCGTTGGGATCGTAGGACCGGACACGCTCAACCAGTTCGAACTGCCGCATCATGCTCGTGACACCGCTGACCGCGGCCCCCCGTCCCAAGCCGCCGGTCCCCGTTGCGGGAACCGAAAAAAGGGGCCTGACACGCCTTATGTGGTGCGTCGGCCCCTTGCCCGCCACGGTTCCGAACAGGAAACCGCAGTGTTCGCCGCAGCTTAAATCTCGGACTCTTCTTCGTCGAGGCCGCCAGCGAGATCGTCCTCGGCGCCGCCCTCGGCGTCTTCTTCCATCTCTTCGGAGCCTTCGTGGATGGTCAACACATCCTCGTCCAGTTCGGCGCTCTGCATGGCTTCGCCCATCTCGGCGGCAATTTCACCAGCCATGCTGTCGAACTCGTCCTCTTCGGGCTCGTCAATCTCGACATGCTTCTGAAGACCCTGGATGAGGGCGGCCTCAAGCGCGTCCAGGCTCACCGTTTCATCGGCGATCTCACGCAGGGACACGACCGGGTTCTTGTCGTTGTCGCGGTCGATGGTCAGCGGCGCCCCGGCGGAGATGTCGCGCGCCCGCTGACCGGCCAGCAGCACCAGATCAAAGCGGTTGGGAACCTTGAGCACGCAGTCTTCGACGGTAACACGGGCCATGAGCCACTCCTGACAGAACGATTAAAGCATCTGAAGCGTGGATATATAACGCCCTCCCCCCCGTCGCGCAAGCGCAACAGGGGCGGCTAATCAGGTTCTTTGGGACGTTCTTTTGCGGGGCGTATCTCCTGGTCGGCCGGCAGGGCGTCGACCATGGCGCGGACGGTTTGCCCGGTCACGGGATGGCGCCAACCGGGCGCAACCTCGGCCAGGGGCAGGACGACGAAGGCCCGGCCGGCCATGCGGGGATGCGGCACGAGGGCCGGACCACTGTCGAGAACCTGATTATCGTAGGCCAACAAATCGAGGTCGATCACGCGTGGCGCATTGGGCACGGTGCGAACGCGCCCCATGGCCTCCTCTACCGCATGGAGTTCGGCCAGCAGGGCGGCGGCGCTCAAGACCGTCTCCACGGCCACCACGCCGTTGACGTACCACGGCTGATCCGATACCGGGACAGGCGCGCTCTCCCACCACCGTGATCGGGCGACGATGCGGATGCCACGCCCCTCCAGGGCCTGCACCGCAGACTCGCAGGCATCAAGCGGCGTCCCGAAACGGCTTGGCAGGTTGGCACCGACGGCGACCAGGATCACGCCCGTTTCCTCTCTGGATCGTTAATATCAAGGACTTGCAGCGCGGTGCGCTGTGGTCCACCTTATAGTCCAGTGGCAGCTTGCTTGACAGTCGTGGGCTTGACAGTCCTCCGGCGGAGGCGTCTATAGCACCCGCTGACAAGCTGGCGCCCGCCAGCCGCAGTCATATTCAAAAACGCTTTATTCTGGAAGGCATTACATGATCAACTTTTATCCTCAGGAGAGGCTTGCCCTGTTCATCGACGGGTCAAACCTCTACGCTGCCGCGCGTTCGCTGGGTTTCGACATCGATTACAAGCGCCTGCTCGACCTGTTTTCGTCCAAGGGGCACTTGCTGCGCGCCTTCTACTACACCGCGCTGGTCGAGGATCAGGAATATTCACCCATCCGCCCGCTGGTCGATTGGCTGGACTACAACGGCTACACCATGGTCACCAAGCCGACCAAGGAGTTCACCGACGCCACCGGCCGCCGCAAGATCAAGGGCAACATGGACATCGAATTGGCCATCGACATGATGGAGATGGCCGAGCACCTTGATCACATTGTTCTTTTTTCGGGCGATGGCGACTTCCGCCGGCTGGTCGAAGCGGTCCAGCGCAAGGGCGTGCGGGTGACCGTGTGCTCCACCGTCAAAAGCCAGCCGCCCATGGTCGCCGATGAACTGCGCCGTCAGGCCGACAGTTTCCTTGAGCTTCTGGAACTGGAGCCGATCATCGCCCGCCAGATCCAGCGCGACGACCGCATGCCGCCCGCCCCCCAGCAGGCGGCCGCCCAGCAAGCCCCCCAAAGCGGCGCCGACTCGTGAGTTCTGCGGAAGTCTTTCAAGGCCCGGACGCCGACTGCACGCTGTGTCCGCGCCTGATGCTGTTTCGCCAGGACAACCGGGCAGCACACACCGGCTGGCACAACGCCCCGGTCCCGGCGTTCGGCGGCCTGGACGCCCGCTTTCTGGTGGTCGGACTGGCGCCGGGGCTGCGGGGCGCCAACCGCACCGGACGACCGTTCACCGGCGACTATGCCGGTGACCTGCTCTACCCCACCCTGCTGCGCTATGGCTTCGCCCAGGGCACCTACAAGGCCGACCCGGCCGATGGGCTGGAACTCGTCGGGGCGCGCATCACCAATGCGGTGCGCTGCGTGCCGCCGGAAAACAAGCCAACACTGGCCGAGCAGAAGACCTGCCGGTCGTTCCTGACCGCCGAACTGGCCGCCATGCCCAACCTGCGCACCGTCCTGGCGCTGGGGCGCATCGCCCACGAGGCGGTACTGAACAGCCTGGAGCTGCGGAAGTCGGCCTACCCCTTCGCCCATGGTGCGCTGCACACCCTGCCGAGTGGCTTGATCCTGGCCGACAGCTATCATTGCTCGCGCTATAACCTGAACACCGGCCGCCTGACGGAGGCCATGTTCCACGAGGTGTTCGACGACATCGTTGGCGCTCCCTAAAGGAAGAGCTGGGCGCTGCCCAGGCCCGCCAAGGACCGAATGGCCCTTGGATCCCATGAGGGGGGGGCAGAGCCTTCACTTGCGCCGCAGGCAGAAAACGTCGGCATTCAATGCGCTGCGCGCGGCTTTGCCTCCGCCCCGTCACGAGGTCAAGGAGGCTGGCCTCCTTGCGGGCCCGGGCAGAGCCCGGCCTTCCTTACTGGCTTCAAACGGCCCGCTAAATCTTCCCAGGCAGGTGCTTTTCAACCGCAGTCGTCAGACGCGCTGCATCGGGCGCCGTGACGGTCGAGAACCAATCGACCAAACGGCCGTCCGGGGCGATCAGATACTTGTGGAAGTTCCATTTTGGCGCCGCCACGGCACCGAGTTCCGTCCGCGCCCAACCATAGAACGGGTGGGCGCCGGCTCCGGACACCGTCTGCTTGGCGGTCAGCGGAAAGTCTACGCTGAAGGTCGTTTCGCAGAACTGCTGGATGTCGGTTTCGCTACCCGGTTCCTGGCCGCCGAAGTCATTGGATGGCACGCCCAGCACCACCAAACCCTGGTCGCGATAACGCTCCCACAGGGCCTGGAGGCCTTCATACTGGCCGGTAAAGCCGCATTGGCTGGCGGTGTTGACCACCAGCACCGCCTTGCCGGCGTAGTCGGCCAGCGGCAATGTTCCGCCCTCGATGGACGGGAAGCTGAACTGGTGGGCCGACCCCTCGGCGTGGGCCGGGCTGGAGAACAGTCCGAAAAGCATCAGCATCAAGCCTCCCATCTGACTGATTTTAGCCATACCGTTCCTCCGTCCAGGGATCGCCGTTCATGTGATAGCCCCTCGCCTCCCAGAACCCCGCCTGGTCCTCGTCCAGGAAGGTCAGGTGGCGCAGCCACTTGGCGCTTTTCCAGAAATACAGCCGGGGCACGACCAGCCGGACGGGGCCACCGTGTTCGGTGGTCAGGGGAGCGTGGCTCCAACTGTGGGCCAGCAGGACATCGGGGCCGTCCAGGGCGGCCAACGGCAAGTTCGTGGTGTAGCCGTCGAAGCTGCGGACCAGCACGAACCGAGCCTGCGGCGCCGGTTTCACAAGGTCGAGGAGATGGCGCAGGGGCACCCCGGAAAACACATTGTCAAAGCTCGACCATGTGGTGACGCAGTGGATGTCGGCTGTTACGTGGGTCTGTGGCTGGGCAGAAAACGTCTCCCAATCCCACGACAAGGGCTGGCCGACCAAGCCCGACACCCCGAGCCGCCAATCAGCCGTGGGAACAACGGGTTGCTGACCGAGGTCCAGAACCGGCAAGCCGTCCACCAACCGCTGCCCCGGCGGCAGGCGCTGCGCCGGTTCCACGTGCGCGCCGGTCAGACCGCGCCCGTCGCGGGCCCACTGCTGTTTGGTCGTGACCAGCTTGCTGTCGGGACGATCAAACTCCATGCGCCACCTCCGCAACAGGATACGCAGGATATGGGGCCATGGATGACCGGCGGCAAACGGGTTTTACCCCTTGTCGCGCAGCAAACGCGATTTCTGGCGGTTCCAGTCGCGTTCCTTGATGGCGTGCCGCTTGTCCACTGTCTTCTTGCCGACCGCGATGCCGAGCGTCACCTTGGCGATGCCACGGTCGTTGAAGTGGATGTTGAGCGGCACCAACGTCATCCCCTCACGGGAGATGGCGGCCAGCAGCTTGGTGATTTCGCGCCGGTGCAGCAGCAGTTTTCGCGGTCGGCGCGGTTCGTGGGTGAAGGTCCGGGCCGGGCCGTATTCAGGGATATAGAAGTTGTAGAGCCACAGTTCCTCGGTGTCGCCCTTGCGGCCGGCGTAAGCGTCGGCAACGTTGCCGCGCCCCAACCGCAAGGACTTCACCTCGGTGCCGAGCAGCATGATGCCGGCCTCAACCGTGTCCTCGATCTTGTAGTCATGGCGCGCCTTACGGTTCTGGGCCGCAATCCCAGTACTGATCAGGCCATTCGGGGTCTTTGCCATGACTCTTCCAGATCTCCCAGGGGTTTAAATCAAGCCGACGCGCACGAGCGCATCGCGCACGCGGTTCTTGCTGTCGTCGCTGATCTCGACCATCGGCAGGCGCATGTCCGGGCGGCACTTGCCCAGCAGGTGCGCCGCCCACTTGACCGGGCCGGGACTGGTTTCGACGAACATGGCGTCGTGCAGCGGCATCAACTTGTCGCGCAGCGCGAAGCACGTCTCCAGGTCGCCTTTCTGCCAGGCGCAATGCAACTGGCTGAGCAGCTTGGGCGCCACGTTGGCGGTCACCGAAATGCACCCCACCCCGCCCTGGGCCAGGAACGCCGTGATGGTGGCGTCCTCGCCCGACAACTGGACGAAGTCGGGGCCGAGCGCGACGCGGGTGCGCAGCGGCCGGACCAGATCGGCCGTGGCGTCCTTGACCCCGATGATGCGCGGCAACTCGGCCAGCCGCTTCATGGTGTCGATGCTCATGTCGACGATGCTGCGGCCGGGGATGTTGTAGATGATGATCGGCAGGTCGCAGCCGTCGTGCAGCGCCTTGAAGTGCTGGTAGAGCCCTTCCTGGGTCGGCTTGTTGTAGTACGGCGTGACGATCAGCGCGGCATCGGCCCCGGCGTCCTGGGCATGGCGGGTGAACTCCAGCGCCTCGGCGGTACTGTTCGACCCGGTCCCGGCGATCACCGGCACTTTGCCTTTGGCGACTTCGATGCACAGCTCCACGACGTGTTTATGCTCGTCGGCCGTCAACGTTGGCGACTCGCCGGTGGTTCCGACCGGAACGACACCGTGAGACCCTTCGGAGACCTGCCAAGCGACAAAGTCCTGAAACGCCTTTGCATCGACGGCACCGTCGGCGTCAAAAGGCGTGATGAGGGCTGTGATGGACCCCTTGAACATGCTGTGCTCCATCGAATACCTCGGGCCCGGAACGCCGGGCCGCACCAAAGGCAGGAGGTTGTGACGAAAGGCGACGACAATAGCGGCGCGGGCGGCGTCCGGCAAGCGCCTCTCTCTATGGCATCTTTTTCAGTTCCGCCCACGCACTTTCGTGCGGGCCGACGCAGATGGCGACCCCGACCTCTGCGGCTTCCCTTGTTGTGGCGTCGTAGCGTCGCTACACTCCGGCCGGGCTCAGGCGGGAGATATCACCGTGTTTACGGCAAGGCGTACTGTTCTCGCGGCCGGCAGAGTGCTGGTCGCGTGTGCCATGTTGATGTTCGCCGACTCGGCTGCCGAGGCGGCAGCCCTGTCGGACCGCGACAAGGCGATCTACCAGGAAGCCTTCCAAACCGCCGAGCGCGGCCAGTGGAGCACGGCTCTGCAACGCGCCGCACAGGCCAAGGACCCACTGTTGCGCAAGGTTTTGGTGTGGCGGAACATGCAGGATCCGTCCAGCTCCTACTCCTTCGGCGACATCACCGACTTCATGGCCGAAAACCCGACCTGGCCAGGCCAGGGCAACCTGCGCAGACGGGCCGATGACACGCTGACGGGCAACGAGCCGCCCGAAAAAATCATCGCTTGGTACACCGAAAATCCACCGTTCACCGGGCGGGGCAAGATGATGTTGGCCGACGCCCTGCTGGCCAAGGGACGCGAGCCCGAGGCGGTGCAGGTCATCCGCTCGGCCTGGGTCAACAACACCTTCAACCGCAACGACGAGCGCCGCTTCCTGGCCCGCTTCGAGCGCCATCTGACCGCCGACCATCACCACAAGCGCCTCGACCGCCTGCTGTGGGAGGGGCACCAGGAGTCCGCCCGCCGGATGCTGGTCAAGGTTTCCGACGATCACCGGGCGCTGGCCCTCGCGCGCCTCGCCCTGATGACCAAGGGGCCGGGCGTGGACGCAGTAATCGACCGCGTTCCCAAGGCCTTGTTGAACAATCCGGGACTGATTTATGAGCGGGCCAAATGGCGCCGTCAGGCCGACTTGCAGGAAGGCGCCGCCGAGTTGCTGGCCCACCCGGCCGCCAACCAGGTGCGGCCCCGCCTGTGGTGGCGGGAGCGCGCCATCCTGACCCGCCACTTCCTGGAACGCGGCTGGATCACCCAGGCCTATGGGTTGGCGAGCAACCACGGCATGACGGCGGGCGCCGGGTTTGCCGACGGCGAATGGCTGAGCGGCTGGATCGCCCTGCGCTTTCTGAAGGACCCCAAGGCGGCCGTGCCGCACTTCGAGCGTCTTTATGCTGGCGTGAGTTACCCGATCAGTGTTGCCCGCGCCGCTTATTGGGCCGGCCGCGCCCACGACGCCCTGAAGGCCCGCGACACCGCCAAAGCGTGGTATCAGCGCGCCGCTGAACACAGCACGACCTATTACGGGCAGTTGGCCGCCGGCCGCCTGGGCCGGACCGACCGCCTGGAACTTCCGCCCGCGCCCGAGGTCACGCCCCAGGACAGCGCCGCCTTTGCCGCCGACTCTCGTGTTCAGGTAGCCCGTGCGCTGCATGCCATCGGCCGGGCCGACGAGGCGCGATCCTTCCTGTGGCGCGCCAATGAGGACGCCCCCACCCCCGGCCTGCGGCGGCTGACGGCGGAACTGGCCACCTCCATCGGCCGCACCGAAATCGCCGTGGCCCTGTCCCGGCGCTCCGCCCTGCGCGGCACCGTGCTGCTGGAAACCGGCTATCCCCTGCTGAAGGCCGAGGTGCCCAACGCCGTCGATCCGGCGCTGGTCCACGCCCTCATCCGTCAGGAGAGCAACTTCAGCCCGACCGTCCGCAGCAGCGCCGGCGCCACGGGCCTGATGCAGCTCATGCCGGCGACGGCCAAGCTGGTGGCCAAGCAGCTCAATCTGCCCCACAGCCCCGACCGCCTGGGCGATCCGGACTACAACGTGCAGCTTGGTTCGGCCTATCTGAACGACTTGTTGAGCCGGTTCAACGGCTCCTACCCGCTGGCGCTGGCAGGCTACAACGCGGGACCGGGACGCCCCGCGCGCTGGTTGCGCGACAACGGCGACCCGCGACGCGGAGAACTCGACGTAATCGACTGGATCGAGTTGATTCCGTTCTCCGAAACCCGCAACTATGTTCAAAGAGTCATGGAATCCGTTCAGGTCTATCGCCATCGCCTGGGACTTCCCGACATGGCGTTCAACCTGGAGAACGACCTCAAGCGGTAGGAGCCCCGCCCGTCATGCCCGCCATGCCCCCGCCCGATTTGTCCTCCGTCCGTGTATGCGTGTTTGACGCCTACGGCACCCTGTTCGACGTCGCCTCGGCCGCGCGGCACCTGCAAACGGATCTGGGCGACGCCTGGGCGCCACTGTCGGAGATCTGGCGGACCAAGCAGCTTCAGTACACCTGGCTGCGCAGCCTCATGGGCCGCTATGCCGACTTTCATCAGGTAACGCGGGAGGCTCTGGCCTACGCCATGGAAAGTGTGGGGGTCAGCGATCCGGCCCTGGCCGACCGCCTGATGGACCTCTACGAGCGCCTGGACGCCTACCCAGAGGTACCAGACGTGCTGCGCGCCCTCAAGGACGGCGGCAAGCAGACGGCCATTCTGTCCAACGGCTCGCCAGGAATGTTGCGTTCGGCGGTCGAGGCGGCGGGCCTCGGGGCCTTGCTTGACGACCAGCTTTCGGTCGACACCCTTCAGGTCTACAAGCCGCACCCGGACGTCTACGCCCTCGCCACTAGCCGATTCGGCGTGGCGCCCGAGGAGGTCGCGTTCTTTTCCTCCAACGGGTGGGATGCCGCCGGGGCGGCGTCGTTCGGCTTCCGCGTCGTGTGGGTCAACCGCTTCGATCAGGGGGTCGAACGCCTGCCGGCCCGGCCCGAGGTGGAACTGACCGACTTGCGCGGCGTTCCGGCCCTGTTCGGGCTGTGACCCTCCCAGCCCCGACCTTTGCCGACATTGAGGCTGCTGCTGCGCGTCTGGCAGGCCATGCGGTCGTGACACCGCTGCTGTCCTCGCCCGAGATCGATGCTGCGGTCGGCGGCCGGGTGCTGGTCAAGGCAGAATGCCTGCAACGAACCGGCTCTTTCAAGTTTCGGGGCGCTTTCAACACCATCGCGCAACTGCCTGAAAAGGAACGACGGCAGGGCGTTCTGGCGTGGTCGTCGGGCAACCATGCCCAGGCCGTTGCGGCGGCTGCCCGGCATTTCGGAATCCCGGCGGTAATCATCATGCCGGCCGATGCGCCGGCCGTGAAGATCGCCAACACCCGCGCCCTGGGCGGCGAGGTCATCCTTTACGACCGCCGCACCGAAAGCCGCGAGGCCATCGGCGGCAAACTGGCGGCCGAACGTGGGCTGGCGGTGGTGCGGCCCTACGATGACAGCCGCATCATCGCCGGCCAGGGCACGGCGGGCCTCGAAGCGGCACGCCAGGCCGAGGCCCTGGGAGTCTGCGTGGATCAGGCGGTGGTTCCGGCATCTGGCGGCGGGTTGGTTGCCGGCGTGGCGCTGGGGGTCCACGGGGTTTTCCCCGGATGCGCCGTGTGGGCGGCCGAGCCGCAAGGCTTCGATGACCTGCGCCGGTCGATCGAGGCGGGCTCCCCAGTCCCCCACGAAAGCTCCGGCTCCACCCTGTGCGACGCGCTGCTCGCCACGCAGCCGGGTGACATTCCGTTCGCCGTCCACCGGGACCATCTGATGGGCGGCGTTGCCATGGACGACGGCGCGGTCCTCAGTGCCATGCGGACCGCCTTCGACCGCCTGAAGATCGTCCTGGAACCCGGCGGTGCCATCGCCCTCGCCGCCATTCTGAGCGGCGCCGTGCCCGGACACGGCCGCGTTAGCTTGGTCATTGCGTCCGGAGGCAACGTGGACCCAGCGACGTACCGCAGTGCCTTGGCCGCGACGCCGTTCGCCTAAGGGCGGACCAGACGTTGAACGCGCATAGGTCCTGACTTATATAGAAAAAAGCGGGCTCTGCCCGCGCCCGCCAGGAAACTCAGTCTTCTGGACCTCGGATGTTTGGGCGGAGTAAAGCCGCGCGCAACGCATCACATGCTGAGAAGAGAGTCTCTGCCTGCGGCGCAAGGCGTGGAAACGGCTATTTCATGGGGTCAAGGGGCCGAACGGCCCATAGGCGCTACCATAAGAAAGGAACTGGGCTCTGCCCAGGCCCGCCAAGGGCCAAGCCGCCCTTGGATCCCATGAGGGGGCTCGCCCTTTTCTTGCGCCGCAAGCAGAGAATGTCGGTATTCAATGCGCTACGCGCGGCTTTGCTCTGTCACGTCGCGAGGTCAAGGAGGCGGGCCTCCTTGCGGGTACGGGCGGAGCCCGCCCTTCCCCTAAGGTCAGCGTCTTGCTGCCTGCGCGAAAATCTCACGCCGTACAAACTGACTTCCGCTGTCTGTTAGTAAAACACAGCAGCAGGCTTCTGGTCATCCTTGACCGCGTCAGAGGAAGCCTTGTCGCTCTGGGACTTGGCCTCGGCGCTGCGGCTGTCGGCCAACGTCAGGTCGGGCTTCTTGAGAGCCCCGGCGGCCACCGACTCGCTCATGCGGCGGCAATGGCCTTCCATGAAGGCGCCGGGCTCGATGGCCAGGCTTTCGTGGGTAATGTCGCCGATCATATGAGCGGTGGCGGCAAGGAACACCGTCTTGGCGCGGACCTGACCGGTCACCTTGCCATGCAAGCGGATGGAGTCGGCCTCGATCTCACCTGTTACGGCACCATTGACGCCGATGACAAGCGCCCTGCAGCGAATGTCACCTTCGATGGAACCGTCCACCTGGATCTCGCCGCTGCTCACCAGATCACCGGTAATGGTCAGGTCGGCGCTGATGATCGACGGCACGCCCTTGGCGCTTCCCTCGACCTTGTGATCCCGGCTGGGGGTCTTACTACCCTTTGAAAACATTAGCGCCCGCCTTGATGAACTTGTCCGGGTTGAGCGGCTTGCCCAAATAAATGACTTCGTAGTGGAGGTGCGGTCCGGTGCTCCGGCCACTGGTGCCCAGTTGGCCGATCCGGGTCGCCCGATCAACGACTTCTCCCTTCTTCACGGAAATCTTGTGAAGGTGGGCATAACGGGTCTTAAGACCATAGCCATGATCGATTTCCACAAGACGACCATATCGCCCCCGCCAACCGGCGTAAACAATCTTTCCAGGCCCACCAGCGAAAACAGGTGAGCCGATCGGCCCGGCCATGTCGAGACCCTCGTGCATGGCCACCCGACCGTTGAGCGGGTCCTTGCGCGCGCCAAACGTGCTACTGACATAGAACTCCCGCACCGGCTGTCCAAGCGGCAGGGAATCGGCCAGGGACTCGAGCGAACTCCAGCGCGCCACGTGTCCGTTCAGATCATCCAGGCTGCGTCGCAGGGTATGGGCGTCCCAGGTGCCCATTTCCAGGGGAATGAACGGCCCGCCCTGGCTGGTCGCGCTGTCCTGCCGCTTGAGCAGTCGCTCGACGTCAAGGCCGGTCTTCTTGAGAGCGCCTTCCAGTTCCCCGATGCGGTCGCGCGCCAGTGTGGAGAAGCGCTGGAACAGGGCCAACTGGGTGTTTTCCATGTCGGCCAGTTGCTGCTTGAGGTGCGTAACCTGCTGACGCAGGTCGGACGTCTCGCTTTTGGCCATGTCGCGCTGCAGGATCACCCGGCGCAGTTCAAGTTCGATGGCGTCCACCTGCTGTTCGACCAGCAAACCTTCGGCCACCTCGACCATCTCGGTTTCCAGCCGCGTCAGTTCGGTACGCAGCGTCTCCCGCTCGCGGGCGGCGCGTTCGCGTTGCAACGACACGGCACCAGCCGGGTCATCCTCGAACGACGCCAGGGCAACCTCGGCAGCGGTCGAGTCACCTTCGGCGACCGCAGCGCTCTGCAACTCCGCCTTCAGATTTTGCAGGTGGCCGACCAAGCGTTCCTTCTGGCGCGCGACCTGTTCGCGCTGCGCCTCGCTACTGGCCAGTTCGTTCTGCATCGCCTGGAGCTTTTCATCCAGGTCGGCATTCTGGTCCACGAGGCTGAGGGCGTATGAATGGTTGCGCTCGAGATTGTCGGCCACGTTGGAAATACGGTCGCGGTAGACCTCGACCTGGGCCAGCAGCGTTTTGTAGGCCGCGCGGGCGCGAACCACTTCTTCCTGCTTGCTGGTCAAAATCTGCTCATGGTTCACGACCATGAAGGAGCTGAAGCCGATCCAGCACGCCGTCCCAATGCCGACCACGGTCATCGCCATCTGGCTGACCGTGTTCAGGCGCAGGCTTCGCAACCGTCCCCCGCTTCGCAGCATGACCTGACGTTCCGGAAAGACCTTTTGAATGGCCTTCTGGACTGAATTGAGACTGCGTTCCCGCGGATCGTAGTGCGACATGCCTTGCCTAACGTGTTGGGGTCATGGCCTCGACAACCGCGGCACCAAACGGGGTACCGGCTTGCCCCGGAAACTCCGTCCCGCCCTTCGGCGTGCCGGAGTTTTAAGAAAAACTGTCTGCCGGCCGCCGATGCGGCCCTTGCGCTGTGCTCCCTGAGGACGGTACCAAAAGAACGTCGCCCGGCCTGTGACGGCCGCCACGGCGAAAGCTACTTTGGCACCTCCCAAATCCTGTTCATGAGCCGTGAACACCACGGGGCAGATGAAACCGGCTTCGAGCGGGCGTATGATGCTTGGTGCCCCCTGAATCGAACCGGTAAAACCTACCGTTCCTACCAACGCTATATCAAGCAAAACAATCCGGGCAATCCGGCAAGCGGGGTAACCAGCATGACGTCCTCGACCCACCGGAAGGTTTCCCGAAAGATGCATGCGCGCGGATTGCACCCCGCCGCGCCATGGCCCTTGACCTTGGTCGTCACGTGGTTTGGCCTGGGGTTGGTACCCCGCGCACCGGGCACATTCGGCTCGCTGGGAGCCCTGCCATTCGCGGTTCTGATCTCGTGGGCCGGCGGCCCGTGGGCGCTGGTCGGCGCGGCGGTAGTCGTTTTCCTGATCGGATGGTGGGCGTCGGAGGTCTACGTCAACCACATCCGGCAAAAGGATCCGGGGCATGTCGTCATCGACGAAGTCGCTGGCCAATGGCTGACCCTGGCCGTGGCGCCGCTCGATCCGGTGGCCTATGCCCTCGGATTCGTTTTCTTCCGCATCTTCGATATTTTCAAGCCATGGCCGGTGCGGTGGGCCGATCGTCGGATGGGCGGCGGATTGGGCATCATGGTCGATGATGTCCTGGCCGCCGGATATGCCGCCCTGGCCCTTTGGGCTGTAGTGACAGTTGTTCCAATCGTGTAATATTTTGTTCCATGCAGGACCCAGTAATAGGGTCCACGGGAGGGAGGACCCTGAGACAATGTCGTTGCTGAACGAAGAGATTGCGGTCGCGGCACGCGATGCCCTGGCCGCTTGCGAGGAAATGGGCGTCACCCTGGCGACCGCCGAATCCTGCACCGGGGGGCTGGTGTCAGCCGCCCTGACGACGGTACCGGGAAGCTCGCGCGTGTTCGAGGCCGGATTCGTGACCTACGCCAACAGCGCCAAGGAAACCATCCTGAACGTCGCGCCGTCCCTCATCCGCACCCAGGGAGCGGTCAGCCGCGACGTCGCCTTCGCCATGGCGCGCGGTGCGCTGGCCCACACCTCGGCCAAGGTCGCCGTTGCCATCACCGGCATCGCCGGACCCGATGGCGGGACAGAGGAAAAACCGGTCGGACTGGTCCACATCGCGGTGTGCAGCGAGGACGGCGACAGCCTCCACGACGCGCCGGTCTTCACCGGAGACCGCGACTCGGTGCGCGCCCAGGCCACCCTCCTTGCCCTGCGCATGATCGCCAGGGTGCTGCGCGAGGGGACGGTTTAGGGGGAAGGTGAAAGGGAAGAATTGGGCGCCGCCCAAACCCGCCAAGGGCCGAGCGGCCCTTGGAACCCATGAAGGGAGACCTGCGCTTCACTTGCGCCGCAGGCAGACACTCCATGTCCTTTGCTGCGCTGCGCGCGGCCATGCACCACCGCCAATTCCCGAGGCCCAGGAGACCTAGTCTCCTGGCGGGTGCGGGCAGAACCCGCGTTCCTTCCTCAGGTTCAGCTACCGATCGCCATACAGTTCATGAGCGCGCTTCTCAAAGGCGGCAACCATGCGCGACACCGCTTCGCCGAACAGCGCACCCATGATTTTTTGCAGGACGCGATTGCGGAACTCGAAATCGACGTAGAAGTCGATCACCGTTCCGCCGTTGCCGTCCGGGTCGAAAATCCAGTGGTTGTTCAGGTACTTGAACGGACCTTCTGAATAGCTGACATCAATCCGCCGGGCCGGTTCGTTCAGTTCCACCCGCGAGGTGAACCGTTCGCGCAC
Organism: Rhodospirillaceae bacterium BRH_c57; assembly: GCA_000961745.1. Classification (GTDB taxonomy): domain Bacteria; phylum Pseudomonadota; class Alphaproteobacteria; order Rhodospirillales; family Rhodospirillaceae; genus Cauispirillum. The sequence goes on along the minus strand of LAEA01000031.1, from coordinate 2,704 downwards.
CATCTTAAAACCGATCACCAAATCGGCCCAAAACACCGCGCCCTCGCGCTTGCGGATGCGCGATGCCAGGCACCACGGCAGGAATTCCGGGTAACGCTCGACCTCCGCGACAAGGCGGAACATTTCTTCGGGCGAGTAGGGCAGCGCGCGCTTCTCGGCGTGGGTGGGCATCAGCCGGCCCGCTTGGCGGCGCGGGCCGCACGCAACTGCGCGAAGTCCCGGTCGGCATGGTAGGACGACCGGGTAAGCGGCGTGGCCGACACCATCAAAAATCCCTTGGCGAGCGCCATGGTGCGATAGGTCTCAAACTCATCGGGCGTCACGTAGCGGTCCACCGGCGCATGGCGCGGAGTCGGTTGCAGATACTGCCCGATGGTGATGAAATCCACCCCGGCCGAGCGCAGGTCATCCATCACCTGAAGAACCTCGGCCTTGTCCTCGCCCAGGCCAACCATGATCCCGGACTTGGTGAACACGTCAGGGGCCAGATCCTTGGCCTTTTCCAGCAGGCGCAGGCTGCCGAAGTAGCGCGCCCCCGGCCGGATGGTGGCGTACAGGCGCGGCGCGGTTTCAAGGTTGTGGTTGAACACGTCGGGCCGCGCGGCGATCACCGTCTCGACGCCGCCGTCCTTGCCCCGGAAGTCGGGGGTCAGGACCTCGATGGTGGTCTGGGGCGAGGCTGCGCGCACCGCCGCGATGACCTTGGCGAAGTGCCCTGCCCCGCCGTCGTCCAAGTCGTCGCGATCAACCGAGGTGATGACCACATGGGCCAAGCCCATGGACACCACCGCCTCGGCCACATGGTCGGGTTCCGACTCGTCCACCATGCCGGGTTTGCCGGTCTTGACGTTGCAGAAGCGGCAGGCGCGGGTGCAGATGTCGCCTAGAATCATCACCGTGGCGTGCTTGCTTTTCCAGCACTCCCCGATGTTCGGGCAGGCCGCTTCCTCGCAGACGGTGTGCAGCGACTTCGACCGCATGAGCCGCCGGGTCTCCGCATACTCGGCCGACGTCGGCGCCTTGACCCGGATCCAGTCCGGCTTGCGCAGCGGGATCTTGTCTTCGCGGAGAACGGTCACGTCGCTCATGGTCGTCCCAGTTCGTTACAGGAGCCTTAGAAATGGATGGCCCGGCCGTAGGCGTCAAGCACGGACTCGTGCATCATCTCGCTCAATGTGGGGTGCGGGAAGACGGTGTGCATGAGGTCCACCTCGGTCGTCTCCAGGGTACGGGCGATGGCATAGCCCTGGATCAGTTCCGTGACCTCGGCGCCGATCATGTGGGCGCCAAGCAATTCCCCGGTCTTGGCGTCGAACACCGTCTTTATCATGCCCTCGGGTTCGCCAAGGGCGATGGCCTTGCCGTTGCCCATGAACGGGAAGCGGCCGACCTTGACGTCATAGCCGAGTTCTTTGGCCTTGGGCTCGGTCAGCCCGACCGAGGCAATTTGCGGGTGGCAGTAGGTGCAGGCCGGGATCTTGGTGACGTCCAGCGGATGGAGGTCGGGGAGGCCGGCGATCTTTTCGGCGCACAGCACGCCTTCGTGGCTGGCCTTGTGGGCGAGCCAGGGGGCCTGCGTCAGGTCCCCGATGGCGTAGACGCCGGGTTCGGTGGTCCGGCACCATTCGTCGGTTTCGAGGAACCCGCCCTTGCCGGGCTTGATCGAGGTGTTTTCGAGGCCGATGTCCTCGACGTTGGGGGTGATGCCGACCGCCAGGATGACGCGGTCCACCTCGATGTCCTGGGTCTTGCCGCCCTGCTCCACCGACACCTTGGCCATTCCGCCGGACACCGCGATGTTGGCGACCTTGGCCTTGGTCAGGATGGTCATGCCGTCCTTCTTGAGGGACTTGGCGAGGTGGGCGGAAATATCGGGGTCCTCCACCGGCACGATGCGGTCGAGCACCTCGACCACGGTGACTTCGGCGCCCATGGTGTGGAAGAAGCTCGCAAATTCAATGCCGATGGCGCCCGACCCGACGACCAGCAGGCGCTTGGGCATGACGTCGGGCACCAGGGCGCCCTTGTAGGTCCAGATGACCTTGCCGTCCGGCTCCAGGCCGGGAAAGGTCTTGGCCCGCGCGCCGGTGGCCAGGATGATGTGCTTGGCGGTCAGCTCGGTGGTCTTGGCGTCCTTCTCCACGCCCACCTTGCCCTTGCCAAGCAACCGGCCCTGCCCGTCGAACACCGTGACCTTGTTCTTTTTCAGCAGATGGCCGACGCCGCCGGCAAGCTGCTTGGCGACGCCGCGCGAGCGCTGCACCACCGCTTGCAGGTCGGCCGTGGCGCCCTGCACGGACAGACCATAGTCTTTGGCGTGCTTCATGGTGCGGAACACCTCGGCCGAGCGCAGCAGCGCCTTGGTCGGGATGCAGCCCCAGTTCAGGCAGATGCCGCCCAGATGGGCGCGCTCCACCACGGCCACCTTCATGCCCAGTTGCGCGGCGCGAATGGCCGCCACATAACCGCCGGGTCCGGCACCTACAACCACCACGTCGAATGAGGTCTCGGCCACGGTCTATCTCCCGTTCTTCGCAAGCTGATTGACAAAATCCATGCGGGTCCTGCCGCTGGACTGTAGCCGTTCCCGCAGGACGGCGTCGGCGGCGTCAAGGTTGGGGCGCAGGTTGACGCGCCACGCCCCGGCCTCGCGCACGAACCGCCACCACGTTCCGGTCGGGCGGCCCGCCGCGTCGAGTTGCTC
>LAEA01000058.1 GCA_000961745.1 Rhodospirillaceae bacterium BRH_c57 | reverse complement strand
GCGGGGGCGGCGTCACCGTTGTCATGGCGCGTCTATCATGGCGCGTCCGCTCCGACCGCCTCAGGCGCCGGCCAGCAGGCGGTCGGCGATGGCCTCCACGTCGATGGCCGCATCCGCGTTGGGGCTGCGGGTGAGGATTGGCGTCTGGTTGCGGATGGCCTCGCGCACCCGCATGTCGCGGCGCACGATGCCGACCAGCGGCGGGCTGATCTTGAGGAACCCTTCGCAGGCTTTGCGCAGGGTGTTGAAAGTGCGTTCGCCCTCGCGCGTCGAGTTGGCGGCGTTGACCACCACGCGGATGTCGGTGCCCGGCCGCTCAAGGATGGTCACCTTGATGAAGGCGTAGGCGTCGGTCAGCGAGGTCGGTTCGTCCGACGTCACCACCAGGATGGTTCCGGCGGCGCGGGCCAACTGGCGGACGGATTTTTCCACTCCGGCGCCGAGGTCGAGGATGACTTTGTCATAGGCGGCCGAGGCAACGACCAGATCCTCGCCCAGCACCTGAAGGCGCGACAGTGGAATGTTGGCCAGCGACCCTGAACCCGACCGCCCGGCGATGACGTCGAAGCCGCCGACCTCGTACCGCTGGCAGGCCTGGGTCAGGGTGGTCTTGCCGGTGATGACGCCGCCCAGGTCGGTGTTGGGCATCAGGCCGAGCTGGATGTCCACGTTGGCCAGCCCCAGGTCGCCGTCGAACAGCAACGTGTGCTGTCCACGCAGGGCCAGGGCATGGCTGAGGGTGATGGAAAACCACGTCTTGCCGACGCCGCCTTTGCCCGAGGCCACGGCGATGATGTTGCGTCCCCGCTGGCGCGGCCCTGCGCTGGGCGCCAGGACGGGACGCGGCCCGGTGGTCGGGATCTGACTGTTCATCGGCGTGCCTCTAGCTTGTCAGGGTCGTCAGTGTGATCGGCGGGATCGATTTCGTCCATAAGTGAGAATACTGGCCTGCCTTCTGGCTCGGCCGGGGGCATCTCACCTTCGTCGTCATCACCCAGATAGTCCCGGTGCACTGCGGCCCGATGGATTTGGGCATTGGGGTCGGCCGGGGGCGGCCGGTACGGCTTGATGGTGGGCTTGGGATCGCTGGAAAATGCTGGTGGTGGAGGTGGTGGGGGACGGCTTACCGCTTGGGCCTGCGGCGCGGGCGCACCGTGGGCCTCAAATTCCTCCTCCTCGGTCGGTGGCACCAGCAGGCGGGCCATGCTGACCGGGGAAATCGGGCACAGGCCGTTGGCCACGTGCGGGTTGATGCTGACCTCGCAGAACATGAACTGGCCGGTGTCGGCGGCGGCCAGGACGGCGCCCAGCCGGCGCGTGATGTCCAGGCGGGTGACCAGCAGGCGGCTGGCGCCGATCTCGGCGAAGGCCTCGGCCATTTCCTCGGCCTCCACCGGGTCGCCCCCGGCGGCCATGACCAGCACTGGTTCGATCGCCGAGGTGTCCACCATTTTGCGCAGGAAGTCCATGTCCTGGGGGTGGAACGGGTTCAGGCCCGGCGTGTCCACGAACACCAGGTCGTATTGATCGGCGGCTTCCCGCGCCAAGTCGCGCAGGGCGTCGCTGCCGCGTGCCTTGCGCAAGTCGATGTCGAGGATGCTGGTGAACGCCGACAACTGCTCCAGCGCCCCGGCGCGCACGGTGTCCGCCGTGATGACGCCGACCGACCGGCCAGCCAGACGGGCACGGGCGGCCAGCTTGGCAACCGTGATGGTCTTTCCCGAGCCGGGCGGGCCGACCATCATAAACGGGCGGGGCGCGCGGCGCTCGGGCAGCGGCGCGAACGAGAACAGGTCATCCAGGGCGGCGGCGCAGGCCATGGTCGGGTTGTCGGTGTCCAGCTTGCGGGCGGCCGACACGATCTTCTCGATCAGGCGCGGCGGCACGCCGTGATAGACCAGCGCCTCGCGCACGCGGTCGGCCACCGGGGCCGGCGCCGCGCCGTCGAGAAGCTGGTGGATTTCGTCGTCGGTGCTGTTTTCCTCAAGGGCGGCGGTGATGCGCACGCCCTGGCTGCCCGACGCCCGCTGGGTCGATACGATGATGGCGTCGTCGCCCAACTCGGCGCGAACCAAGGCCATCGCTTCGGCCATGCTGGGGGCGGAGTAGCTTTTCAGCCGCATGGGGTCGCCTCCATCCCGCTATCGGTGCCAGGGTTCATCATCAGATTTGTCCCAGCGTCTTGATACGGGCCTTGGGGTGAATTTCGTTCTGGCTCATCACCACGGTCATGGGCCGGAATCGCTCGATGATTGATCGCACGTAAGGCCGCACGCCCGGACTGGTCAGCAGGACCGGAGTGTCCCCGGACATGGCAAAGCGTTCAAAGGACTGCCGCACCTGGGTGATGAACTCGTGCAGTTTGCTGGGCGGCATGGCGAGTTGCTTCTCGTCGCCCTGGCCGACCAGGGACTCGGCGAAGGCGTGTTCCCATTCCGGCGACAGGGTGACCAGCGGGATGACGCCTTCCTCGTCGGAATTGTTGTCCGACATCTGGCGGGCCAGACGGGACCGGACGTGTTCGGTGATGAGCATGACGTTGCGGGTCATGCCGGCCGCCTCGGACACGCCTTCGAGGATGGAAGGCAGGTCGCGGATCGACACCCGTTCGTTGAGCAGGTTTTGCAGGACCCGCTGGATGCCGCCAATGGTGATCTGGCCGGGCACCAGATCGGACACCAGCCTTTGGTGGTCCTTGTCCAGTTCATCGAGCAGCTTCTGCGTTTCGGCGTGGGACAGCAGTTCGGACATGTTCTCGCGCACCACCTCGGTCAGGTGGGTGGTGATGACGGTCGGCGGATCGACCACGGTATAGCCCCGGAACAGCGCTTCTTCGCGGTTCGAGACATCGACCCACAGGGCCGGCAGGCCGAACGTTGGTTCGCGGGTTTTTTCGCCGGCCAGGGTAATGTCCTCGCCGCGCGGGTCCATGACCAGAAGCTGGTTGGGCCGCAGGTCGCCGCGCCCGGCCTCCACCTCCTTGATGAAGATGGCATAGGTGTTGGCCGGCAACTGCATGTTGTCCTGGATCCGCACGCTGGGCATGATGAAGCCCATTTCGGTCGCCAAGGCACGGCGCAACGCCTTGATCTGGTCGGTCAGGCGGTGGCTGCCGGTATTGGAGATCATGGACAACAGGCCATACCCCATTTCCAGGCGTACGAGGTCGATCTTGAGCGCCGTGGCGATGGGTTCCTCGGGCACCGGCGCGGTCTGGTCGCCACTGTCCATCCGGTCGTCATGCAGTGCCTTTTGGGCGGCCTTGGCCGTCTGGTCGCGGTCCAGCCAGAACGCCGCGCCGCCCGTCATGGCGGCCAGCAGCAGGAACGGCAGCATCGGCGTGCCGGGCGTGATGGCAAGTAGACCGGCCACCGCCGACGACATGCCGAGCGCCTTGGGATAGCGGCTGAACTGCTGGCCCAGGGCGACGTCGGCGCTTTCGCTCAGGCCCGCCTTGGTGACCATCATGGCGGCGCCGATGGAGATGATCAGGGCGGGGATCTGGCTGATGAGGCCGTCACCGACGGTCAGGCGGGTGTAGACGTCGGCCGCTTCGCTGAAGCTCAGGCCGTTCTGGGCCATGCCGATGATCATGCCGCCGATGATGTTGATGCCAGTGATCAGCAGCCCGGCGACGGCGTCGCCGCGCACGAACTTCGAGGCACCGTCCATGGAGCCGAAGAAGTCGCTTTCCTTTTGCAGGTCGGAGCGCCGCTGGACGGCTTCCTGTTCGTTGATGACGCCGGCCGACAGGTCGGCGTCGATGGCCATTTGCTTGCCCGGCATGGCGTCCAGGGTGAAGCGGGCGGTGACTTCGGCGATACGGCCCGAACCCTTGGTGATGACCATGAAGTTGACGATGATCAGGATGCCAAAGACGATCACGCCGATGACGAAGTTGTCACCCATGATGAACCCGCCAAAGGCCTGGATCACGGCCCCGGCGGCGTCCGGCCCGTTGTGGCCCTCGGACAGGATGAGGCGGGTCGAGGCCAGGTTCAACGCCAGCCTGAACAGAGTGGCGATCAGCAGGATGACCGGGAACGAGTTCAGCTCCATCGCCTTCTGGATGAAGATGACGGTCATCAGGACCAGCACCGCGAAGGTCAGCGACAACGCCAGCGCAATGTCGAGCAGCCACGCCGGCAACGGCAGGATGAGGATGACCAGCGTGGCGGAAATGCCGATGGCCAGCGCCAGATCGCCGCGCCGCAGCACCCGGAAGATGCCGTTGCGCATGCCGTCCATGGACATGGACGCGCCGCCGGTGCCGCCACCGGCTCCGTCAGGGACGGGGCCTTCAATCTGCTGCCTGTCGTCGGCCATGTGCGTGTCAGGTCCCGGCTATCATTTTTTGCCCAGAGGGGCTTTGTTTGGGAGGGGTCACGTCAGGGCGCACTGTCCGCCTCTCCGGGCGGCGGCACGGGCATTCCCTGGTCGGAGTAGAGCTTCAGCTTGTTGCGCAGCGTGCGGATGGAGATCCCCAGGATGGTCGCCGCGTGGGTGCGGTTTCCCAAGGTGTGGCGCAGGGTGTCGATGATCAGGTGGCGTTCCACGTCGGCCACGGTGCGGCCCACCAGGCCGCCGGTGCCGGCCGCGGCGCCGTCGGCACCTTCGGACTGGGTCGCGCCGCCGTCGCCGGGTTCGGCGTCGGGCAGCAGGATGGCGTCGGGCTCGATGGTGTCGCCGTTGGCCAGCAGGACGGCGCGATGAATGGTGTTTTCCAGTTCGCGCACGTTGCCGCGCCAGCGGTGGCGCTTGAGCAGCGCCATGGTTTGCGGACTGACCAGCCGATGGGGCGCCCCGTTGAGACCGGCGTACTTGAGGGCGAAGTGGTTGGCCAGCGTCTCGATGTCGGCCGGGCGCTCACGCAAGGGGGGCAGGGGCAGGGTGACCACGTTGAGGCGGAACAGCAAGTCCTCGCGGAAGGTGCCCTTGCGGACTTCCTCGGTCAGGATGCGGTTCGAGGTGGCCAGGATGCGCACGTTGACCTTGACCGGCTGGTTGCCGCCGACGCGGGTGACTTCGCGCTCCTGGAGGACGCGCAGCAGCTTGGCTTGCAGGCGGACGTCCATTTCCGAGACTTCGTCGAGCAGCAGGGTGCCGCCGTCGGCTTCCTCGAACTTGCCGATGCGGCGGGCCACGGCCCCGGTGAACGATCCTTTCTCATGGCCGAACAGCTCGGATTCCAGAAGGTTTTCCGGGATGGCGGCGCAGTTCACGGCGATGAACATGTTGCCGGCCCGGCGTGACCGGTTGTGGATGTGGCGGGCCATCAGCTCCTTGCCGGTGCCCGACTCTCCGACGATCAGGATACTGGCCTCGGCCGGCGCCACCTGATCGGCCATCTTCATGATCTTGTGCATCGACGGATCGCCGAAGATGATCGCGCAGTCCTGATAGGCGACCGCCTCCAGCACCGCCGCGATCAGGTCCGGGTCGGGCGGCAGGGGGACGAACTCCTTGGCCCCGGCGCGGATGGCGGCGACGGCGGCGCGGGCGTCG
>LAEA01000128.1 GCA_000961745.1 Rhodospirillaceae bacterium BRH_c57 | reverse complement strand
GGCGCAGCACGGAGTCGCGGGTCTTGATGCTGGCGGCAAGCTGTCCGCTGATGCGCCCGCTCTCGGTCTCGGCGCCCAGTCGGGCGGCACGGTCGGCACGGGCCTGTTCGGCCTGCATGGCCGCCATGTCTGCCTCCAGCGCGGCGGCGGTGGCCGCCTCGCGGGCCTTGGCGCGCAGGACGGGTTCCTGGTAGGCGTCCACTGCGGCGGAAATCGCCGGAACAGGAACGGCCTGAACGGGAGCGGCCTGAACCGTGTAGGACGGCAGCGGTGCCTGGGCCTGGGGAGCGGCCGGCGTGAACTGCGGCGTGGAGAGGAAAGCACCCATCAGTCGGTCACCTTCGTTTCGGTGGTCACGGAAAGGACACAGCAGGGATGCGGGGTGTCCTGCGAAATGCTCCACAGCGGCCGGATCGAGTTGCGTTGCCAGCCCAGGGCCCGCACCGTCACGTCGCCGGTGAACGGCGGCGGCGGCGCATCGAGCACGCCGCTCGCCCCGAACCGCTTGAACGACGCGGCGGTCGGGCCGCGTCCGGTGTCGATATGCAGGACCGGGGTGTCGAGCACGCGGAGCGAGACGCGCACCAGACGCATCTGTCGCCCATTGCCCCCTCCCGCCGGGCCATCCGGCAGCACCGGCAGCGGTTCCACACTGTGGGTGAACGGCAGGCCGACCTCGACCTCTTTGGCCGGATAAGCCAACGTAATGGCGCCCTCGGTGACCACCGCGTTGTCCACCTCCACGCCATCGGCCTTGACCTTGACGGACCGTCCTTCAAGGTGGCCGAGGCCGCTCCACGTCGTCTTGGCCTCCTCCGAGGTCCCGGTCAGGGCGGAGTCGGTGCCAAGGGCGTCCTCGAACACCTCGATGCTGACCACGGCGCCGCGCCGGACCATGGCGTATGTTTCGGTGCCGACCACGGCGACCGACAGGAACTGCCCGGCGGTTTCCTGGCCGGTCCAGGCGGTCACCTTCTCGCGCCGGAAGTTGGTCACCGTGGCGAGGCTTCCGTCGGCCATGACCAGATGAACCAGCCGGCGCAGCGGATCGTAATCCATGTCCACCGGGTCATTGACCAGATGGCGGGCCAGCAACGCCAGATCGGCCGCCTGATAGGCCTGTTCCGCGTCGGCAAACAGAAATTCGCGTAGTTCCCGTCCGCTGGCGGCGGCGAACAGGGTGGCGCCATCAACATCGCGCGGCGGCACCCGCCGCATGGTCAAGGCCCCGACGCGGGTCTGGCGGCGGATCTGCACGGTGCGCGGTGCCAGGGGATCGCCGGAGACCATCCATTCGCCGCCCGTGGTGAAAACCTGAAGGTGACGGCCGGAGAACACGTTGCGGATGGCGTCCACGCGGTCGGACAGGATCTCGAAGTGAATGGCTTGGTCGTCCAGGCCGGTGCCGACATCGAAGTTGAAGAACGCCCCGACCCGCGACATCCACAGATGGTTAGGCAGATCCCGGCTGCCGCCGATCACTAGGCGGTCCTGGTGGAAGCTGACCGACGACGGCCAGCCCCGTGTGGTGGAAAACGCCGCTGCGCCCTGGACTTGGGGAATGGTCCCGCCGAAATCCCACGGCACGATGGTCCAAGCGGTGTGCGACGTGCGGGTGATCTTTTGCGGCGCCACGTCCGGGTGGACGACCAGCAGCGTGTCGGCGCTTTGCGTCCAGTCGATGTTGGACAGGTGCGCCGCCGTCCAGGGCGCGGTGAACGTGGCCACCCTGGCGCCGTCCATGTAGACGCTGACCAACAGGTCGGTGAACACCAGCAGGTAGACCTGCTCGCTGTTGAACTCAAAGGATACCAGCCGGCCCGGCCCGGCCGCCGTGTCGATATGGCCCAGCCCAGCCCGGCGGTGGACCCCGCCGGTCGGCTGGATGAACACGTTGCGCAGGCGGGCCGCGCCGTTCTCGTAGGCCGTCAGGTCGCCCCGGCCGAGCAGTTCGGGCGCCAGTTCGCCGGCCGTGAAGTTGGTCTTGGTCTGCCGAAGCTTGCCCATCGTCGATTTCTCCCCTTACCCACGCACATCGATGAGCGGAAAGTCCTCCAGCGCGTCGGGTGTTTGCTCCTGGGCATCGACCAGCCGGGCGCGGCGCAGTTCCTGTTCGGCCAGGCGATACAGGAACTCGGCCCGCGTGGTGCTTTCGGTCAGCGGCAGGCAGAACTCGGCGGCCAGTCGGGAGATCAGGACCTGATCGAAGAAGGCCGGAAACATGCCTTCCGTCACACGTTCCACGTAGCGCAGAAGAACCCGGTCGCTGTCGCAGTGAAGCTGGCGCCCGACGATGCGGTAGCGCAGCCCGCTCGACCGCAACCCGGCCCCGGCCGCCAGCACCCGCAGGCAGTCGTCGGGTAACGAGAAGGCGTTCTGGAAATCGGCCTGCGGACCCTGGGCGAGGCGGGCCAACCACTGGGCGCGGCTGGCGAAGTTCCACGGATGGGTGGACAGCAGCGCATCCCGCACCGACGGATAGAGGTTGGCGGCCACCTCGGCCTCTGCCGTGCCTTCGTCAAACGAGGAAATGGAAGCGGCGCCGATCATCAGCAGCGCCCGCGAACACAGCGCGATGGCGGACAGGGCCATGGGAAACCTCCAGCGGGATTGACGGAAAGGATATGCGGCGCCGCACCAGCGCGGCGCCGCAGGAAGGCCACTACATGGCAGCGATGCTGACCACGCCGCCGGAACTGGTGGCGACGCGATAGAACACGGCGGCCGGGGTGGCGGCGGTGTTGACGTTGGCAACCACGATGTCGCCGGCCCGCATCATGTCGGCCGACGGGTCGAAATAGTTGGCGGCCGTCACGACGACGGCGGCGTCGGGGGTGGCGTAGTGCCACAGGGTGAAACCGTTGGCATACGCCAGAACGGACAGGTCCTTGGACTTGAAGGCCATGGGAAACAACTCCTGAAAAAGAAGGCACCCCCGCGTGCGGGGGTGCCGGAAAAAGCGGGAGACGCGGCCTACGCTTCGAGGCAGCGCAGGCTGATGACGCCGGCCGGGTCGATCAGGGCGGCGCCTTGGCTCATCATGTTGTTGACGAAGTGCGATGCGCGGTCGCCGTGCCAGGTGATGTCGGACTGCACGTCCTGGCCGACGGCGTGGCCGATGGCGGTCTTGTGGTACCAGTAGCAGTGGCGCACGCCGCCGGTCCGAGTCAGCCCGGAATGGGGCATCCACAAAGCACCGAGCCACCGCTTGGCCTGGGTGCCCTTCCACGGCAGGTCGGCGTCGCCGACATAGTCGGAGTTGGCGAACTCCTCGATGCCCAGCAGGTCCGACCACTGCTTCCAACCGACCACCGCGACACGGTCGCCGTCGTCGGGCACGTCGGCCTCGCCCATCATCTCGAAGGCGGCCAGGACCTTGGCCTTCGTCAGGGCAGTGGTGCCGTCGAGGGCGTAGTTGGTGGAGGTGTCCAGGGCGGCGATGATAAGCTCATCGGTCTTGCGACCCAGCGCGTAGGCCCCGGCCTTGACCAGCACGCCGCGCTCATCGACGTTGGTCTTCAACTCGTCCAGGCGGTCAACCCAGTCGCCGGCATAGTAGTCATAGAGCGTGCACTCGACCGTCGAGTGGTCGGCGTTCATGACCGGCACCTTGCCGTGCCGGGCCTTGGTCGAGGCGGTGCCCTTACCCACCTTCTGGAACACGGTGGTGCTGCCCTGCACGCCGTTCTTGGTCCGCACGGTGTTGCGCAGCTTGGAGCCCATCTGCTGGAAGGCGATGTGCACGTCGGCCTGGTAGTGTTTGACGAAGGACTTATCGACGGTGGTCGACATCGGGCGATTCCTTTGTTCTGAGGTCTTGGAGGGTCAAGCGGTCAGAGCCGGCGATTCGGGCCGGGGTGGGGGCACGCCGTCAGCGGGACGGACGCGCCGGCCGACGGGCCACGCCTTGGGAAAGGCGCGGTTGTCCGCAGGCAAATTGGCTGGCTCAGGAAGTCCCTTTTCGCCACGCCACCGGATGGCTATGCTGTCGCTCGCACGACCGGCCCGGACGGGCGGGGCACAGGGGGTTGATTCATGAAAAATGGCTCAGGCGCACGGGTGAGAGCCCATGCCGCGGGGAACCTGGAGGAAGCGACCGGAGCGTTGCTCGGTCAGTGCATGTCGGCTTTCCATGCCTTCCAGGAACTCGGTGAACTGGCCGAGGACATGCGCATCCTGTCGTTGAACGCCGAACTTGCCGCCGGACGGGCCGGACGCGCCGGAGTCGCGGTGCGCGCCCTGACCCAGTACACCCGCCAGCTTGTCGGCCAGCTCAGCCGCCTGCGCTCGGACATGGAAGGCCTGAAGGCCGACACCTACGGGCTCAGCGCCGCCGCGCTCAAGGCGCTCCAGGAACTGCGCCTGATGCACCAGGCCAGCAGCAAGGCGCAGGCCATGACGCCGGTAAACCCTGACGCCGCCGAAAGTGGCCGGCGCGCGGTGGACGCCGCGGCGCACGGGGCGTTTCAAGCCGCCGGTGAACGCCTGCACCGCATGATGGCGCACGCCGAGGAACTGGGAACGCACGCCGCGCGCATCCGTCAGGTAGCCGAACAGTCATCGGGCATCTCCACCAACATCGCCATTGAGGCAGCGGCCGCCGGTCCCCACGAACCGGAGTTCCGCAATGTCGCCGACACCATGAAACGCTACATCGAAGGGCTGCGGGCCATGGTTGACCGCGCCGACCAGGCCGTGCACCAGGCGGGCGAAACCGGCCGTGTCTTGTCGCAACGCCTGGCCACCGCTCGCGCTTAAAAACGTGGTCGCATTTTCTTGACGCGAACCGGTTCCCACTTCGCTTGAAAATGCTCCTGAAGGGAAACAACACCATGAAGTGCGTTGAACTGTACCGCAAAGGCGATCACTCGTGGCTGGCCTTCGGGCAGGACCCCGACAAGCCCGATGCCCTGATCGATACCAACCAGATCGTCATCACCTCTGGCGGTGAAACCATGCTGATCGATCCCGGCGGGTCGGAAATTTTCCCCTCCATGGTTGCCGCGCTGACCTCGCGGTTGCCGATCGAACGCCTCCGCCACTTGCTGATTTCCCACCAGGACCCCGACGTGGGATCCTCGGTCGGGCTGTGGCGCCGCGTGTGCGGGGATAATCTCAGCGTCCATGCCTCGTGGATGTGGACCAGCTTCCTGGCCCACTTTGACGGTGACAGCGCCTTCGTGTCGGTTCCCGACGAAGGCTCGGTCATCCGCCTGGGCGGGCGGGAGATTCACCTCCTGCCGGCCCACTACCTGCACAGTCCGGGTAACTTCTCGGTCTACGACCCAGGCGCCCGCATGTTGTTCTCGGGCGACATCGGCGCCGCCCTGATTCCGGCCCACAAGCAGCGATCGTTCTTTGTCGAGAACTTCACCGAGCACGCCGGCTACATGCAGGGTTTCCACGAACGCTGGATGGGATCGGCCCCGGCGCGCGACGCCTGGGTCGCCATGGTGTCGCGCCTGGACATCGACATCCTGGCCCCGCAGCACGGGTTGATCTTCCGTGGCGACGACATCAAGCGGTTCCTCGATTGGTTGATGACGGTCAAAATCGGCTCCGGTCTGGGGGCCTATGAAAAGGCCGCCCGCCGGTCGTTCCGGGCGAAAGCCTGATCCGGGGGCCGCACCCGCGAAAGCAGGTGCGGCCCCCGGACCCCTGCCGACCCCTGCCGTTCTCTACTCCCCCGGATACAGGCGTTCGAACGCCTTGCCGACCTTGCGGACCAGGGACGGGTCGCGGTCGCGCCAATACCGCGGGTCGCGCATCAACGCCTTGACGCCGTCCTCGTCCAGCGCCGGTTCTCCGGCACCGCCGCCCGCAGTGCGCAGGCCGGGTTCGCCGCTCGACATCATGCCGTGCAGGGCGACCACCCCTTCGAACGTGGTGGCCAGGGCGCCCATCACCTCGGGCGGCAGGTTGGCGCGGCCCCAGGCCAGGATCTGGCGGCTGTGCTCGGCCCAGCTTTCCTCGCCGCCGAAGTGATCGACCAGACGAACCAACTGGCGGTCGGCCTCGAACTCCGACGCCAGACTCTCGATCACCGGCAGCACCCGGTCGGCCGCCAGATCATAGACCAGCTGCGCCTGTTCGGGCGTGAACCCGGCGCCATGCAGCAGGGCATTGAGGTCCGGGTCGGTGGCCAGCAGCGGATGACGCTCGGCGATCTGGTAGCCGTCCGGCGCCTCGGGCACGCCTCGGGCGCGGTGGAACGCCATCACCTCCTCGGCCGAGGCGTCGGGGCCGGGCACCATCACCGCTCCGCTCATGCGCTGTTCCAGGGCGCGGTAGGACTTGGCCAGATCCTCCAGGCGCACCCGGCGGCCTTCGGCGTCCCAGAACTTGTCGGGCAGGAAGGCCGGCTTCTGGCCGGGCTTGATCGCCTCGGCGTCGGCCACGGCCTCGGCCAGCGGCAGCACGGCGGCGGCATCGGCCGCCTTGCCGACCTCAGTGGCCGGCATGGTCAGCAGGTTTTCCGCACCGGCCGGCTTGTTCAACAGAGCGTTTTGCATCGGGCTGGTTTCCTTTTTCATCAAAGTGCGCCCCCGCCCCGGACGATCAGGGCGAGGATGGAGGCGATCAAGGCACGCTGCCCTTCCAGGTGACGCAGGGCGGCGTCGGAGGCGCCCGGTCCCAAAGCACGGTTCACGGTCTGGCCGCGCAGGTGATCAAGCACCCGTCGGCCATCGCCACCGGCGAACACCCGCGCATAACTTCCGGCAAGGCCGTCATCTCCGGCCGCGACCTGGAGTCCGTCAAACGGCCACTCGCCCGGCGCTTCAGACGGCGGTTCAGACTGGGACATTGAGCACCTCCGGCGGCACCGCCTCGGGCGCCGCGTCCGGCCGCACCAGATCGGGCGGCACCCCCAAGGCGCGGCCCAGCCAG
>LAEA01000120.1 GCA_000961745.1 Rhodospirillaceae bacterium BRH_c57 | reverse complement strand
GCGAGCGACTGTCCCGCGCCAAGCCGTATGCCGCCTTCGTCCGTGAATGGGACAGCCAGCGGCCGCCATCGGGCATCCTGCGCTACTACGGTGCCTGGCCGGACCCCGGCGCCGCCAAGGAGCCCGCCGCCGCCGCCGCCGAATAGGGCCGTGGATCATCACTGATACAGGAGAGTCGCCAGTGTTCATGGCCGACACCCCCCGTCTGCGGACGGTGCACGCCTTGTTGCGGCACCGCGCGGAAACGGAAGGGGACCGCGAATTCCTCGTCTTCGGAGAGCAGCGGTTCACCTACCGCGATCTCTACACCCTCAGCCGCCGGGCCGCTCATGGCCTGGCAGGACTGGGTATCGCCAAGGGCGACGCCGTCGCCATCATGATGGGCAACCGGCCTGAGTTCCTGGCCCTGTGGTTCGGTGCCTCGATGCTGGGCGCCGTGGAAGTGCCGGTCAACACCGCCCACCGCGGCGACCTGCTGGCTCACATGCTGCGGCTGGCCGACTGCCCGGTGGTGGTGGCCGATGCGGAGTTCCTGCCGGCCCTGGCCGAGGTGGCCGACCGTCTGCCGGCCCTGCGGGCGGTGGTGGTGGCCGGCGCTCCGGCCGCCGTGCCGGGCAAGGAAGTTCATGCCCTGGCCGAGGTGATGGCCAACGCCGGCAATCCGCCGACGGTCGACGTGACGTGGTCGGACCCCTACGCCATCATGTTCACCTCCGGCACCACTGGCCCGTCGAAGGGCGCGGTGATGCCGCAGAACTATGCCCTGCGCATGGGCGAGTACATTGCCGAGGCCACCGGCTACGGCCGCGACGACTGCCTGTACAATGCCTTGCCGCTGTTTCACGGCAACGCGCAGGTGCTGTCGACCCTGCCGGCGCTGCTGTCCGGCGCGCGTATGGTGCTGGCGGAGCGCTTCTCCGCCAGCCGCTTCTGGGACGACGTTCGCGCCCACGGCTGCACCGAGTTCAACTACATCGGCACCATCCTGTCGGTGTTGATGAAGGCTGAGCCGTCGGGACGGGACCGCGATCATCCCTTGCGCCTGATGATGGGCGCGGGGGCCGGGCCGGGGCTGTTCGAGGCGTTCGAGGCGCGCTTCGGCGTCCGCCTCATCGAGGGCTACGGCATGAGCGAGATCGGCCTGCCCTTCATGAGCACCCTGGACCGCCGCAAGGCGGGCTCCTGCGGGGTGGCCAACCCGCACTATGAGGTGCGCCTGGTGGACGACGACGGGGGCGATGTGACGGCCCCGGATACACCCGGCGAACTGCTCATCCGCCCGCGCGAACCGTACTGCATGATGCTGGAGTACCGCGCCATGCCGGAGAAGACGGTCGAGGCGTGGCGGGACTTGTGGTTCCATACAGGCGACGTCCTCAGCCGCGACGGCGATGGTTTCTGGCGCTTTGTCGATCGCAAAAAGGACGCCCTGCGGCGGCGTGGCGAGAATATCTCCTCCTTCGAAGTGGAGCGTGCGCTCGCCGCCCATCCGCACGTCGCCGAGGCTGCCGTCATCCCCATTCCGTCCGAGTTGGGCGAGGACGACGTGATGGCCTGCGTGGTGCCGGCCGCCGGCGCGGCGCTGGACCCGGCCGACCTGATCGCCCACTGCGACCGCGAAATGGCTGCTTTCATGGTGCCACGCTACGTCCGCGTCATGGCCGCCCTGCCCAAGACACCGACGGCACGGGTCGAGAAGTACCGCCTGAAGTCCGAAGGCGTGACGGCTGACACCTGGGATCGGGAGGTGGCGTCATGAGCCCCACGCTTCCGCAGGAGCTCATGCTCCACTACCGCCTGGAAGGCGGTGACGGCGCGCGCGTGCGCCTGCTGGCCAGCCAGTGTGGCGAGGCCAACCGCCTCAGCTTCCCTCGGCGCGCCTTCTGCGGCGCGGACCTGACGGAGCCCGAGGAGGTGGAGGTTCCCGGCGTCGGCACCGTCTACTGCTACACTGTGGTGCGCACCCGCGCCCCCTACGGCCTGCCGACGCCCTACGCGGTCGGCTATGTCGACATCGACGGCACGGGACTTCGGGTATTCGGCTTGTTCGAGCCCGAGTTGGTCGACGACCTGGAGGCGGGGCTCGCCGTGGAGCTTCAGGCAAGGCCCTTGGGAATCGACAATCACGGGGAGGCCTGCCTGCGCCCCCTGTTCTGCAGGAAGGAGCGCGCGGCATGACGGGCGTGTGGATTGCCGGCACCGGGGTGACGCCGTTCGGCCGCCACGCCGACCTTGACGTCGTGGCCCTGGGTGCCCGCGCGGCGCGCGACGCCCTTGCGGCGAGCGGGCTGGCGGCGTCACAGATCACGATGGGAGTCTTCGCCAACGCTCTGGCCGGGCGGCTGATGGGCGCCCTGACCTTGGGCCAGAACGTGCTGGCCGAGGTTGGCATCTCGCGCATCCCGGTGGTCAACGTCGAGAACGCCTGTACTTCGGGATCGACTGCGCTGCATCTGGCCTGGACCGCCATCCGGGCCGGCGAGGCCGACGCCGTGCTGGTGGTCGGGGCGGAAAAGATGTGCGTGCCGCAGATGGGGCTGATCGATTCCGGGGAAACCCAGATCGACACCCTGCTCGGTATGGTCACGCCGGCCAGCTTCGCCCTGCGGGCCATGCGTCACGTGCACGAGTTTGGCACCACCCCGCTGCAACTCGCCGCCGTTTCGGTCAAGAACCGGGCTAACGCGGCCCACAATCCCATCGCCATGTTCAGGGCTCCGGTTTCGCTGCCCGAAGTGCTGGACGCGCCACTGATCGCCGACCCCCTGACCCGCCTGCAATGCTGCCCCATCGCCGATGGCGCCGCTGCCGTCGTCCTGGTCAACGACCGGCTGGCCCGCCGGCTGGGGGCGACCGTGCAGGTCGCCGCCTCGGTGCTGACTTCGGGCGGCTATGACAGCGATGGCGACCTAGTGCGCTGGGAAACCGACAGCCGCACCGCCGCCCTGGCCTATGACAAGGCGGGCGTCGGGCCGGGCGACCTTGATCTGGTCGAATGCCACGACGCCTTCACCATCGCCGAGATCCTGCATTACGAAGGGCTTGGCCTGTGCCCGACGGGAGAAGGCGGACGCTTCGTGGAAAGCGGCGCGGCGTCCATCGGCGGGCGCATTCCGGTCAATCCGTCGGGCGGGCTGATCGGCCGGGGTCATCCGGTTGGCGCCACAGGCGTGGCGCAGGTGGTCGAGATCGCCGAACAGCTGCTCGGCCGCGCTGGCGGCCGGCAGGTCGAAGGCGCGCGGCTGGGGCTGGCGCACTGCATGGGCGGCGACAAGGACGGCGACGCCAAGTCCTGCACGATCGCCATCCTGAAACGATAGGAGAAAACAACCATGACTTTGGTAACGCCTCCGGGTGAGGCTGCCCTGGACGACGCCGTGCTGGCGGCGGAAGACTTGGCGCAGCGGGTGGGCAGTGCCCTAATGGAGCGCGACCGCGTCGGCCGCTCCCTGGGCATTGCGTTAGCCGGGATCGGGCCGGGCTGGGCCAGCATGGAAATGACAGTGCGCGACGATATGATCAACGGTCACGACATCTGCCACGGCGCCTACCTCTTCGCCCTGGCCGACACCGCCTGCGCCTATGCCGGTAACTCCCGCAACATCAACACTCTGTCTCAGGGCGTATCGCTGGCCTTCGTGGCCCCGGCGCTGAAGGGTGAGCGACTGTCCGCCGAGGCACGCGAATGCGTGACGGCCGGCAGGTCGTCCTACTACGATGTCTGCATCACCCGACCCAACGGCGACGTCGTTGCAATTCTGCGCGGGCATTGCCGAACCGTGGGCGGCGCGGTGCTGGGGGCAGAAGACGCATTTGCCAAAACGTAGAGCGACGGAGCACGACACGGGTTCGGGCCCGTCGTCCGATGGGGGGGTGGGGAACTGGACAGCCATGGTCCGCTGCGACGGCATTCGGCCCTGGGATACCAAAGCCCCTGCGCCTTCGAGGCCGTCTCGTAAACCAACGCGCAGGCTCTCCACTTTTTCCGGACCACTCCATGGCGTCGGCTGCAAGCCGTTCTCGCAGCCGTTCAGCCGCCAGGGCTTCGGCATGGACGAGAGTGAAGGCCGCGTTATCCCAGACCAGAGGGGGCTCGGACGCTGCGAGTTTGGCCTCAGCCTGGGCGAAGAGATCGTCGATCTCCTACCCCACCCGTTTGTTCAGAATCTTAGCCTCAGCCGCATCCCTCGTGCCAAGGGATCGAACAACTTCCCGCTTGCCAAAGACTAGGCGGAGCCGCTCGGGGACAACCCGGCGGAACTCATAGATTCCTGTCTTTTTTTGTCGCTGTATGCAGGCGGCACCGAACATGGTTGTAGCACCCCTTTGTAGCACGGGATGCCTGCAACGCCATGTTTTGCCTAATTCTTTTGGCCCATCAAGGACCTATAAGGAAATTGGCGGAGAGGTAGGGATTCGAACCCTAGGACCCTGCGAAGGGTCAACGGTTTTCGAGACCGCCCCGTTCAACCGCTCCGGCACCTCTCCGCGGCTCCGTCAACACGACGGTCTTGAAGGACGGGTCTTCAAGAGGCGCGGACCATATCGCAACCCGTGCGGCCACGCAACAGGGTAAAATGTCCTTTTCATATCGCCCGCTGACCCCGCCGTCGGGCAGGTCAGGCGCCCCCGCCAAGGCCTTGAGGAAGAGTCTGTTTTTGCGCGCAACGGGCATTGACAGACGGCAATGCCTGCGTATTATGGCGCCCTCTTTCAAAGCGGACCCGCGACACTCCTGTCGAACGGGACTGCCCACTTCGTTGTGAAGGTTGCAGCACAATGTTCGCAGTCATCAAGACCGGCGGCAAGCAGTACAAAGTCGCCAAAGACGACGTCATCGCCGTCGAGAAGCTGTCCGGCGAGGCGGGCGAGTCGATCACCTTCGATCATGTTCTGATGGTCGGTGAAAAGGTCGGCGCCCCGGTCGTTGACGGCGCGTCGGTCACCGCCCAGGTGGTCGAACAGTTCCGTTCGGACAAGGTGATCGTCTTCAAGAAGAAGCGTCGCCAGAACTACCGCCGCAAGCACGGTCACCGTCAGCATCAGACGCTGGTCAAGATCACCGCGATTTCCGCCTAAAGCGGATCCGGTCAGGGTTTAGGAGACAGCACCATGGCTCATAAAAAGGCTGGTGGCAGCTCGCGTAACGGCCGCGATTCCGCTGGCAAGCGTCTTGGCGTGAAGAAGTTCGGCGGCGAGGTCGTTCTCGCTGGCAACATCATCATTCGTCAGCGCGGCACCAAGTGGCATCCCGGTACCGGCGTGGGCCTCGGCCGCGACTACACCATATTTGCGACCGTTCCCGGACACGTCGAATTCCGCAAGGGATACAAGAACCGGACGTTCGTGTCGGTGGTGCCGGCCGCTGCTGCCGAATAACGCGGCGGTAACGGCCACACCGGCCCCCGCCCCTGCGGTGGGGGCGCCGGCAGGGGGGAATGGGGCGGTCCATTCCCCTTTTTTATTGCCGGATCAATGATATGAAGTTTCTCGACCAGGTTAAGATCTATCTCCGGGCAGGCGACGGCGGCAATGGGTCCGTCAGTTTCCGCCGCGAGAAGTACATCGAATTCGGCGGCCCCGACGGCGGTGACGGCGGGCGGGGCGGTGACATCGTGTTCGAGGCGGTGCCCAACCTCAACACCCTGATCGACTTTCGCTACCAGCAGCACTTCAAGGCCGAACGCGGCGTCGGCGGCTCGGGCCGCAACCGCACCGGCCGGGGCGGCAAGGACACGGTCATCCGCGTCCCCGTCGGCACGCAAATCCTGTCCGAGGACAAGGACGAGGTGCTGGCCGACATGGTTTCGCCCGGCCAGACGGTTGTGCTGCTTGAGGGCGGCAACGGCGGCTGGGGCAACGCCCGTTTCAAGACTTCGGTCAATCAGGCCCCGCGCAACGCCAATCCCGGACTGGAGGGCGGCGAGGCGTGGGTATGGCTGCGCCTGAAGCTGATCGCCGACGCTGGTCTGGTCGGCCTGCCCAATGCGGGCAAGTCCACCTTCCTGGCCGCCGTGACGCGCGCCCGGCCGAAGATCGGCGACTATCCCTTCACCACGCTGCACCCCAACCTCGGTGTTGCCCAGGTTGACGGCGACGAGTTCGTGATCGCCGACATTCCCGGCCTGATCGAGGGCGCCCACGAAGGCTATGGCCTGGGCGACCGGTTCCTGGGGCATGTGGAACGCTGCGGCGTCCTGCTGCATCTGGTGGACGGCACCCAGGACGACGTGGCCGACGCCTACCGCATCGTGCGCGGTGAACTGGAGGCCTACGGCAACGGCCTGGACGAAAAGGCCGAGGTGCTGGCGCTCAACAAGACCGACGCCCTGACCCCCGAGCTGATCGAGGAAAAGCGCGCCGCCCTGGCCGAGGCCTCGGGCAAGAAGGTGCTGACCCTGTCGGGCGCGGCCGGCCACAACCTGCCCGAGGTGCTGCGCACCCTGGTCAAGCATGTGCACCACGCGCGCGGCATAGAGGGCGCGGCGCCGCCGCCGAGCCAGGATGCCGCCGCCGACGACGCCCACGACTCCGGGGAAGACGGCTGGGCCACCCCGACCGACGACAAGGGGGAGTGGACGCCGTGATCGACTCCGTTGTCGGGTGCAGCGCATCGCGTGGTGCCGCTCGGCTGACGACGGCGCGGCGGGTGGTGGTCAAGATCGGGTCGGCCCTGCTGGTTGACCAGGCCAGCGGCCAGATCCACCGGACGTGGCTCGACTCGGTGGCCGACGATGTGGCCGCCCTGCGGGCGCGCGGCATTGAGGTGGTGATCGTGTCCTCGGGCGCCGTGGCCATCGGGCGGCGCCACCTGCGCCTGCCCGGTCGGCCGCTGCGCCTGGAGGAAAAGCAGGCCGCCGCCGCCACCGGCCAGGGCCGCCTTGCCCATGCCTATCAGGAAGTGCTGGCCCGCCACGACATCACCGCCGCCCAGGTCCTGCTGACCCTGGGCGACACCGAGGACCGCAGGCGCTACCTCAACGCGCGGAACACCCTGGAAACCCTGCTGAAGTTTGGCGCGGTGCCGGTCATCAACGAAAACGACACGGTGGCGACCCAGGAAATCCGCTTCGGCGACAACGACCGCCTGGGCGCCCGAGTCGCCATGATGGTCGGCGCCGATGCGCTCGTCCTGCTGTCCGACATCGACGGCCTGTACACCGCCGATCCCAAGGTTGACCCCACCGCCACGCTGATCCCCGAGGTCCACGCCCTCAGCCCCGAAATCCTCGCCATGGCTGGCGAGTCGCGGCCCGGCGTCGGCACCGGCGGCATGGTCACCAAGCTGATCGCGGCGCGCATCAGCATGGGCGCCGGTTGCGCCATGGCGATTGCGCCGGGCAAGGTCATGCACCCGCTGGCCAGCCTGCAAAACGGCGGGCCGTGTACGTGGTTCCTGCCGACCGAAACGCCGGCCTCGGCCCGCAAGCAGTGGATCGCCGGGTCGATGAAGCCGGCCGGAACGGTGGTCCTCGACGCCGGGGCCGTGGCCGCGCTGCGGGCCGGGAAAAGCCTGTTGCCAGCGGGCGTGGTGGCGCTTGAGGGGGCCTTTGCGCGCGGCGACACCGTGATCCTGACCGATGGCGACGGCCGAGTTTTGGGCAAGGGCGTCATCGGCTACGACGCCACCGACGCCGCCGTCATCATCGGCCACAAGTCGAGCGACATCGAAGGACTGCTCGGCTATCGCGGGCGGGAAGAACTCATCCACCGGGACGATCTGGTTCTGGAGTAGAAGAATTTCACCACAGAGGGCACAGAGGGCACAGAGGAAGTGTTACCTCTCTCTCCTCGGAACTTTCTTCTCTGTGATCTCTGTGTCCTCTGTGGTTTATTTTTTTCAAGGAAAGGGCCTCTGCCATGACCGATGACGTGCAAACCCAGATGCTGGACATTGGCCGCCGGGCCAAGGCTGCGGCGCGGGTGCTCGCCACGGCGCCGGCCGAGGTCAAGAACCGGGCCCTGATGCTGGCCGCCGAGGCCCTCCGCAACCGGGCACCCGAGATCAAGGCCGCCAATGCCATCGACATGGCGGCCGGCGAGGCCAAGGGCCTGGGCAAGGCCATGCTCGACCGCCTGCTGCTCGACGACGGCCGCATCGAGGCCATGGCCCGAGGGCTGGAGGACGTCGCCGCCCTGGCCGATCCGGTCGGCCGCGTGCTGACCGAATGGGACCGCCCCAACGGCCTGCACATCCAGCGTGTGGCGACGCCGCTGGGGGTCATCGGGATCATCTATGAGAGCCGCCCCAACGTGACCGCCGACGCCGGGGCGCTCAGCCTGAAGTCGGGCAACGCCGCCATCCTGCGCGGCGGCTCGGAAAGCTATAACTCCTCGCACGCCATCCTCGCCTGCCTGCACCTGGGGCTGGAGCAGGCCGGGCTACCCATCGACTGCATCCAGATGGTGCCGACCACCGACCGCGCCGCCGTCGGCGTGCTGCTGCGCATGGACCAGTTCGTGGATGTCATCGTGCCGCGCGGCGGCAAGTCGTTGATCGAACGGGTGTCGGCCGAAAGCCGTATCCCGATGTTCAAGCACCTCGACGGCATCTGCCACACCTACGTCCACGCGGCGGCCGACCCGGACACCGCGCGCAAGCTGGTGTTCAACGCCAAGATGCGGCGCACCGGCATTTGCGGGGCGACCGAGACGCTGTTGATCGACCGCGCCGTGGCCCCTGCCCTGCTGCCCGGCATGGCGGCCGACCTGAGCGCCGCCGGCTGCGAACTGCGCGGC
>LAEA01000026.1 GCA_000961745.1 Rhodospirillaceae bacterium BRH_c57 | reverse complement strand
GGCGCCGCGCTTCGGCCAGGGCAGCGGCGGCATCGGCCGCAACCTCGGCAATCAGCCCGCGCACCGGGGGTTCCGCCCGGCCAGCACTCACCGCATGGCGATCCGCGTCTGTCAGGTCCGGCACATAAAAGCGATCCTGCCGGGCATGAAATGGCATCGCCCGAATGAGCCCCGTCAACGCCCAGGCCCGGCCGACCGCCCCTGCCGCGCCCTGCCCGTCCTCAGACGTGTCGCCCAGCGTCCACAGGGCCAGTTGCGCCACCGTACCCCCGGTGTCGTCGGCATAGGCCCTGAGGGCGGCCCGGTCGGCGACGGGATCGGGCTCCATGTCCAGGTCGCGGGCGTCCAGCAGACGGTCGAACAAGGGACGCGGTAGGTCATGGCGCTCCACCAGGGCGGCCAGGGCCTCGGCCACAGGGTGCCCCTGGGGGGCGCCCTGCCCGGCATAGAGCCGTTCGATCACATCGCGCCACCACTGCACCTTCATCAGCCCGATCATCGGCTCCGTCACCGATTCGCGGATGCGCGCGACCTCCAGGTTGAAGGCGTACAGCGCCATCAGGTCCTCCCGCCGCTCGGCCGGCGCGAACAGGGCGGTAACAAATCGATCGGGGTCGTGCCGGTGCACCTGCGCCGCGATGGGCGACAGCGGCGCAGCGGGGGATCGGACGTCAGCCATGCGGAGTGCTTTCAACAAAGGAGCGTGGGGCATATATAGGGAAGGCGGCCGGTTTGCCACCACCCTCTGCCACCACCCTTCACCACGCAGCGGAACTCCATTCGTGACAACGGCCTCCTCTCCCACGACCCCCCACCTGATCGCCCCGCCGAAGACGGCCCGCGACGAAAGCTTTCCCGTTGCCTGGCTGCTGCCGCGCCGCCTGCGGAGGCCGGTGCACGCCTACTATGGGTTTGCGCGGCAGGCTGACGATGTGGCCGATTCTCCCGTCCTCAGTTCCGAGGACAAGATCGCCCGCCTCGACGCCCTGGAGGCCAGCCTTCATAACGGCACAGGCGACGGAGCCGCCCTGCACCGCGTGCTGGCCGAGCGCGCCATTGACGACAGCGTAGCCACCGACCTGCTGGCCGCCTTCCGCCGCGATGCCCTCAACCCGCCGTGCGAGACCTGGGCCGACCTGATGGAATATTGCCGCCTGTCGGCCATGCCTGTCGGCCGGTTCCTGCTGGCGGTCAGCGACGAACCGGCCACGCCAGAAGTCTTCCGCGCCTCCGACGCGCTATGCGCCGCCCTGCAAATCCTCAACCACATCCAAGGCTGTGGCGAGGACTGGCACACCCTTGGGCGGCTGTACATCCCGGCCCAGTGGCTGGCCGAGCAAGGCCTGACCGCCGAGGTCCTGTCCGGGGATCATTCCCCAGCCGGCCTCCGCATGGTCCTCGACCGGGTTCTGGCCAACACCGATGCGGTGCTGCGCGAGGCCGCCCCCCTGCCCCGCCTGATCCACCATCGACGGCTGCGCATGCAGGCTGCGGCGACCCTGCATCTGGCCCGTGTGCTGCGCCGACGGCTGGCGGTGGGCGACCCGCTGGCCGATCGGATCCGGCCGACGCATCTGGACTGGATGAAGGCCCTGGGGCGGGCGCTACGGGCCGGAGTGCGGCCATGAGCGATCTGGTAGCCCGCGTACGCGACAGCGGAACATCCTTTTACTGGGCCGTCCGCATGTTGCCGCCCGACCGGCGGGCGGCCATGGCGGCCCTGTACCTGTTTTGCCGGGCGGTGGACGACATCGCCGACGAGCCCGCGCCGGATGCGGACCGCAACGCTGGCCTCGCCGCAT
Source organism: Rhodospirillaceae bacterium BRH_c57 (assembly GCA_000961745.1). GTDB lineage: Bacteria > Pseudomonadota > Alphaproteobacteria > Rhodospirillales > Rhodospirillaceae > Cauispirillum. The sequence continues at coordinate 8,948 of LAEA01000026.1, read as the reverse complement.
GGCGCGCCTGGGTGGACGGCGGCGCTGCCTGTCCCGATCCGGCGGTCGGCGCCGTCCTGACCCAGGCCAAAGAGCAGTTTGCCCTGCCGCCCGAGCCTTTTTCCGCCATTATCGACGGCGTTTCAATGGACCTGCCGCCGGGCATGGTGGCCCCCTCCCAGTCCATGCTGGAGCACTATTGTGCCGGAGTGGCCGGGGCGGTCGGGCTGCTGTCAGTGCGTATCTTTGGCGCGTCGGGGCCGGACGTCGATGCCTTTGCCCTCATCACCGGCGAGGCCCTTCAGTTCACCAACATCCTGCGCGACGTAGTGGCTGACGCCGCCATTGGCCGCCTGTACCTGCCGCGCGAATGTCTTAGCGCCGCCGGCATCCGGGACTTCGACCACCCGGCCGAGGTGATCGCCCATCCCGCACTGCCCGCCGCCTGCGCCGCCTTCGCCACCCAGGCCGAACAACGTCATGCCGCCGCCATGAGGCTGCTGCGCCGCCTGCCGCCCGCCGACCGCAAGGCCCTGCGCCCGGCCGTCGTCATGCTGGCCCTGTACCGGGGGTTGCTCGACCGCCTGATACGGCGCGGCTGGGACGGCGGCACCTTGCATCGCAAGCCGGCCTCGGCCAACCGCCTGGCAACGCTTGGCACCATCTTGCGCTATCGGCTGTTCGACGCTTGAACGCCGTTCTCCACGTCATCGGAGCCGGCCTTGCGGGCCTGTCCTGTGCGGTGGAGGCGCGCCGACGCGGCCTTGCCGTCAGCCTGCACGAGGCCGCGCCCCATGCCGGCGGGCGTTGCCGCTCGTTCTTCGACCGCCGTCTGAACCGCACGGTGGATAACGGAAATCACCTGCTGCTGTCGGCCAACACGGCGGTACTCGATTACTGCCGTCTGGTCGGCGGGGATTCCGCACTGACCGAGGCCCCGGCCGCGTTCCCGTTCATGGATCTGGCCGACGGCACCCGTTGGACCGTGCGCCCCAACACCGGGCGGGTGCCGTGGTGGCTGCTGGCGCCGGGGCGGCGGGTGCCCGATGTGGGGCTGGATGCCTATGTCTCGCTGCTGGCCCTGCCGCCGCACAAGTCCGAAACCGTGGCCGGTCGGTGGGGGCGCAATCCGCTGTACCGGCGCCTGATCGAGCCCCTATCTACGGCCATCCTCAACACCGAGCCCGAAAAGGCCTCGGCCGCCCTTCTGCGCCGCGTGCTGATCGAAACCTTGGGCCGGGGGGCCGCCGGGTGTCGTCCGGTTTTGGCCCCGGTCGGGCTGGGTGCCGCCCTGGTCGATCCGGCGGTAGAGTGGCTGCGCGGCGCTGAGGTCAGCCTGCATACCTCCGATGCCCTGACGCGCATTGAAAGCTCCGGCGGCCGGGTGTGCGCCCTGGAGTTCCAGAAGGCCCGCATGCCCCTGGGTCCCCAGGATGCCGTGGTCCTGGCCGTCCCGCCGGCCGTGGCCCATCGCCTATTGCCGTCCGTGGCGCCACCGCTGGACACCCGGCCGATCCTCAACGCCCACTTCGCCCTCGACGCGCCGGATGCCCCGCCGCTTGTCGGTGTCGTCGGCGGTTTGGCCCAGTGGCTGTTCGTGCGGCCGGGCATGGTCTCGGTCACCGTCAGTCAGCCCGGACCGGCCGCCGAACGGCCGGTGGATGTCCTGGCCGGCGCCTTGTGGAAGGACGTTGTCGCCGTTCTGGGGCTGGCGGGCAAAGAAATGCCGCCGTGCCGCATCATTAAGGAACGCCGCGCCACCCTGGCGCATTCCCCTGAGCAGGAAATCCTGCGGCCCGGCCCTCGCACCCCGCTCACCAACCTGTGGCTGGCGGGCGATTGGACCGATACAGGGTTGCCCTGCACCCTTGAGGGCGCCGTGCGCTCGGGGCTCTGGGCAGCCAGAATGGTGGCAGAGGCATGAGGAGGCACTTTTCACGCGTGCGAATGCGAAAAAAGTCCCTCTCAACCCTTCACAACACACGCGCCGAGGCCTATGTATGGTCGGGCTGATTAGGATTTCTCTAAACTAACCATAAACTTAAGAGGTTGGTTATGGCTTTCGAACTTCCGTCGCTGCCCTATGACAAGTCCGCCCTGGAACCTCACATGTCCGCCCAGACGTTTGAGTTCCATCACGGCAAGCACCACAACGCCTACGTCACCAACCTGAACAACCTGACCAAGGACACTCCGATGGCGACCAAGCCGTTGGAAGACGTGATCCATGAGGCCTGGAAGTCGGGCAATACCGGCGTATTCAACAATGCCGCGCAGGTGTGGAACCACACCTTCTTCTGGAATTGCATGAAGCCGGCCGGTGGCGGCGCCCCGACCGGCGCCATCGCCGACAAGATCAACGAGGCCTTCGGCTCCTACGACAAGTTCAAAGACGAGTTCAAGGCCGCCGGCGCCACGCAGTTCGGCTCGGGCTGGGCTTGGCTGGTGCTTGATGGCGGCGCCCTCAAGGTCACCAAGACCCCCAACGCCGAGACCCCCATGGTCCACGGGCAGACCGCCCTGCTGACCTGCGACGTGTGGGAACATGCCTATTACCTGGATTTCCAGAACCGCCGCCCGGACTTCCTGGCGACGTTCCTGGACAACCTGGTGAACTGGGACTTCGTGAACGAGCAACTCGCCAAGGCGTAAGCGCGATCCGCGAAAAAACACCGGGCGGGGCCTTGCGGCTCCGCCCGTTTTTTTATTCCGTGTAAGCGGAACCGTAGGTCCCCAGCCTCAGACCGGCAGCAGCGCCGCCGCGACCCGGCGGTCTTCGAGCATGAGGACGTTGAACGTCCGGCACGCCGCCCCGGTGTCCATAGGATCGACCGACACGCCACGCCCCTTGACCGCATCGCGCAAGGCCGTCGGCAGCATCAGCATACGCGGCCCGCAGCCGAGCAGGAGAATTTCCACCGCCGGGTTCTGGGCGAAGACGGCCTTGAGGCTTTCCGCCGTCACGTCGTCCAGGCTTTGGATCGGCCAGGACACCGTATGGTCCGGGAACACGATCACGCCCCCGTCGTGGGCGGTACCGCTGATACGGAACCGCCCGTCGCCATAGGACTGGATGACCTGGCGCCCTGCCGGTGCGACGGGGGTGATGTCCACGCTTCTCTCCCTCGGATCAGGGTTTCTCGACCGCAGCCCCATCCTCGGCCTTGCCCTCTTCTTCCTCCTCATCCCGGCGCAGGTCCAGGTAGAGAAGCGTCGGCAAGGCCATGAAGATGGACGAATAGGTGCCGATCACGATGCCCCAGATCAGGGCCAGACTGAACCCACGCAAGACCTCGCCGCCGAAAATGAACAGCGCGAGCACGGCCAGCAACGTGGTGCCGCTGGTCAACATTGTCCGCGACAGGACCTCGTTCAGGCTGCGGTTGATGAGTTCGGGCAGGTCCATCTTCTTGTAGCGACGCAGGTTTTCGCGCACGCGGTCGTAGGCCACCACCGTATCGTTGATGGAATAGCCCGCGATGGTCAGCAATGCCGCCACCGTCGTCAGGTCGAAGTCGAGTTGGAACACCGAGAACAAGCCCAGCGTCACGATGATGTCGTGGACCAGGGCAAGCAGGCCGCCGATGGCAAACTGCCATTCAAAGCGGAACCAGATGTAGACCGCGATGGCCAGCAGCGACAGGCCGACAGCCAGCGCCCCGTCGCGCACCAGTTCGTCACCGACCTTGGGGCCAACGACCTCGACGCGGCGATAGTCCACGCCTTCGCCGAGGGCCTCGCGCACCCGGTCCAGGGCGACGGCCTGAGCTTCGTCGCCGCCTTCCTGGATGCCGATACGGATGGCCACGTCGCGGCCCTCGTCGCCGAACGTGGTCACCCCGACCTCGCCCAGGTTGAGGGCACCCAGGCGGCTGCGGATGTCGGCCACGTTGGCCTGTTCCGTGGTGCGCGCCTCGATCAGGATGCCGCCGGCAAAGTCGATGCCGAAGCTCAGGCCCTGCACGCCCAGCGACGCCACGGAGGCAAGCAGCAACAGGCCCGACAACAGCAGGCCGATGGCCCGCTTGCCGATGAAGTCAAACGTCGTGCCCTGCGGAATGAACTTGATGAGGGGAGTCATGAAGGGCCTCTCAGATCGACAGGGTCTGCGGGCGACGGCTGCGGATCCACTGCGCAACCAGCAGGCGGGTAATCATGATCGCCGTGAACATGGACGTCAGAATACCCACGCCCAGGGTCACGGCAAAGCCGCGCACCGGGCCGGAGCCGAAGGAGAACAGCAGTGCGGCGGCCACAAAAGTCGTAATGTTGGAGTCCACGATGGTCTTGAAGGCCTGACGGAAGCCGACTTCGGTCGCGTTGAACACTGTGCGGCCGTTGCGGATTTCCTCGCGGATGCGCTCGAAGATCAGCACATTGGCGTCCACCGCCATACCGACCGTCAGCACAATACCGGCGATGCCCGGCAGGGTCAGAGTGGCCCCGAAGAAGCTCAGGAAGCCCAGCAACATGCATAGGTTCAGCAACAGCGCGATGTTGGCGTAGATACCGAACCGGCCGTAGGCGAAGACCATGAAGATCACCACCAGAACCATGCCGAGGACGCTGGCCAGGGCCCCGGCCTGGATCGAGTCGGCGCCAAGGCCGGGGCCAACCGTGCGTTCCTCCAAGATGGTCAGCGGCGCGGGCAGCGCGCCGGCCCGCAGCAGCAGCGCCAGATCCTGCGCCTCCTGCGTCGAGAAGCTGCCGGAAATCACCCCGCTGCCGCCCAGGATGGGCTCGCGGACGACCGGCGCCGAGATCACTTGGTTGTCCAGGACGATGGCCAACTGGCGACCGACGTTTTCCTGGGTGGCGCGGCCGAACTGGCGGCCGCCAATGGTATCAAAGCGGAAGGACACCACGGGCTGGTTGTCCTGGAAACTCACCTGCGCGTCGGTCAAACGCTCGCCGGCGACCTCGATGCGGCGGCGGACGACGTACTGCGACGGCCCCGGATTGCTCGGCGCGGCCGACAGCAGGCGCGAGCCAGGCGGCACGCGGCCGCGCAGGGCGTCCTCGACATCGGCCGAATGGTCGAGCATGTGGAAGTTGAGCTGCGCGGTCTGGCCGATCAGGCGCTTCAGGCGCTCGGGGTCGTCCAGGCCGGGCACCTCGACGATGATGCGGTCCTCGCCCTGGCGCTGGATGGTCGGCTCGCGGGTGCCGAGTTCATCCACGCGACGGCGCACGATCTCGATGGAGCGTTGCACGGCCGAGCGCACCCGTTCCTCGGTGACCTGCTGGCTGTAACCGAGGGTGAAGCGACCCTCCTCGTCGACCTCCACCTGCACGCCACCATCGAGGTCGCGCAGGACGGACTGCACCCGCTCACGTTCGGCAGCGTCGGGAACCCGCACCGTCACAGAGCCCCCCTGGGCGCTCAAGTCAATGTACCGCACGCGGACTTCGCGCAGCGCCGTTCGCGCTGATTCGAGCAGGCCGGCAGTCTGTTCGGCGATCACCTCGTCGACACCGACCTCCAGCAGCAGGTGCGACCCGCCCTGCAGGTCCAGGCCCAGCGTCACCGGCTGCCACCAACTGGGCAGGTCGTCACGGGCGTCGGGCGGCAGGATATTGGGAACGGCATAAAAGATGCCGGCCAGCACGACCGCTGCTATCAGCCCGATTTTCCACTTGGAGAAGTACAGCATGGGAATGGACCGCTTCTGAAATGGAACAGGCGGGCGCCCCCGAAAAGAAGGCGCCCGCCGGAGAACGACGGCCGGGGCCGGCCGGTCGCTCGGCTACTTCTTGCCCTTGCCGGACAGCAGGCCCTTGAGGCCTTCGCTCTTGGTGGCGGGCTCAGCGGGGGCGGTGGTTTCGCTTTCGTTGTCCTCGTCGTCCTTGCCGCCCTTGACCGGCTCGGTCTTGGCGACGACGTCGGAGACCATGGCGCGCATGACCTTCACACGGACGTTCTCGGCGATCTCCAGGGTCAATTCATCGTCGCCGGTCTTGATGACCTGGCCGATGATCCCGCCGTTGGTGACCACGCGGTCGCCGCGCCGGATGTTGCCCAGCATTTCCTTGTGCTGCTTCATGCGCTTCTGCTGCGGGCGAATGAGCAGGAAATAGAACACCACAAAGATCAGGACGAGCGGCAGGAAGGCCATGACACTACCACCGGCATCGCCACCGGCAGCCTGGGCGTAAGCAGGCGAAACGAACATGAGCGGAAGCTCCTCTGGGATTTAGGCCACGGAAAGGACCGGATTTTTGCGGACTATACCGGCCTTGCGCGCAGTTGCAAACGCAAACCGGTATGGTACGGTCCCGCCCATCCGCTCCCCGATGTTGCGAGGCCCCGCCGTGACCATTTCCGACTCCCAGCTTCTGCCATTGCTGACCCGCATTGCCGACGCCCTGGATCGCATGGCCCCGCCAGCGGCCCCGGCCAACGACCTCAAGGGCGCCGACGCCTTTGTCTGGCACGCCGACCAGACCTGGCTGGAGCCGGTGGCCGAGGTCAGCCGCATCGACCTCGCCCTGCTCAAGGGAATCGACCGCCAGCGCGATGAGTTGGTCGCCAACACCCGTCGGTTCGTGCAGGGGCTGCCGGCCAACAACGCCCTGCTGTGGGGCGCGCGCGGCACCGGCAAAAGCTCCATCGTCAAGGCCGTGCACGGCGCCCTCAACGACGAGGCGCCGGGGAGTGTCGCGCTAGTCGAAATCCACCGCGAGGACATTCCCACCCTGCCCCGCCTGCTGCACATCCTGCGCACCGCCGAACGCCCGTGCATCCTGTTCTGCGACGATCTGTCGTTCGATTCCCAGGATGACACCTACAAGCCCCTGAAGGCCGTCCTGGAAGGCGGCGTTGAGGGCCGGCCACGCAACGTGATCTTTTACGCGACGTCCAACCGCCGCCACCTGCTGTCGCGCACCATGATCGAGAACGAACAATCCACCGCCATTCATGCCAGCGAGGCGGTCGAGGAAAAGGTCTCCCTGTCCGACCGTTTCGGGCTGTGGCTGGGCTTTCACAACGTCGATCAGCCGACATTCTTTGACATCGTACGCGGCTACTGCACCCACTACGGCCTGGACATCGCCGACGCCGACCTCAAGCAGGCCGCCAACGAATGGTCGGTCACCCGTGGGTCGCGGTCGGGCCGCGTCGCTTGGCAGTTCTTCCAGGACCTCGCCGGGCGGCACGGCAAGCGGTTGGAGTAGCGGCCCCCTTTTATTTCTTCAAAAAAACAAGGAGGTTTGGAGCGTAGCTCCAAGCTGGCGGCAGCCATCCGCAACAGCGGACCAATGGCACAAATCAGCTACTCGGCCGACGCCATCTGTCGGCCCAAGTGCTTGAGCGGATCGACGGCCTTCGATCCCCGGCGGATTTCAAAGTGAACCTGCGGCGCGGTGACGTTGCCGCTGCTGCCCACCCGTCCAATGGTCTGGCCGCGCTTGACGGTTTCGCCCTTCTTGACGATCAGCAGTTCGTTATGGGCGTAGGCGGTCATCCAGCCGTCCGCATGCTTGACCAGAAGAAGATTTCCGAACCCTTTGAGCTCATTACCGGAATAGACGACGACACCGTTCTCGGCGGCCTTGACCAGGGCGCCACGGGGCGCGGCGATGTTGATGCCGTCGTTGCGGCTGCCGTCCGCCTTCCCGCCGTACCGCGACACGACCTTGCCGCTGACCGGCCAAGCAAACGTACTGGTCGTCCGACTGGGCGGAGGCGGAGGCCGAGGCGGCGCCACCGGGCGACTTGCCACCGACCGTTTTGCAGCTGGAGGGCGCGCGACGAGGGGGCTTGGTCGTGAGGCTGTCACCACAGGCTTCGTCACCGGCCCCGAACGCGCGACCGGCAGGGCCGGCTTGGCGCCCGGCAGCGGTGTGGTTACGGCGATGACCCGTGGATGGCTCGTCGGCATGGGAGGCGTCTCGGCGACGGGAGCCTGTTGCTGATCCGGAACGAGGAGATGTTGCCCCACTTGAATCAGATATGGCGAAGACAGTTGATTGACCCGCGCCATGGCGTTCATATCGACCTGATAGGCCCGTGCGATGGCATACAGGGTATCCCCCCGCCGCACCACGTGGGCACGCGGCCGGGGCATGACCAGCGTCTGCCCGACGTGCAGGTCATAGGGCGGCGCCAGCCGATTGGCCTGAATGATGTCCTTCATGGGAACGCCGTAGCGCCGCGAAATGCCGTAGACGGTATCGCCGCGCTCAACCACCACGGAATGCGGCGGCGGCCCCATGTGGCGCACCGGCCGGGAGGATGAAACCTCCCACGGAACGCGATAGCTATCGGCCCCGCAGGCGCCCAACAGGAAGACGAGGCAAAGGGCCACCGCGCGCCCTATCGCCCGCCGAGTGTCCTGCCGCGCCCCAGGCGCCCCGTTGCATGTCCCGCGGGCAGTCTTCATACCCTGGATAATAGGGGCGCAAAGGTCCTTGCGGCAACGAAAAGAGGTACCTGTGGCTCGAAAGTTTGACTAGCGGCGCGTCTGGCCGGGCACGGCCATGCCGTGCAGCATCGGCACAAAGCGGACGGGGAACATCGGATGGATGTCAAAACCGGCCTCGGTCTTGCGCACCTGCAACAGTTCCTGCGTCTCGAATTCTTCCCCGACCGGGATCACCATGATGCCCCCTACCGCCAACTGCTCCTTGAGCACGGCGGGGATTTCGACGGCGGCGGCGGTCACGATAATGCGGTCGAAGGGCGCATGGTCGGGCCAGCCGTTCCACCCATCGCCCAGAAGCGTGATGACGTTGTGGATGCCCAGGGCAGCGATCCGCTTTTCAGCCGTCTGCATCAGGTCGCGGTGCCGTTCGATGGAATAGACCCGCCTGCACAGGCGCGACAGGACGGCGGCCTGGTATCCGGACCCGGTGCCGATCTCCAGCACCTTCATGCGGGGCCCGACCTCCAGGGCCTGGGTCATCAGCCCCACCACCAGCGGCTGGCTGATGGTTTGCCCGCAGCCGATGGGCAAGGCCCTGTTGTC
>LAEA01000034.1 GCA_000961745.1 Rhodospirillaceae bacterium BRH_c57 | reverse complement strand
GCCTCGACCAGGGCGGCAGGGCCGGCGGCCGGCGTAATGCCGCTGCCGGCCAGCGCCTCGGCCAGGGAGGCGTAGAGGTCAGGGTCGGCGATGACCGCCACCCGCGCGTCGAATTCCCGCGCCAGAGCAGCCAGTTCAGCGACGTTGCGGTGGGCGCTCAACGCCTCGACGCGGTAGGCGTCCTTGTTGCGGCGAAGCAGATCAAGCGTGCTGGCGCCAATCGACCCGGTGCAGCCCAGGACGGTAACGCTCCGGGGGTCGCTCATCGCCATATCTCCAGGCCGCCGCCAAACGCCAGACTGGCCAGCGCGACCACAGGAGCGGTCGCGATCAGCCCATCCACGCGGTCGAGAACGCCGCCGTGACCGGGAATGATGGAACTGGAATCCTTCACATTGAACCGCCGTTTCACCGAGGATTCAAAAAGGTCGCCTATTTGCGCGACCACCGCAAGCACGGCACTGAAGACGGCCAAGCCAACCCAACCCGAAAGATCGAGATAAAGCCCGAAACCTGCCCCGACCGCAGCCGACGCCGCCATCCCGCCGAGCAGCCCGGCCCAAGTCTTCTTGGGGCTGATGCGTGGCGCCAGCAAGGGCCCGCCGATGGTCCGGCCAGCCGCATAGGCGCCGGTGTCGGTGGCCCAGATAATGCCGAACACCCAGAACATGGTATCGACGCCGCCGGCCTCGCGCAGCCACACCAAGGCCACCACGGGCAGGCCGACGTACAAGGTGCCGAGCGACAACCACGCCGACCGGCTTGTCGCCGCGATCAGCAGGCAGCCAACCCACACCAGCCCTGCCGCGACCACCGGATACGCCACCGCGAGAAGGGCGGCGACGGCGGCGATGACCGCCAGAAGACGCCCGGTCATCCCGAAGCGCCCCCGGCACATGCGGTCCCATTCCCAGGCCATGACGGCCCCGGCAACGGCGATCAGAACGTCGAAGTACGGCGAACCGAGCCACACCGCGACCAGGACCACCGGGGCCATCACCAGGGCCGACAGGGCGCGGGTCAGCAGCACGGGGCCGTCCTCCCGCAGAAAAACGCGATCATGGGCGCCACGACGTGCCGCCTCAGACCTGCATGATTTCCTGTTCCTTGTGATGCAGGGTGTCGTCAATGCGCTTGATGGTCTGGTCGGTCAGCGTCTGGATGTCCGTTTGGTGCTGACGGTGCTCGTCCTGCGTGATGACGCCGTCCTTTTCCATCTTTTTGAGAGTGTCGTTGCCGTCACGCCGCACGTTGCGCACCGCGACGCGGGCGGCCTCGGCGTACTTGCCGGCGATCTTGGTCAGTTCCTGGCGACGCTCCTCGTTGAGCGGCGGGATCGGCACACGGATGGTCTGCCCGTCGGGCGACGGGTTCAGACCAAGGCCGGAATCGCGAATGGCCTTCTCGACGGCCTTGACCATGGACTTGTCCCACACGGACACGGTCAACATGCGCGGCTCGGGCACGCCCACGGTGCCAACCTGGCTAAGCGGCATGGACTGGCCATAGGCCTCGACCTGGACCGGATCGAGCAGGCTGGCGTGGGCGCGGCCGGTGCGCAGACCGGAAAACTCTTTCTTCAGGACTTCGACGGTCTGCTCCATGCGGTGCTTCACGTCATTCTTGAGATCGGCGTAAGTCGCAGGTGCGGACACGGTCACTTCTCCTCGCTGATGATGGTAAAACGCCCTTCTCCGCGGAGTACAGCCGCCAGGGCGCCTTCCTCATGCATGTTGAACACGATAACGGGCATCCGGTTCTCGCGCGCCAGGGCAATCGCCGAGGCGTCCATGACACGGAGGTCCTTGGCCAGGACCTCCGTGTAGGTAAGCCGGTCATACCGCACGGCCGCGCTGTCCGTCTTGGGATCAGCACTGTACACGCCGTCGACCTGGGTCGCCTTGAGCAGGGCGTCGCAGTTGACCTCGATGGCGCGCAGGGCGGCAGCGGTGTCGGTGGTGAAGAACGGGTTGCCGGTGCCGGCGGCAAAGATCACCACGCGGCTCTTTTCCATGTGCCGGACGGCGCGCCGCCGGATGTAGGGCTCGCACACGGCCGACATCGGAATGGCCGACTGGACGCGGGTGACAACGTCCATCTTTTCAAGGGCGTTCTGCACGGCCAGGGCATTCATGACGGTGGCCAGCATGCCCATGTAGTCGGCGCTGGTGCGGTCCATGCCCTGGGCTGCACCGGACACGCCACGGAAGATGTTGCCACCGCCGATGACCAGGCACACCTCGACACCGCTGTTGACAACCGCCTTGATCTCGCGGGCCAGGCGCTGCACCGTCTCGGTATCGAGACCGTACTCGCGGGGGCCCATCAGCCCCTCACCGGAAACCTTGAGAAGAATGCGGTGAAAGGTCGGCGGGGAAGCCATGGGCAAACCTTCTAGACTAAGGGTGTGGCTGGACCCAGCGTGGCAGAACTGGGGGGTGTGGACCACGGAGGCGGCACAAAAAACCGCTCCGGAACGCGGCAGCGGACAGAAAAAGGGGCAACACCGGCGCGGAGTTTACACGATTCCGCGCTGTGTCGCCCCCCAATTTCCCCCTTCCTCCGGCCGGAGGAAGGGGCAGACAGATTAGCCCTTGGCCACGGCGGCGACTTCGGCGGCGAAATCGCTTTCTTCCTTTTCAATGCCTTCGCCCAGGGCGAAGCGCACGAAGCCGGTCAGTGCGACGGGCTTGCCGAGTTCCTTGGCCAGGCCCTCGATCACCTTGCTGATCTTGCTCTCGCCGTCGATGACGAAGATCTGCTCGATCAGGCAAACTTCCTCGTAGTACTTGCGCAGACGGCCTTCGACCATCTTGGCAATGATATCCTCGGCCTTGCCCGACGCGCGGGCCTGCTCGGACAGCACGTCACGCTCGCGGTCCAGGGCCGACGTGTCCACCGCATCGCGGTTCAGGAACAGCGGGTTGGCGGCGGCGACGTGCATGGCGATCTGCTTGCCGACTTCGTCCAGACGGGCGGCGTCACCCTCGGACTCCAGGGCGACCAGCACACCGATCTTGCCGAGGCCCGGCTGGATGGCGGAATGGACGTAGGTGGAAACGACACCAGAGCCGACCTTGAGACCAGCGGAACGACGCAGGGCCATGTTCTCGCCGATGGTGGCGATCATGTGGGTGACCTGCTCTTCGACGGTGCGCTCGGTGCCGGGGTAGTTGGTCGTCTTGAGGGTGTCGGTGTCGCCACCGACGGCCAGGGCCACTTCGGCCACGCCACGGGCGAAATCCTGGAACTTGTCGTTGCGGGCAACGAAGTCCGTCTCGGCGTTGACTTCGGCGACGGCGGCAGCGGTCCCGGAGGACGCCACGGCGACCAGACCTTCGGCGGCAACGCGGCCGGACTTCTTGGCGGCGGCGGCCAAGCCCTTCTTGCGCAGCCAGTCGACGGCGGCTTCGGTGTCACCGGAGGTCTCGGCGAGCGCCTTCTTGCAGTCCATCATGCCGGCGCCGGTCTTCTCGCGCAGGTCCTTCACCAGAGCGGCAGTGATCTCGGCCATTGCTCTAAACCCTTTTCAGTTCGTCGGTTGTGCCATTTAAAACGGCCATGTGCGATCTGTCCGCAAAACAATGGCGGCGACCAATGCCGCCGCCATCATTCGGGAAACCGGCCCCTGCCCCGTCAGGGACGGAGCCGATCCCTGCGGCGGACTTTATTCCGCGGACTTTTCGGCTTCGGCCAAGGCGGGCTCGACCGGAGCCTGCTCGCCAGCGCCGACATCAACGCCGGCAGCGGTCATCTCGGCCTGAATGCCGCTCAGCACGGCGCCCGAAATCAGGTCGCAGTACAGCTTGATGGCGCGCAGGGCGTCGTCGTTGCCGGGGATCGGGTAGTCGATGTACTGCGGGTCGGAGTTGCTATCCAGCACGGCGACGACTGGAATGCCCAGCTTCTTCGCCTCGTTGACGGCCAGCGATTCCTTGCCGGTGTCGATGATGAACAGAACGTCGGGCAGGCCGCCCATGTCCTTGATACCGCCGAGGGCGCGATCAAGCTTTTCCATTTCGCGCGTCAGGCTGAGCTGCTCGCGCTTGGTCAGGCCGGACACCTGGCCGGTGCCGAGCATCTCTTCGAGTTCGCGCAGGCGACGGATGGAGTGGTTGATGGTCTTCCAGTTGGTGAGCATGCCGCCCAACCAACGGTGGTTGACGTAGTACTGGCCGCAACGCGCGGCAGAGTCGGCGACAATTTCCTGAGCCTGACGCTTGGTGCCGACGAACAACACGCGGCCACCGCCAGCGGTCACTTCACGCACCTTTTCCATGGCGCGCTGGAGCAGCGGGACGGTCTGCTGCAGGTCGATGATGTGAACGCCATCGCGCACGCCGTACAGGAACGGCTGCATCTTGGGGTTCCAGCGACGGGTGTTGTGACCGAAGTGGCAGCCAGCTTCGACAAGCTGACGCATGGAGAATTCGGGAAGCGCCATTATAGCCTCGCTTTTCCGGTTGAGCCTCCGCGGGAAAGTGAACCAGGGACCATTCCCTGGCACCGGAAACGACAGAACGAAAACCGTCCCGCCGCGTACCCGCGTGCGTGGTTGAGGCCCGGTATTTAGCCCCTGCGGCCCGGAAAGGCAAGACCGGAGTTGCCCCCCGCCTTTCCCTTCCGACAGCCTCCTAAATCTCCCGCACCTCGGCTATTCCGGGAATGTCCTTCAGCGCCGCGAGCGTCCCACCCGCGAGAGCGTAGCCGTCCTTGAGCGGCATCTCGATTTCCTGGCTGCCGGTGCGCGGCACCAGGACGATGCGGCCGTGGCCCCGCGCGTCGCGGGACAGGATCTGGCGCAGGGCGTCGATGACGTGGGCGTCGTCGAAGTACACCATCACCTTCTTGGTCACCTTGGACACTACCGAGTCGATGGTCGTAACATGCTGGGCGTTCAGGCGGACCTGTTCGCCGTCCAGGCGGGCATCCATGGAAATCAGCAGCGGCCGCCCCGAGTCCAGAAGCTCCCGACTGGCCGACAGCACCTCGGAAAAGAACATCGCCTCATAGGACCCGCCGGCATCCGACAGCGTGACGAAGGCATAGCGCGAGCCGTTCTTGCCGACCTTCTCCTTGCGGGGGCCGACGATGGCGGCCATTTTCACCGGGCTGGACCCGCCGTTCTTGAGGTAGGCTAGAAGGTCGCTCGATGGTACCGCGTCGAGGCGGGCCAAAGTTGTTGCGTAACTGTCCAGCGGATGGGCCGACAGGAAGAACCCGATGGCCGCCTTTTCCTCGTTCAACAGGTCGGTCTTGGACCAGCGGTTCTCGGGCTTGAGGGGCGGCAGGGTGAACGACGGTCCCTCGGCCGGACCGCCGAACAGGCTGACCTGATCGGACGACCGCTCCTCGGCCGCCGCCTGGGCGTGACGCATCACCGTTTCGATACCGTTGAACAGCGTGGCGCGGTCGGCCTCCAGGGCGTCGAACGCCCCGGCGCGGGTCAGGTTCTCCAGCAGCCGCTTGTTGACCGCCTTGGTATCCACCCGCTTGGCGAAGTCCTGGATGGTGCGAAACGGCCCGCCCTTGGTGCGCTCGGCGACAATGCTGTCCATGGCCGCCTCCCCGACGTTCTTGACGGCGGCCAGGGCATAGCGCACGGCCCCTTTCTCCGGCTGGCCATCCAGTTCAACTGAAAAGCGCACCGACGAGCGGTTGATGTCGGGCGGCAGCAGCGGCACATTGAGGCGTTTGAGTTCGGTCTTGAAGGTTTCCAGCTTATCGGTGTTCTGCATGTCGTAGGTCATGATGGCGGCCATGAACTCGACCGGGAAGTTGGCCTTCACATAGGCCGTCTGGTAGGCCACAAGGGCGTAGGCTGCGGCGTGCGACTTGTTGAAGCCGTAGCCCGCAAACTTGGCGATGGTGTCGAAAATCTCCGACGCGCGCTGGCGGGACGTGCCGCGCGCCTCGCAGCCGTCCTCGAACATCTTGCGCTGGGCGTCCATCTCGGCCTGGATCTTCTTGCCCATGGCACGGCGCAGCAGGTCGGCGCCGCCGAGGGAATAGCCGGCCAGGACCTGGGCGGCCTGCATGACCTGTTCCTGATAGATCATGATGCCGTAGGTTTCCTTCAGCACCGGCTCCAGGTCCGGGTGCATCCAGTCCACGGGTTCCTCGCCCTTCTTGCGGGCGATGTAGGACGGAATGTTGTCCATCGGGCCGGGGCGGTACAGGGCCACCACGGCGATGATGTCCTCCAGGCAGTCGGGCTTGAGCTTGGTCAGGACGTCGCGCATCCCCTGGGATTCCAACTGGAACACGCCGGCCGTCTCACCCCGGCTGAGCATCGCATAACTTTTCGCATCGTCCAGCGGCAGGGCCGACAGGTCGATGTCCAGGCCGCGCGCCTGCTTGATGAGGCGCACCGCCTCGGCCAGCACCGACAGGGTCTTGAGGCCCAGGAAGTCGAACTTCACCAGACCGGCGCTTTCCACCCACTTCATGTTGAACTGGGTGACCGGCATGTCCGAGTTCGGATCGCGGTACAGCGGCACCAGTTCATCGAGCGGGCGGTCGCCGATCACCACACCAGCGGCATGGGTCGAGGCGTGGGAGTACAAACCCTCCAGCCTCTGCCCGATGCGCAGCAGGGTCGCCACCTGGGGGTCGTTGTCGCGCAAGGTGCGAAGCTGGGGCTCCTGTTCGATGGCTTCTTTCAGACTGACGGGTGCCGCCGGGTTGTTGGGCACCATCTTGCAGATCTTGTCCACGTAACCGAGCGGCATTTCCAGCACCCGCCCGACCGAGCGGAGCACCGCACGGGCCTGCAACTTCCCGAAGGTGATGATCTGGGCCACCTTGTCGTGGCCATAGGCGTCCTGAACGTAGCGGATGACCTTTTCGCGGCGGTCCTGGCAGAAGTCGATATCAAAGTCGGGCATGGACACGCGTTCGGGGTTCAGGAACCGCTCGAACAGCAACTGGAACCGCAAGGGGTCCAGGTCGGTGATGGTCAGAACCCAGGCGACCACGGACCCGGCGCCCGACCCACGGCCCGGCCCGACCGGAATGTCGTGGTCCTTGGCCCACTGGATGAAGTCGGCCACGATGATGAAGTAGCCCGGAAAGCCCATCTGGATGATGACGCCCAGTTCGTACTCCAGGCGATCCCAATACGGCTTGGCGACGGCGGCGCGCTCGTCCTCGCTCATGCCGGGCTGGTAGACGTGAACCTCCAGCCGCGCCCGCAGCCCGGCGGCGGCCATGTCGCGCAGCACCTGTTCCTCGGAACTGTCCTTGGCGCGGGCCGAGGTCGGCAGGATGGGCGCGCGCTTTTCCACCATGACGGCGCAGCGCCGCGCGATCACCAGGGTGTTGTCCACCGCCTCGGGCAGGTCGGCGAACAGCTCGCGCATCTCGGCCGCCGTCTTGAAGCGGTGGTGCGGGGTCAGGCGGCGGCGGTCGGACACCGACAGGGTCAGCTTCTGCGACATGCAGATGAGCACGTCGTGGGCCTCGTACATATCCTCGTCGAGGAAGAAGCAGTCGTTGGTGGCGACCAGCGGCACGTCGTGGGCGTAGGCCATATCGATGAAGGCCGGTTCGACCTTGTCCTCGGCCGGCATGTCGTGGCGCTGGAGTTCCATGTACAGGCGGCCGGAGAAGGACTGCTTCAGGCGCAGCAGCATCTCCTCGGCCTCGGCCTTGCGGTCATCGAGCAGCAACCGGCCAAGCGGCCCGCCGACCCCGCCGGTCAGCAGGATGAGGCCATCGGCATGGCGTTCCAGGTCGGCCAACGAAATCTGCGCCACCTCATGCCCGTCGGAGTCCAGGAACGACGCCGACACCAGCTTGATGAGGTTGGCGTAGCCGGTGGCATCCTGGCACAGCAGGACGATATTGTCCGGCTCCACCGCCTTAACCTGATCGCGGGCACCGAAGCCGCGCTCCGGCTTGTCCTCGCGGCGCAGGGCAACCTGACAGCCGATAATCGGCTGCACCCCCTCGCCCGCCACGGTAACCGAGAATTCCAGGCCGCCGAACATGTTGCGGGTATCGGTGATGGCGACGGCCGGCATGGCCATCTCCTTGCACACCTTGCCCAGCTTTTTAACCTGGATCGCCCCTTCCGCCATGGAATAGGCGGTGTGGACGCGCAGGTGAACGAAGTCGGCAATGGGCATCGGACAGGCTTTCATGACGTACGGGGACACTGAGTTAGCACATTTGGCTTTCGGCAGCGGCGTCGGCGGTCAGCACGCGGTTCCGGCCAGCCCGTTTAGCGGCATAAAGCGCACTGTCGCCCCGCCCCAGCAAAGATGCCAGCCCCTCGCCGTGTTCCAGGGTCGCCACGCCGATGCTGATGGTCAACACCAGGGGATCAGCGCCTTCGACAACCAGCGCACCATCGGCAATATCAACCCGAATGCGCTCGGCGACAAGCCGGGCGTCGGCCAGGGCGGTATGGGGAAGCAGGGCCGCGAACTCCTCCCCGCCCAGGCGGCCGGATACATCCATGTCGCGCAGCACGTTCCGCCACAGCGCCGCGACATGGCGCAACGCGTCGTCGCCGATGCCATGGCCATAGGTGTCGTTGACTGCCTTGAAATGGTCGATATCACCGACCAGCACCGACAGCGGCGTGCCATAGCGGACGGCCCGCGCCAGTTCCCCCTCGGCCCGGTCCTGAAATCCGCGCCGGTTGTACATGCCGGTCAGCATGTCGGTCTGGGCCTGGGCGGACAGTTCCTGGGTGCGCCGGTCCACGATGCCGATCAGGTCCTGGAGGATGACCGCCATCTCGCTGATCTCGTCGCCCCGAGTGTCGGCCACGAAGGTCGGCTGGCGCCCATGGCGCCACTCCCGTAGCGCGTCCGTCATGGTGCTCAGGCGGTCGAGGACATGGCGGCGCAGCCCGATGTAGATGCCAAACACCGCAATCACGGACAGCACCCCGCCCCCGGCCAAGGCGATCGTCATCATGGTGCCCGCGCGGACGGCGTTCTCCTGAAAGGCCACAACCTGCAACTCGGTCTCCCGCGTCAGGCCCGATACCAGGGTGGTCATTTCGGACGACAGCAGTTCCTGGCGATGGATGAGCCGTTCGCGGCGGAGCAGATGGTCTTCCAGACGATCCGCCGTCGCAGGCCCGTCCACGGACATGATCCGCTGCGTGAGACCGGCCAGGGCGTCGTTCCCAGCCGTCAGTTCACGATGGGTTTGCCGCGCCCGCTCGGCCTTGTCGGGCGCCAGACCCAGCCTTTCCAAGGCGTCGATTTCAGCAGCCACAGCAGCCGACCGGCTGGCGATGCGGTCCATGAGGGTCAGCATTTCCGGTCGCGTATCGACCGTCAGAAGGCGTGTCGACAAGGCCGAAAGCATCGTCGTATTGGTGAACAACCGCGACGCCGTGACCAGGGCCGGAAGATGCCGCTCGGCCAACTCCTGTTCTTCCGACGCACGGTTGAACAGCGAGGCGGTCCCGGCGGTGCCCAGGGCGAAAATGATCGCCATGATGAGCAGGCCGCGCGCGACCACGTAGCGGAAAACGCTGTGGCGGCGCCCCTTGCCTCCGCTTTGTCGACCGCCCCCCATTGCCTCCCTTGCCCCCTGTCCTGTAGCGTGCCTGATACTGGAACTCTCGGGGGAGAATGGAGCATGTGGGCCAGGGCTGCAACATTGCTGGGCATCTCGATGGCTCTGGCGATTCAATCCGGCCCAGGATCTGCGGACGCTTCGGCGGCACCATCCAAAACCATTCTTGAACGCGTGATCGCACAAGGCTTTGTGCGCTGTGGCATAGACATGACGCCGGGCTTCAGCGGGATCAGCGAGAGCGGCGCGGTGACGGGGTTCGATGTCGATTTCTGCCGTGCGGTGGCCGCCGCAGCACTGGGCGATCCCGACGCCATTCGCACCTCACGCGTCAGCACCCGCCACAAGTTCGATGCCGTGCGCACCGGGGACCTGGATGTCGCCTTCGGCATGACCACCTGGACCTTCACCCGCGACACCGAACTCGGCGTGGCGTTCCCGGCCGTGACCTTCTACGACGGCCAGGGATTCATGACGTGGGCGGATGCCGGGATCGCCACCCCGGCTGATATCCAAGGCCCCGTGTGCGTCCAGAAGGGCACCACCAGCGAGAGCACCTTGGCCGACCTCCTGGCCGGGCGGGCGGGAGTGACGATGATGCCCGCCACCTCCAGCGAAGACAAGTTCAACGCCTTCGCAGAGCGCCGTTGCGCCGTGGTGACGGGCGACCGCAGCGAACTGGCCGCCCAGCGATCCCGCCGCACAGCCGATCCCGATGCCTGGGTCCTGCTGCCCGGCACCATCTCCCGCGAACCGCTGGGTCCGGTCGTAGTCGCCGGAGACGCCCAGTGGTTCGCCATCGTCCGGTGGGCCATGTTGGTCCCCATGATCGCCGAGGCACGCGGCCTGACCAGCGGCTCCGTCGCCACGGTCCCTGCGAAAGACGGCGAAATGCGCCGCCTGCTGGGCGATGAGCCGGACTTCGGCGCGGCCCTCGGCCTGAAGCCGACCTGGGCGCGGCGGATTGTCGAGTCCGTTGGGTCCTACGAGGAAATTTTCACCCGCAACCTCGGCCAGTTGGGCCTGGATCGCGGCGAAAACGCCCTGTGGCGCGACGGTGGCCTGATCTATGCGCCGCCGTTGCGGTAAATTTGGAGACTTTGAGGCGGCTTGCATTTGACTGGTCCGCTATCGCGGATGGCTGCCGCCAGCCTGGAGTGAACTCCAGACCTCCTTTTTTTCTTAAAGAAGAAAAAGGGGTTTGGGGCTTGCCCCAAGCGGGTTTGGGCGGCAGCCCAAGAGGCACGAGAGCAGCCCGTGGCTCACATCAATAGAACCGCCCTAATCCCCGCACGCCGGCAGTGACAGGTTGGGCGTCGCGTCGCCGTAGTAGGTGCGCAGGGCGCCCTTGCGCAGGACCACGACGGCCTTGCCCTTGCGGGCGCCGTCCACGGGGGCGAGGCAGACGTCGTGCCGGCCGCGCGCCTTCACCCAGGCTTGGGTGGCGGACAATAGCAGGGCGCGGGCGGACTGGCCGTAGACGTATCCCTTGGGGCACTGGGTCCGGTTGCCGCCGCGCGGCACCTGATAGCGGACGCCGAGGGTATGGATGGGGCCGTCTTTTTCCTGAATGCCGCAGGCTTGGCTGACGTCCGCCCATCCCTCGGCCTGGGCCTGGAGGTAGCGGCCCTGGTAGTGGAAGCCGCCCAGGCGTTCGGGGCCGGGCTCACCGCAGATGATGTGGGCGAAGCCATTGGCCGCAAACCACGCCTCGGTCAGTGCCTTAAGGCTTCCGGCGGCGGCGACCAGATCGGGTTCCGTCGCGACCAGGGCGGCGAAGGCCTCGCGATCGGGCCTGGCGCCCCACGGGCCACACACCTCAAGAACCGCCCGGTCAAAGGCGTCGAGGGTCGGCGGCGGCGGGCGGAGGTCGCGCGGTCCTTCGTCAACGTGATCGAAAAATGCGGCGGGCGCGTCGGCGGCGGTGGCAGGCCCTCCGGCCAGAACCACCGCCGCCAGAACGACGCTCCACCAGCCCATCATCACACCCGCTCCAGTTCCACCACCAAGCCATCGCGCAAACTGACCGTGCGATCCATGCGGCGAGCGAGATCCGGGTTGTGGGTGGCGATCAGAGCCGCCAGACCTTCCTCGCGGACCAGCCGCAGCAGTTCGACGAACACCCCGTCGGAGGTGTGCGGGTCGAGGTTGCCGGTCGGTTCGTCGGCCAGCAGCAGGCGCGGCGCGTTGGCTAGGGCGCGGGCGATGGCGACGCGCTGCT
>LAEA01000184.1 GCA_000961745.1 Rhodospirillaceae bacterium BRH_c57 | reverse complement strand
TCGGCCAGCACGTCGGCCAGGGCGTCGGCCTCCACGCCGTGCTTGCGGGCCAGGGCGCGCAGGGCGAACAGGCGTTCTTCCGTTACTTCCAGATGGCGCGGGTCGAGGTCGATGTCAGCGGCTGCTTTGTCGAGCTGGTTGTGGGCCTCGGCCGCTTCGATGGCGGCGCGCTCCAGGGCCTCGATGATCGGGCTGACGCTGGGGGCCATGGCGGCGATGCGGTCCAGGTGGCGCTGGGCTGTGCGCAGCATGGCCTCGACCGAGCCGTGGTCCCCAAGGGCGGCCAGGGCGGCGGCCATGCCTTCGGCCAGCTTTTCGCCGTTCATCAGGGCGGCGCGGCGTTCGGCCAGTTCGGCTTCCTCGCCGGGGCGCGGGTCCAGGGCGGAGAGTTCTTCCTCAGCATGGCGCAGGGTGGCTTCCTCGGCCCGCGCGCGGGTCAGGTCGTCCTCGGCCGCCTTGCGGGCGGCGGTGGCGGCACGGAAGGTGTCCCAGGCGGTGCGGCAGGCGGTCAGGGCCTTGTCGGCCGCCCCGAAGGCGTCGAGCACGCCCCGGTGGGTGGCGGCGTTCATCAGGCCGTGGCTCTCGAACTGGCCATGCACCTCCACCACCGTTTCGCCCAGGCGGCGCAACAGGCCGACGCTGGCCGGCTGGTCGTTGACGAAGGCGCGGGAGCGGCCGTCGCGGGTCACCACGCGGCGCAGGACCAGCATGTCCTCGCCGTCGTCGAGTCCCTGGTCGCGCAGGATGGCGTGGGAGGGGTGGGCCGGGGACAGGTCGAACTGCGCGGTTACGGAAAGCTGGTCGGCGCCGTGGCGGACCAACCCCGAATCGGCCCGTTCGCCGAGCGCGAGGCCCAGGCTGTCGAGCAGGATGGACTTGCCGGCGCCGGTTTCGCCGGTGAGCACGCCCAGGCCGGCCGCAAAAGCCAGGTCCAGGCGTTCGATCAGGACCACGTCCCGGATGGACAGGCGCACCAGCATGAGGCGTCTTTCGTGCTTCCGTTGCGGTGTCCGCTTAGAACCACCGGGTCATGCGCGAGAACCAGCCGTCTTCGCTGCCGTCTTCACCGACGCGCACGGCTTCGGGATTGGTGGCACCCTTGGCGACCAGGGCATAGGCGTTTTCATACCACTCGCTGCCCGGATAGTTGTAGCCCAGCACGGAGGCGGCCTTTTCAGCTTCGGCGTTCAGGCCCAGCAACGTGTAGGTCTCGGCCAGACGATACAACGCTTCGGGGACGTGGGTGGTCTGTTGGTACTCGTCCACCACCACGCGAAAGCGGTTGATGGCCGCCAAGTGGTGCTTCTGCTTTTGATACCAGCGCCCGACTTCCATTTCCTTGCCAGCCAGATGGTCGAGCGTCAGGTCGATCTTCAGGCGGGCGTCACGGGCGTAGGTGGTGTCGGGGAAACGAGTCACCACGTCCTGCAACGAGGACGTCGCCAGATTGGTCATCTTCTGGTCGCGGCCCACGTCGGAAATCTGTTCGTAGTAGCTCAGCGCCTTGAGGTAATAGGCGTAGGGCACGTCCGCGTTGCCGGGATGCAACTGGATGAAGCGGTCGAGGGCGATGATGGCGTCGTCATAGCGTTCGTTTTCGTAGTGCGAGTACGCCGCCATGAGCTGCGCCTTGGTCGCCCAGGTCGAATAGGGGTGCTGACGTTCCACTTCGTCAAACGCCTTGGCTGCGGCGGCGTAGTTCTCGTCCTCCAGATCATCGACGGCCTTGTTGTAAAGGTCGGCGACGGGACGCTCGACGTACACGTCCTCCTTCTCGCCAGCACAGGCGCCAAGCAGAAGCGCCGCCCCCAGGGCCATGGCCACGGGCGCGGTGAACGGGGAGCGCGCCAAGAGGCGGGCCGGTGCAGGTCGAGAGGCGTGTCGCAACATCATCGGGATCAGGTCATCATCCAGTCCGTACCGTGCGCACACTATCACGCCGATAACGCCGCGCGGCAAGAGGAACCCGCACAGGGTGCCCGAAGGTCGGTGCAACTTCCAGCCAACGGGGTTAACCAATGGGGCATCAGGCGATGGCGCGCAGGGGCTCGGCCGCCATGGGCTGATCGGCCAGCGGCAGGCCGGTCGCCGCATCAACCGCGACCCAGGCCGAGGGCTTGGCGAACAGGGCCTGGAGCAAGGCGGTGTTGAGGGCGTGGCTGGACCGCGTGCCGTGATAGGCGCCGATGATCGGGCGCCCGGCCAGGGCCAAGTCGCCTACCGCGTCGAGCACCTTGTGGCGCACGAACTCGTCGGGATAGCGCAGGCCGCCCTCGTTGAGGACGTCGGCGCCGTTGACCACCACGGCGTTTTCCAGCGACCCGCCACGGGCAAGGCCGGCGGCGCGCATCTTGGGCAGGTCGTCGATCAGCCCGAAGGTGCGGGCCCGGCTGACCTGATTCTTGAACACGGCCGGGGAGACCTGGACCGAGGTTGACTGACGGCCGATGGCGGCGGCGGCGAACTCGATCTCGAACGCCACGTTGAGGCCGTTGCCGGAGGTCGGGGCCAAGGTCGCCTCGGCGCCATTGTGGCTGACCGTGACGGTCTCCAGGATGCGGATGGCGGTGCGCGGTGCGGCAGCCGGCTGGCTGGGCAAATGGGCAGTGACGCCGGCGCACTCGATCAGGAACACGAAGGGCGCGGCGCTGCCGTCCATGGCCGGCACTTCCGGGCCGTTGATGTCGATCAGCAAGTCATCGATGTTCATGGCCGAGACGGCGGCCATCAGGTGTTCGATGGTGGCCACGGTCACGCCATCATCGTTGCCGACGACGGTGCACTGGCGGCTGTCCTTGACGTGGGTCCACAGGGCCGGAATGAGGGCGACGCCATGCGGGCCGCTGCGCCGGAACACGACTCCGCTGCCGGGTGCCGCCGGATGCAGGGTCATGGAAACGCGGAAACCGGTGTGCAGTCCGATGCCGGTGCACGAGATGGAATTCTTCAGGGTCTGGCGAGGGCTCTGTACGGGCGTGGCGTTGGCGGCCGCCGGACGGGCGGAGCGGAAGGACCAACTGGCGCGCTGGGCGGGAACGGCTTGCTCGGTCTCGAACGCACAGTCCGTGGTGCTGGCGTGATCCTCGAATACCATTCTCTATCCCCGACCTGTGATTTTCGCTGCGGTGCGATAGTCATGAGATAGCAGGCCCAGCCCAAGGCCTCAAATCACTCATTGTTACCGAATGTTACGCAAAGGTCTGGAAACCCGAAGCAGTTCAAGACGTTGCCCGATGTGCATGCAGATGACATGCCTATAGGCGACGTGCAAATGAACGACGTTCATACAGGCGACGTGCGTATAGGCAACGTGCGCACAGGCAAAAAGGGGGGGAGGAGGCGAAAGGTGGGGGAACGGACGGCGCGGAGTCCGGTCCATTCCCCCAAGTGTCGTCGCGGTATCTCAGTCAGTGACGTCCCTGATGGTGGTCAGGGTTTAGTTGGCCTGCCGGCGGAGGAACGCCGGGATCTCCAGTTCATCCCCTTCGTCGTGGCTCTGCGGCGGGCGGTCGGCCGGGGTGGCGGTCAGGTCCGGCGCCGGGGCGGCCGCGCGCGGATGGGTTTCGAGCTTTTCCTCGACCGGGATTTCCTCGGCCATCGCCTGGTGCTTCAGGCGCGAAAACATGGCCTTGATGCCGGTCGGCTTGGGCTCGCCACGGACGGCGGGTTGCTGCGGGGCCGGGGCCGCCGGGCGCTGTGCGGCCGGACGGGCCTCGGTACGCTGGGCCGAGAACGCCGGACGTGCCGACGGCATTTCACCCAGAACCTGACCCTCGCGGCCAACCGGCGGCGCGGGAATGAAGCTGTCCTGGGGCTTGGTCGCCGGCTGTTCCACGGCGTACTGCTGACGGGTCGGCTCGGACTGCGGGCCGCTGCCATAGGCATAGGACTGCTCGCGATAGGCATGGCCGGTGGTTCCGGTCATGCGCGGCGCTTCGGCGTGGGCGGCGGCGTGAGCCTGCTGGGCCACCTCGGCCTCGCGGACCTCGTCGAACACCGGCTGGCTGGGAGCCTGAGCCTGGACCGGCGCCTGGACCGGAGCCTGGGCAACCATCGCCGTGCGGGCCGGAGCCGGAGCCGGGGCGGCAGCCGGCATCACGCGCGGGGCGTGGGTGACGTGCTGGGGATGCTGGGCCGGGCGCGGCATGACGTTGGCTTCGCCGGAAATGCCGGTGGCGACCACGGAGACACGCATCTTGCCTTCCATGTCCTGGTCGAAGCACGACCCGAAGATGATGTGGGCTTCGCCTTCGACCTCGTCACGGATGCGGTTGGCCGCCTCATCGACCTCGAACAGGGTGACGTCCGGGCCGCCGGTGATGTTGATGAGAACGCCCTTGGCGCCCTTCATGCAGGTGTCTTCGAGCAGCGGGTTGGCGATGGCCGCCTCGGCGGCGTCCAGCGCGCGACGGTCGCCCGACGCCTGACCGGTGCCCATCATGGCGCGGCCCATGTCCGACATCACCGTGCGAACGTCGGCGAAGTCCAGGTTGATCAGGCCGGGCATGATCATCAGGTCGGTGATCGACCGGACGCCGGCATTCAGCACGTCATCGGCCATCTTGAACGCATCTGCGAACGTGGTTTTTTCGTTCGCCACCCGGAACAGGTTCTGGTTCGGGATGATAATGAGCGTGTCAACGTACTGGCTGAGTTCCTCGATGCCGCTTTCGGCCAGGCGCATGCGGTGGGCGCCCTCGAACTGGAACGGCTTCGTAACGACGCCGACGGTCAGGATGCCCATCTCGCGCGCCACGCGGGCGATGACCGGGGCGGCTCCGGTGCCGGTGCCGCCGCCCATGCCGGCGGTGATGAACACCATGTTCGAGCCCTTGAGCTGCTCGGCCACGGCTTCAAAGGTTTCCTCGGCTGCGGCGCGGCCGACCTCGGGACGGGCGCCTGCGCCCAGGCCCTGGGTGGTGTCGGCGCCAAGCTGGATACGGCGGTCGGTGCGCGCCAGCGACAGCGCCTGCGCGTCCGTGTTGGCGACCATGAAAATGACGCCCTGGAGATTGTCGGCGATCATGTTGTTGACGGCGTTGCCGCCGGCGCCACCGACGCCGATGACGGTGATGCAAGGTTTCATGGACGGGTCGAGTTCGTTGGGAACGCTGAGGTTAATCATAATCTCGTGCCTCCGATTTACCGCTTCGGGGTTGGCCGGTAGAGCGACCTTATTGGGGGTGGGTGTCGTTGCTTTTGTTGGAGCGTGGCCGCTTGGGGTGGCTCTTTCGCCCGGTGGTGTTGGGGGGGATAGTCTTGGGGGGAAGTACCTTGGGGGGTTGGGGGAATGAAGCAGGTGAGTGATTGCCTGCGAGGGGATCCTGCGCATCAGAAGTTCTCCCGCAGCCAGGAAACCATGCGGCCCATGGGACCGGCCGGCTTCGAGGTGATGTCTTCATCGTCGCCTTCGTCACTCGGCACCAGCGCCTGACGGGCACCGTGGGCGGTGTGGGCGATGTGATCCTGAATGGCGTAGCGCAGCAGGCCGGCGCAGGTGGCGAACGCCGGGCCGCTGGCGCTTTCGGGCAGGCCTTTGAGGCGGCGCGGCCGGCCCAGGCGAACCTGCTTGTCGAGGATGAGTTCCGCCATCTCGCGCAGGCCCTGCAACTGGCTGGCCCCGCCGGTCAGCACGACCCGGCGGCCGGCGGCGTTGAGCATTCCGGCCTGGCCTAGGCGGGCACGGACCATTTCCAGGGTCTCCTCGATCCGGGGACGGATCATGCGCACGATCTCGGCGCGCGGGACCTCGTGGCTTTCGGTGTCCTCTTCCTCGCCGACCAGCGGCACCTTGAGCAGTTCGCGCGCATCGGACGGCGTCGGCAGAACGGTGCCCCACACGGTCTTGAGGCGCTCGGCGTGGGCGGCCGGGGTGGACAGCCCTTTGGCGAGGTCGTTGGTGACGTGGTTGCCGCCGACCGGCACGATGTCGGCGAACATCGGGTGGCCGTCCACGAACACCGAGATGGAGGTCGTGCCGCCGCCCATGTCGAGCACCGTCACGCCCATTTCCTTCTCGTCGTCCACGGTGCAGGCCAGGGCCGAGGCATAGGGACTGGCCACCCGCGTCTCGACGTCCAGGTGGCAGCGGTCGATGACGGTGGCAAGGTTGCGCAGCGGCCCGGTCGAAGCCGACACCATGTGGATGCGCACGCCCAGCATCTCGCCGAACATGCCGCGCGGGTCGAGGATGCCGTCGCCGCCGTCGATGGAATAGGTGGTCGGCATGCAGTGCAGGATCTCGCGCTCCTGCCGGGCGGCGATGGTGCGGCCCTGGTCGAGGATGCGGCGCACGTCCACGTCGCGCACCGGGTGGCCGTGGACGGGGACCTGGGTTTCGACGTTCTGGCTGGCCAGAGAGCCGCCGGTGATGGACAGCAGCACACTGTCCACCCGCTGACCGGCCATCTGTTCGGCGGCATCGACCGCGGAGCGCACGGAGGCTTCCAGGTCGGCCATGTTGGCGACCTGCCCGTTGCGCATCCCACGCGAGCGGTGGTGCCCGACGCCGACGACCCGAAGGGTGCCGTCGGTTTCAGGCACGGCGATGAAGCAGGCCACCTTTGAGGTGCCCACATCCAGCGCCGCGATAACCCCGCTCTTTTGCCTGCTCTTGGCCACGGCCGTTTGTATCCTTTCCTCTAACGCGTCTTATTCGGTTTACTCGGCCTAGGCGTCCTGGGCCGGGCCGCGCAGGGGCAGGGCTTGCGGCGTGCGCCGCTGGCTTGCCCCGACGGCCGGCGTGTCCGCCGTCTCGGTCACCCGCACGATCAGGCGATCGGGCAGGCGTAGGTCGATCATCGCCAGGTCACGGCGTAACAGTCCTTCGGTGCGGTCCAGCGCGGTCAGCCGGGCCAGCGCCTCGACCACGCCGGACTCCGGGAGGCGAATGTCTATGCCGCCGGGGCCGATGGCGTCCAGCCATACATTCCAGCGCCGTTTGCCAACCCGCACGGCGGCCTTGACCCGGCCGTTCAGGTCGGGTTCGGCCGACAGCATGGTGAACAGGTCGGCGGCGGCCTCGGGCGCGCCGTCGCCGGCAATCACCGGCAGGCCGGGGAATGCCGAAATATTGACGTCCATGGCCACGCCATCGGCATCGACCAGGGCGAATGTCTCGTCCGCGGTCTGCCACACGGCGATGGGGGTGCGTTCGATCAGGTGCACGAAGATGGTGGACGGCAGGCGGCGCTCCACGGTGGCTTGCCGAACCCACGGCAGGCTTTCCAGGCGTGCGCGGGCAGCGGTCGGGTCGAAGGCCAGCAGCGGCTGACCCCAGGCCATGCCGATGGCGCCCAGGATGTCCTCGCCCCGCGTGTTGGCGCGGCCGTCCACTTTTATTTGCGACACGCGCAGGCCGACGGCCGCGCCGGTGTTGATGACCGACCGGTCGGCGACGTGCAGGGCGTCTGTCACGACCCCCGCCACGGCCTCGGAGCGCGCCGCCATCACCGT
>LAEA01000122.1 GCA_000961745.1 Rhodospirillaceae bacterium BRH_c57 | reverse complement strand
CCGTCGCCCAGGTGATGCGACACCAGACCCAGCAGGTGCATGGCGTCGGCCTGGCGCGGGTCGTGGCGCAGGGCGTCCTCCAGGGCGGTGCGGGCGTCTTCAAGCCGGCCGACGCGCAAGGCCTCGATGCCGCGCTCCACCGCAGCGGCGCTGGCCTGGGTCGGGGTGTGGCCAGAACCAGTGGCTTCGCCAGTTGCTGTGCCGGTCGTGTCGTTCGCCATGGTTTGTCCTCGCGTCATGATCCATCCTCCGGCATACCCCGCCGGCCCAACCTGCCGCAACCCCCCGGCGGGGTGGGATTGGGCAATCGGGTGAAGCTTCGGATGTCCTCGAAGCAGGGCTCCCCTACCCCGCGACTGCGGCGCGCGGCCCCTGCCGCGTGAGCCAAGCGCACGGAGTGCGCGCCCGGCGTTTGAGGGCTTCGTAAAGACTCCAAAGCAATCGGTTCAACCGATTGCTTTGGTATACCGCCTGTGGATTAGGCCGGGCGCGCCGTGGACGAGGCGGGCAGGGCACCCGATCATGGTCGGGTCGTCCATCCCACCCCAGCCTTTCCAAAGGAGCCGTCATGATTCGCGCCGTGCTTGGGGCCGCCGTGGGACTCCTCGCCCTGACCGTCACCATGGTGACGCTGTCGCCCGAAGACGCCCCTCCGGTTGCCTACCACAGCCTGGAACGCGACATCGTCCGGGTGACCTTGCTGGGTGAAAAGCTGACCGGGCAGGGGGACGTGTGCTTGCAGTCCATGCGGGCCGGTGAACCCGAAGCGGTCGGGATGTGCCGGGGATTCCTGGCCGACGCCGGGGCATGGTCGCGGCCCCTCGACGAGGTCGGGCGCCGTCTGGCCGCGTTGGACACCCGCCTGGGAGACGACGTCCTGGTTGCCGTGGGCGCGTCAGGCGGCCAAGCCATCGAGACGCTGGCCGCCCTGGCCGCCGTGATCGCGCGCCTTGGCGAACAGGTCGAACAGGTGGATGCCTGGATGAGCCAGACCGCCCAGGCGGCCGAAATTGCTGCGACGAGGAAAGGGATTTAACACAGAGGGCACCGAGGCACAGAGCACCCATTAACTCCGGGTGGTTGAAGGTGTCCTCGGTGTTTCCCCTTTTCCTAAATCACCCGGTGCCTCGGGCTCGCCGTGTGTTCCTTCAGCTTGCCGCCGTTTTCGGCCGAGATTTCCTCCAGCATGACGTCGTAGCCCCATAGGTCGGCGAGGTGGCCGAGGACGCGTTGCGCGTCGCCTTCCTCCAGCGTGATGCTGTCGAGAACGCGGTGTTGCAGGCGCAGGCGGCGGTCGCCGTCCAGGTCCACGTCGATCACCTGGATGTCGGGGTCGAGCCAAGCCACGTCGTACTGGCGGGCCAGGGCGCGGCGCAGGCGGCGGTATCCGCGCTCGTCGTGGATGGCGTCCACGCGGATGCGCGGTTGGGCGGCGTCGTCGATGATGTGGAACAGGCGGAAGTCGCGCATCACCTTGGGGCTGAGGAACTGCAGGATGAAGCTTTCGTCGCGGTAGTTGGCCCACACGTCGCGCAGCACCGCCATGTGGTCGTTGCGCCCGGCGATGTCGGGGAACCAGGCGCGGTCCTCGTCGGTCGGCTGAAGGCAGATGCGTTCAATGTCCTCCATGATCGCAAACCCCAGGGCGTAGGGATTGAGGCCGCTGTAGCGCGGATCATCAAACTCCGGCTGGAAGATCACGTTGGTGTGGGAGTGCATGACCTCCATCCACGCCCCGTCGCTGATGAGGCCGTCGTCGTGCAGGCGGCGCATGATACGGTGGTGGCAATAGGTGGCGCAGCCCTCGTTCATCACCTTGGTCTGCATCTGCGGATAGAAGTACTGGGCGATCTGGCGGACGATGCGCAACAGTTCGCGCTGCCATCCGGCCAGACGCGGCGCGGTTTTTTCCAGGAAATACAGGATGTTTTCCTGCGGCAACTGCAACAGCGCCCGGCGGCGGTCGGCTGAACTTGGGCTGCTGAGCTGCACGTCGCCACCCGGCACGGTGCGCCACAGGTCGTTGAAGATGCGTTCCTGGTTGGCGTGGCGCTCGCGCTCGCGCTGTTCCTCGGACCTGAGGTCGGCGACCTTGGTGCGTGGATAGCGGAAGATGCCGTGGGTGCGCAGGGCATGGGCGGCATCCAAAACGCGTTCAACGGCGCGGTGGCCGTGCTTTTCCTCGCAGTCGGCGATGTATTTCTGGGCGAAATCGAGGTAGCCCAGGATGGCATCGGCGTCGGTCCACTGGCGGAACAGATAGTTGTTCTTGAAGAAGTGGTTGTGGCCGAACCCGGCGTGGGCGATCACCAGCGCCTGCATGGTGGTGGAGTTTTCCTCCATGATGTAGCTGATGCAGGGGTTGGAGTTGATGACGATCTCATAGGCCAGCCCGCGCATGCCCTTGCGGTACATCATTTCGTGCTGGACGAAGTGTTTCCCGAACGACCAATGCTTGTAGTACAGCGGCATCCCGTTGGAGGCGTAGGCGTCGAGCATCTGCTCGGCGGTGATGACCTCGATGCGGTTGGGGTAGACGTCCAGGCCCATGTCGTCGACCGCGATGCGCTCGATCGCGTCGTGGACCCGCTGGATCGTGTCGAAGTTCCAGTCGGCGCCCGCATAGAGCAGCCGGTCGTCGGTCGTCAGCGTCATGGCGTGGGGCTCCCTTCGCTGGCGCGGCGGAACAACTCGCGGAACACCGGAAAGATTTCGCGGCGGTGGCGGACTTGGCGCATGACCATGGGGCCGCCCTGGTCGGCAATGGTACGGTAGGTGCGCCACAGGTCGCTTTCGCGATCCCGCGACCCCAGGCCGAAGGGCTCCGGTCCCCCGTCGCTGCGGCCAACCTCGATGTAGGCGTAGTACTGGCACAGCGGCAGGATGGTATCGGCCAGAAGCTGGGCAGCGCGGCGGTTGTCGCTGGTGGTGTTGTCGCCGTCCGAGGCCTGGGCGCAGTAGATGTTCCAGTCCCCGGCCGGGAACCGCGCGCGGACCACCTTGAGCATCTCGTCCAGCGCCGTCGAGACAACAGTGCCGCCGGTCTGCGGGTCGTGAAAGAAGGTGTCCTCATCGACTTCCTGGGCAATGTGGGTGTGGCGGATGAACACCACTTCGACCCGTTCGTAACGCCGCTTCAGGAACACGTGCAGCAGCATGAAGAACCGCTTGGCGAGGTCCTTCATGGACTCGCTCATCGACCCGGACACGTCCATCAGACAGAACATAACCGCTTGGGCCACCGGCTTGGGCACCTGCTGGAACCGCCGATAGCGAACGTCCAGCGGGTCGATGTAGGGGATTTGGCGGCTCATGCGCAGCTTGTCGGCCAGGGTGGCACGCAAGGCGGTCAGGCGCTGGGGATCGCGGCCGGTGCGCTCCAGGGCCTCGATTTCCTCGTACAGGCTGCGGATTTCGGCGCTCTTGGGGCGCTTCAGGGCCAGGCGGCGGGCCATGCTGTTGCGCATGGTGCGGGTCAGCGCCAGGTTGGCCGGCGACCCCGACACCGAGTAGCCGGCCCGCAACGGTACCATCTGGTCGCTGGCCGCCGTGCGCTGTTTTATCATGTCGGGCAGTTCCAGGTCTTCCAGGAACAGGTCGATGAATTCGTCGCGCGACAGCACGAAGCGAAAGTCGTCCTCGCCGCCGCCGTCCGGGCTGCCCTCGTTGCCCCGCCCGCCGCCGCCGGACGGCCGGGGGATGGTGTCACCTTCGACGAAGTCC
The DNA here is from genome assembly GCA_000961745.1 of Rhodospirillaceae bacterium BRH_c57. Taxonomy (GTDB): domain Bacteria; phylum Pseudomonadota; class Alphaproteobacteria; order Rhodospirillales; family Rhodospirillaceae; genus Cauispirillum. The sequence goes on along the minus strand of LAEA01000122.1, from coordinate 9,171 downwards.
TTGTTGCCGGGCAGCACGCCCGACCGGATGCCGGTGCTGGACGACCGCCGGAACGACGGCTCGCGCATCCCCTCGCGGGGGATGGACAGTTCGCCGCCCTTTTCCAGGTCCTGGACCCCGCGCTGGGCAGAACTTTCGCGCACCGCCTGACGGACCTGCGCCTTGACCCGGCGCAGGAACCTTTGGCGGTTTGTCAGGCTCTTGCCCTTGGGATTGAGCCGCCGGTCTATGATGTGCATGGAAAGGCCCCCCGCCGGTCACCCAGCCTGCTTGACCCGCATGTACCACTCCACCAGCCTGCGCACCTGGCGCTCTGTGTAGCCGCGGGCGATCATGCGCTCTACGAAGTCTGCGTGTTTCTTCTCGGTGTCGCTGTCCTTTTTTGACCCGAAGCTGATGACCGGCAGCAGTTCCTCGGCTTGGCTGAACATGCGGCGTTCGATCACCTCGCGGATCTTTTCGTAACTTGACCAGGACGGGTTGCGCCCGCCGTTGGCCGCCCGTGAGCGCAAGGTGAACTTCACGATCTCGTTGCGGAAGTCCTTGGGGTTGGCGATGCCGGCCGGCTTTTCGATCTTGCTGAGTTCCTGGTCGATCAATCCACGATCAAGAAGTTGTCCGGTATCGCTGTCCTTGAAGTCCAGATCCTCGACCCAGGCGTCGGCGTATTCGACATAGCGGTCAAACAGGTTCTGGCCGTAGTCGTGGTAGCTTTCCAGGTAGGCCTTCTGGATTTCGTGGCCGATGAATTCGGCGTAGCGCGGCCCCAGTTCACCCTTGATGAACTCGATGTAGCGGTTCTCGGTTTCCTCGGGCAGTTGTTCCTGACGGATGGCGTTTTCCAGCACATACATCAGGTGCACCGGGTCGGCGGCCACTTCGATGGTATCGTGGTTGAAGGTGGCGGCCAGGACCTTGAAGGCGAACCGGGTGGATACCCCGTTCATGCCTTCGTCCACGCCGGCGGCGTCGCGGTATTCCTGAAGCGTCTTGGCCTTGGGATCGACCTCCTTGAGGCTCTCGCCGTCATAGACCCGCATCTTGGCGAACAGGTTGGAGTTCTCGTGCTCGCGCAGCCGCGACAGGACCGAGAACCGGGCCAGCATCTCCAGGGTGGCCGGGGCGCACGGGGCGGCCGACAGTTCCGACGTCTGGATCAGCTTGCCGTAGATCTTCTGTTCCTCGGTGGCGCGCAAGCAGTAGGGAACCTTGATGACGTAGATGCGGTCGATGAAGGCTTCGTTGTTCTTGTTGTTCTTGAAGGTCCGCCATTCGGCCTCGTTGGAGTGGGCCATGACGATGCCCGAGAACGGGATGGCCCCGATGTTTTCCGTGCCCACGTAGTTGCGTTCCTGCGTGGCGGTCAGCAGGGGGTGGAGCATCTTGATGGGCGCCTTGAACATCTCGACGAATTCCAGCAGCCCCTGGTTGGCCCGGTTCAGGCCGCCCGAGTAGCTGTAGGCGTCGGGGTCGTTCTGGGCGTGCAGTTCCAGGCGCCGGATGTCCACCTTGCCGACCAGGGCCGAGACGTCCTGGTTGTTGTCGTCGCCCGGTTCGGTCTTGGCCAGGGCAATTTGGCGCAGCCTTGAGGGGTACATGCGGACCACGGTGAACTTGCTGATATCGCCGCCGAATTCGTCCAGGCGCTTGATGCACCACGGGCTCATGGGGCCGGTCAGGCGGCGGCGCGGGATGCCGTAGCGTTCCTCCAGCGCGGCGCCCATGGTGTCGGGTTCGAACAGGCCGAGCGGGCTTTCGAACACCGGGCTGATCTCGTCCCCGGCCTTGAGGACGTAGATCGGGTGGACCTCCATCAAGGCCTTGAGCTTTTCGGCCAGCGACGATTTGCCGCCGCCGACAGGACCGAGCAGGTAGAGGATCTGCTTGCGCTCCTCCAGGCCTTGCGCGGCGTGGCGGAAGAAGCCGACGATGCGCTCGATGGTCTCCTCCATGCCGAAGAAGTCGTCGGCGAACGCCGGGTAGACCTTGATGGTCCGATTCATGAAGATGCGGCCAAGCCGCGGGTCATCCTTGGATGTGTCGATGGTCTGTGGCTCGCCAATGGCGGTCAGGATACGTTCGGCCGCGCTGGCATAGGCCACTGGGTCGTTTCGACACAGGTCCAGGTACTCGGCTAATGACATCTCGGTTTCGCGACGACTGTCATATGTTTTGGCGAAAGATGTCAGGAAGTCATCGACAAGAACCATGAGCCCTCCGTGGACGGGGATCGGGCGTGTTAGCGTTCGCGGCGGCACGCGCCAGGAAACCCCTGCTGCTTTGTCGTTCAAGAACAGTGGATCAGGCTGCGGGTGTTATCCCGCTCGGGCCTGTATCCCGACCTTCACATCCGCTTGCGTCATCCATCCACCATCGGCACGGCAAAACGACCGCTGCCTTCTGATCAACGCTTCAAGGGGATGGGCTGCACCAAAAAATCCCGGACGCAAAAGGGTCATCCCTTCCGAAGTGGGATGGCCGGGCGGCAAAAGCAAGCGGCCCAGTGCGGGTTCTTTGGGACGTGTGTCTGGCCGGAGACACTGGTGGCCCCACATATGTGTGCTGATGAAATGCAACGGAATAATTTTTATTTTAGCGTAAATAGGGCCTTTTTCGGGCCATAATCGCGTTATAGGATTTTTTGGGTCGGTTGGCATTGTGCCGCCGCTTGGGGTATCCGTAATCATGAAGTCTTTGGGGAAGGCGCTGCTTGTCGGCGCGGGTATGTTGTGGGCTTCTGTCGCCGTTGCCGGTGAACAGGATTTTACCCTGGTCAACGCCACCGGGTACCAGATTGACTATGTGTACGTTGCGTCGTCCAACAGTAACGATTGGGAAGATGACGTTATGGGGCAGGACGCCCTGGCCGATGGCGAAGCCGTGGACATCGAGTTCTCCGGCGGCACTCGTGGCTGCAAGTTCGACCTCAAGGCGATCTACAACGACAAGGAAGAGGCCGTCTGGACCGGCTTCGACCTGTGTTCGGTGAGCAAGATCACCCTGCACTACAACAGCAACACCGGCGCCACCACCGCCGTTTACGAGTAAGACTGCCGCGCCGGCGGGGCAACCCGCCGGCCGCTGTCGCATTCCGCCCGCGACCGGCCTGGGACCTTCTCCCCGTGCCGGCGCGGGCGTTTTGTTTGTGGGGTGTGGGCTTTTTAGGCTGTCGGCAAAAGAAAAACCCCCGCCGGTTGCCCGGCGGGGGTCGTCTGAAGCGAAACTGCGGGGCAGTTCGTATCAGCAGGAGTAGTACATTTTATATTCAACCGGGTGCGGGCAGTGTTCGAAGTTGTACACTTCTTCCCACTTCAGCGCGATGTAGCCGTCGATCATGTCCTGGGTGAACACGTCGCCCTTCTTGAGGAAGTCACAGTCGGCCCGCAGGCTTTCCAGGGCTTCACGCAGCGAGGCGCAGACGGTCGGCACGCCGGCCAGCTCTTCGGCCGGCAGGTCGTACAGGTTCTTGTCCATCGGATCGCCGGGGTGGATCTTGTTCTCGATGCCGTCGAGGCCCGCCATCATCATGGCGGAGAAGGCGAGGTAGGGGTTGGCGGTCGAGTCCGGGAAGCGGACTTCGACGCGCTTGCCCTTGGGGCTGGCGACATACGGGATACGGCAGGAGGCGGAACGGTTGCGGGCCGAATAGGCCAGCAGCACGGGGGCCTCGAAGCCGGGGATCAGGCGCTTGTAGGAGTTGGTCGACGGGTTGGTGAAGGCGTTCAGGGCCTTCGCGTGCTTGATCACGCCGCCGATGTAGTACAGCGCGGTCTCGGACAGGTCGGCGTAGCCGGACCCGGCGAACAGCGGCTTGCCTTCCTTCCACAGCGACATGTGGACGTGCATGCCCGACCCGTTGTCACCCATCAGGGGCTTGGGCATGAAGGTCGCGGTCTTGCCGTAGCTGTGGGCGACCATGTGCACGACGTACTTGTAGATCTGCATCCAGTCGGCGGCCTGCATCAGGGTGCCGAACTTGGCGCCCAGTTCATGCTGCGACGGGGCGACTTCGTGGTGATGCTTTTCCATGGGCAGGCCCATTTCCATCATCACGGAGACCATTTCGGCGCGCAGGTCGGTGCCGCTGTCGACCGGGGGAACCGGGAAGTAGCCGCCCTTGACGTTCGGACGGTGGGCCCAGTTGCCTTCGTCGAGCATCTTGCCGCTGCTCCACGGGGCTTCCTCGGAGTCCAGCTCGAAGGACACCTTGTTCATCTCGACGGAATACCGCACGTCGTCGAACACGAAGAACTCGGCTTCCGGCCCGAAGTAGGCGGTATCGGCGACGCCGGTGGACTGCATGTGGGTCAGGGCGCGCTTGGCGATGGAACGCGGGTCACGCTCGTAGGGCTGGCCGGTGGCCGGGTCCACGATGTCGCAGAAGATGATGAGCTGCGGCTGCGCGGTGAACGGGTCCATGACGGCGGTCGACAGGTCGGGCATGAGGATCATGTCAGACTCGTTGATTTCCTTCCATCCAGCGATGGAGGAACCGTCGAACATCACGCCTTCCGTCAGGAGGTCTTCATCGACCGTCGAGACGTGCTGGGCGGTGTGCTGCCACTTGCCCTTGGGGTCGGTGAAGCGGAAGTCGACGTACTTGACGTCGTTTTCCTTAATCATGTCGAGAACTGTTTTGACGTCGGACATGGTCCCTGATTCCCGTGTTGTATGGCCGTTGGAGGCGTGGTGATGGCGTGCCGGATGCGGCCAAAGCCGTCCGGGTGGCGGTAAGCGTCAGACGGCGTCGGTTCCCCGTTCGCCGGTGCGGATGCGGATGACTTCCTCAACCGCGGAGATGAAGATCTTGCCGTCGCCGATGCGCCCGGTGTGGGCCGCCTGGGTGATGGCCTCGACGGCACGTTCGACCAGGCTGTCGTCGAGCACCAGTTCGATCTTGACCTTGGGCAGGAAGTCTACGACGTACTCGGCGCCGCGATACAACTCGGTGTGTCCCTTTTGACGCCCAAAGCCCTTGGCTTCGGTCACCGTGATGCCTTGCAGGCCGACCTCGTGCAGCGCTTCCTTGACCTCGTCGAGCTTGAACGGCTTGATGATCGCTTCGATCTTCTTCATGCGACGGGTTTCTCTTCCCTTCTCCGCCCGGTTCCGCAGGCAGCGGTTCCAGACCGTGATTGGTTTCCGGCTCTCCTCTATCACGCAGCGTGCCAAATCGGCAATGTGATTAAACTGCCGCAAGTGCTACGCCCGAGGAGATTTCTCAGACGGAGGGATGCCTTATATTTGCGCACCTTGGCTAAAATGCGGGCATTGTTCCTGGGCTGTGCGCCCGCCAACGCTTTGTGCTATGCCTGGAGCAGGCACAAAGGAAGCAGGAGCATGCCGTGAAGCCGGCCAATTCGGTGCTGTCGTCCTATGGCACGACCATTTTCGAGGTCATGTCGCGCCTCGCCCAGGAGCATGGCGCCGTCAACCTGGGCCAGGGCGCGCCCGAGGGGCTGGAGCCGCCCGACGTCATGGCGGCGGCGGCGCGGGCCATGGTCGAGGGGCCGCACCAGTATCCGTCCATGTGGGGCATCCCGGTCCTGCGCCAAGCCATCGCCGTCCATGAAAAGGCTTATTGGGGCCAGGACGTGGACTGGCAGGCCGAGGTGATGGTGACCTCGGGCGCCACCGAGGCGCTGGCGTCCTGCCTGTTCGGCCTGATCGAGCCGGGCGACGAGGTTGTGCTGATCGAGCCGTTGTATGACAGCTATCTGCCGATCATCCGGCGGGCCGGCGGTATCCCGCGCATGGTCCGACTCAACCCGCCGGACTGGACCCTGCCGCGTGAGGAACTGGCGGCGGCGTTTTCCGACAAGACCAAGCTCATTCTGCTCAACACCCCGCAGAATCCCTGCGCCAAGGTGTTCACCCGCGACGAACTGGACTTCATCGCCGGGCTGGTCGAGGCGCACGATGCCTATGCGGTGTGCGACGAGGTGTACGAGCACCTGACCTTCGACGGCCGCCCGCACATCCCGTTGATGACCCTGCCGGGGATGCGCGAACGGTGCCTGCGCATCGGGTCGTTCGGCAAGGTGTTCTCGCTGACCAACTGGAAGGTTGGCTACATCATCGCCGGGCCTGCCCTGATGGGGGCGGTGGCCAAGGCCCACCAGTTCCTGAACTTCACCACGCCGATCAGCCAGCAGGCGGGCTTTGCCTGGGGCCTGACAAACCGCGACGACTATGTGCGCAGCCTGCCCGGCATCCTGGAGGGGCGGCGCGACCGGCTGGCCGATGGGCTGCGGACGATTGGCTTCGCGCCGCTGACTGCCGCTGGCACCTATTTCCTGAGCGTTGATGTCTCGCCCCTGGGGGTGAACGAGGATGACGCCGCGTTCTGCCGCCGCCTGACCACCGAGGCCGGGGTGGCCGCCGTGCCGCTGTCGGCGTTTTATCAGGACCGGCCGGGGCTGGCGCGTCCGTCGCAGACCATTCGCTTTTGCTTTGCCAAGACCGACGAGGCCATCGCCGAGGCCTTGGCCCGCCTGGAGCGTTATTTCGGGGGATAGTGCCAACCGCGACTCGTCTTTCCTATTGGAAGAGCGGTCCCTATGTGTAGAGCGGCTGGACTTTGATGCGGGAAACGGCGGCTTATGTTCTTCGACTTTCTGGAAGGCTTCAGTTACGGACTGTTCCTGTCCTGTTTCCCGTGGTTCATCCTGGGAATGGTCGAGCCGCGCCTTGCCGTGCCGACCGATCCGCCGCGCCGCTGGCAGGTCATGGTGCGGTACTGGTTCCTGGTGCCGTTTCTGGCCTTCGTGCTGTGGCTGACCTCGCTGCCCGGCGGAATGTGGAGCCCCAGCCTGATCGGCTGGCTGGCCGGTCTGGCGGCCATTGCCGTCGAGGTTCCGGTGGAGCGCCGCGTCCGTAACTGGCTGATCGGCCGCAAGGCCGACCGCGAGACTCGCCACCGTCTGGCGGCCGAGAAGGCCGCTCGTGCCACGTTGGAGCGCGAACAGCGCGAGGCCGGGGTGATCGACCTCGACCCGGCCAATCCCCCGGTTGATGCCGACGACGTTGTTCTGGCCCTGTGCGAGGGCAAGCGCCGCCTGCTGGAGGCGCGGCGGCCCGATCTGGCGGTTCAGGCCGACCGCCTGTATGCCCGCTATGCCCATGTCCTCGACGTGCTGCGCGGCAAGTTCGACGCCCGCGAATTGACCTTTGAGCGGTCGCGCGGGCTGGTCGCTGAAGTGGCCCTGGGCGCCGTCGATAACCTGTCGGGCATGGCGTCGCTGGCCCGTGGCGTGGCCGGGGTGGACGCCGCCTTTGTGCGCCGCCGCCTGGAGCGCGATGGACCCCGCCTGGGTGCCGAGGAGCGCGAGGCCCTGCGCCGCCGTCTCGATCTGGTGGACGACACCGAACGCCGGGTGCGCGATCTGGCATCGCGCAACGAAGCCGCCCTGACCGCCCTGGATGACGCCGCCGTGGCCGTGGCGCGGGTTGAAACCGAACAGGCCCAGGCTTCGGTGGAGGCCGACACGGCGCTTCAGGATCTGCGCCGCTTCATCGATAAGGCCGACATGTACGGCCGCAATGCCGCCCTCAAGGAGTAGCAGTCCATGACCGACACCAAGGCGTCGCCCAAAACGGCAGGTCTCAGCCTGTCCCTGCCCGTGGACGACATCGCCGCCGAGATCAACGAGGCGCCGGCCCAACCTGAAGCCCCGCCCGAGGATCCCGAACTGGCGGCCATGGCCGAGGCCTTCGTGCAGGAGGTGCTGACCAACGAACCCACGGCCGCGCCGGCCGGCGGCGCCCATCGCCAGCGCGAGGCGGTGGACGGCATGGGGGTGGAAATCCAGAAGCAGGCGGCCTATCGCAGTTCCATGCTTCAGGGCTCCATCCGCACCCTGGCCCACCAGGGCGACGAGGGCGGGCCGGTGGCCAAGGCGCTGATCGACCTGCGCGGCCGCATGGTTGACCTCGACCCCAACCGCCAGAACCTGAAGGGCGGGGCGTTGAGCCGGGTGCTGTCGTTTATTCCCGGTGTTGGCAACGGGCTGCAACGCTATTTCCACAAGTTCGAGACCGCCCAGGAGGCGCTGGACGCCATCCTCAAGGACCTCCAGGCCGGGCGCGACATGCTGCGGCGCGACAACCTGACCCTGGCCGACGACCAGGACGCCCTGCGTCAGGTGCTGGGGCGCCTGCGTCGCCAGATCGACCTCGGCCGGATGATCGACAACCGGCTCATCACGGCGGCCGAGGGGCTGGCCGTGGACGACCCGCACCGGGCCTTTATCGAGGAGGAACTGGTCTTCCCCCTGCGCCAGCGCATCGTTGACCTGCAACAGCAACTGGCGGTCAGCCAGCAGGGCGTGCTGGCCCTGGAAGTGGTCATCCGCAACAACCGCGAGCTTGTCCGCGGCGTGGACCGCGCCATCAACGTCACCGTGTCGGCGCTGAACGTGGCGGTGACGGTGGCCCTGGCGCTGGCCAACCAGCGGCTGGTGCTTGACCGGGTGGAGGCCATCAACACCACCACGTCCGAGATGATCGCCGGCACCGCCAAGGCCCTGCGCAGCCAGGGAGTCGAGATCCAGAACCGCGCGGCGTCCACCGTGCTGGACATGGGCAAGCTCGAAGAGGCCTTCGCCGACGTGCTGGGCGCCATCGAGGAAGTGTCGCGCTACCGGCGCGACGCGCTGCCCAAACTCGACGCCCAGATCGACCGCCTCGTTTCCCTTGCCGGCAAGGGAAACGAGGCTGTTGCGCGCCTGGAACGGGGCAATGCGGCCCATCCTGAAAACAGGGTCTGAATTCTTCTTGACGGGACCCTTCCGGCAGGGGTAGAAACGCGACCTCGCCGCAGGGTGAGGCCCCCGGTGGCGGGTATAGCTCAGTTGGTTAGAGCGCCTGGTTGTGGTCCAGGAGGTCGTCGGTTCGAACCCGTCTACTCGCCCCATCCTCCGCCCCCTTAGGCGGAGCAAATGAAAAAGGCCCGTGCTTCAAGCGCGGGCCTTTTTCTTGTCTGCGGGCCGCGTGGGGCGGCTCCTCAGCCTTCCAGTTCGCCGTATTGCAGGCGCTGTCCACCGGACGGGGCGACCGGCGGGGGGGTAGCCGGAGGGGCAGAGGGGGCAGACTGTGGCGCGGTGGACGACGCCTCGCGCGGGGACGGGACGGCAGCGGGGGCGGGCGCCGTCGCTACGGGCTCGCCCTGTT
>LAEA01000021.1 GCA_000961745.1 Rhodospirillaceae bacterium BRH_c57 | reverse complement strand
TCCGGCATGCTCCAGCGCGGCGCGGGCGATGCCCAGCATTTCGCGCGACTGGTCCACGCCGAGCGCGCGGCTGGCCTTGGGGGCGAGCAGGGTGAGGATGCGCCCGGTGCCGGTGCCGACATCGACCAGATCGCCCAGCGGCCGGTCGCCCAGGCGCTTGAGCAGCAGGGCCTCGACCTCGGCCTCGTCAACGTGCAGGGACCGGATGGCATCCCAATGCGCGGCGTTTTCGGCGAAGTAGCCGGCCGCGCTTTCGGCCCGCTCGCTCTGCACGGCAGCCAGTCGCTGGCGGTCGAGGGACAGGATGGCGTCGCTGTCGGGCAGCAGGCCGAGGACGCGCCGGGCCACCACCGCGCCGGGACCGTCCAGGGCGACGCGATAGAACACCCAGCTTCCTTCGCGCAGGCGTTCGAGCAGGCCGGACTCGCACAGGACCTTGAGATGGCGCGAGATGCGCGGCTGGCTCTGGCCGAGGATGCGCACAAGGTCGCTGACCGTCAGGTCACCGCGCGCGCACAGGGCGAGGAGTCGCAGCCGGGTATCCTCGCCGGCGGCACGCAAGCCGGCCAGAACCTGGTCGAGGGAGGGTGGAGTGAGGGGTGATTCGTTTGTCATGGGTCTCTTGTACATATAAAGATAAGTTTATATCAACAGGTTTGTTGCCCCGGAATCCGTTTCCTACCGCTTTGGCGCGGCATTCGAATGCAGGTCGTGCGTCATTTGTGCAACAGTGGTGTCTTCTGGCCGCACTTGGGTCCGGGAGGCGTATGGAGTTGCGCTGCGCGCTATGATAGGGATATTGCATCCAACTCCGACCGATGAACCGGCGCGGGGCAGGGCGTGATTACTTAAGGAATTAGCCGGGAAATGATCTTGAAGCTCCCAACCGCCGCGTCCGCGCGCACCGTCGTGATTGCTTTCGGCGCTCTGGCGCTGTCGGCCTGCGCAACCGCTCCGCAGCAGGACGGGGCGCCGGCCACCCAGGCCTGGGAAGCCCAGAACGACCCGCTGGAGCCGCTCAACCGTGGCGTCCACACCTTCAACCAGATCCTCGACAAGGCGGTTCTGCGCCCGGTCGCCATCGGCTACCGTGATTACGTGCCGGGCAACCTGCGTATGATCGTGCGGTCGTTCCTGCGCAACCTCAAGAGCCCGATTATTCTGGCCAACGACCTGTTGCAGGGCGACCTGGAGCGGGCCGGCACCACGGCCATGCGCATCGTCATCAACACCGGCATCGGCATGGGCGGCATTGCCGACGTGGCTGCGGACGCCGGCTTCGCCTACCATGACGAGGACTTCGGCCAGACCCTGGCCGTGGCCGGTCTGGGCGGCGGGCCGTACATCGTGCTGCCGCTGCTTGGCCCGTCGAACGTCCGGGATACCGTGGGCTTTGTGGTCGATACCTTCTTCGATCCGCTGCGCATGTACACCGCCGCACACGACCCGTCGTGGGCCGACACCGTCAACTACAACCGCACCGGCCTGACCGTCGTTGATCTCCGCGAGTCGCTGATCGATCCGCTGGATGAGGTCGAGCGTACTTCCCTGGACACTTACGCCGGTTATCGGTCCATGTATCGGCAGTTGCGCGCGGCGGCCATCGCCAACCAGGGTAGTGGTGGGGCTTCGTCCTCGACCAGCGGCCCGGCTGTCGAAGGCAGCGCGTTCGACTTCCCGGACGCCAAGTAGGGCCGGACGCCAAGTAAGGCCTGACGACCAGTAAAGTCGGGCGGCCCTGCATACAGACTGGCCGCCCGACCGTTCCTTCCTTGCTGTAACCATGTCTGGATATGTTTGATGCGTGGCCTGAACCGCCTGTTTTCCCGACGTTCCGCTGCCGTCGCATGTGCTGGCGCCATCCTGGCGCTCGGCGTGATGGTTTCAGGCCCGGCGCAAGCCCAGGGCCTCGACAAGGCGCGGCAGGTTGTTGAGACGGTCGCCGAGGTCGGCATTTCCGAAGTGGTCGGCGCCGAACTGCCGCAAGCCGAAAAGATCGACCGCTTTCGTGATCTGTTCACGACCTATTTCGATGTGCCGTCGATTGGCCGCTTCGTGCTCGGTCACAACTGGCGTGTCGCGTCCCCGGAGCAGCAGGAGCGTTTTCTGAAGCTGTTCCAGGAGGCCAACGTCTTCACTTGGGCGCGCCGCTTCGGTGACTACGACGGCCAGGATCTGGTCATCGGCCAGGCGACCCGCGACGGCGAAAGCGGCGCTTTTGTCGATAGCCGGGTGGAGCAGGCCGGCGGGCAGCAGCCCATTCATGTCCGGTGGCGCCTGCGCGAACGCGGCGACACCTACAAGGTGGTCGACCTGATTGTCGAAGGCGTGTCGATGGCGATCACCTACCGCCAGGAATACAACTCCGTCATTCAGCAGGCCGGCGGTGACATTTCCGTCCTCAACGACCGATTGGCCAGCCAACTCGAACGCCTGAAGGCCGAGCAGGGGCTTTGAGGCCAAGGAATTGGGCCTAAGCCCCCGCAGTTTCCATATGCACCCAAAAAAACAGCGCCCAATCACCGTGGGCGCTGTTTTTCTTTGGGCGGAGCCGGCTGCTGGCCGTCAGGCGACGTCTTCACGGAGTTGGAGGGTCGGCAGGCGGTCGCGCAGGTGCTCGGGCAGGCCGATGTGGGTAACCGCCGGGTCTACCTGGAACTCGACGATGAAGCGGTCGGTCAGGGGGCGCAGGAGCATGGGGTTGGGTGCCTCGCCGGTTTCCATGCCGTCGCGCAGCTGCATGGCTGTGGCGCGCAGGGTGCGGCATGTGGTGGCGCCGGGCGCATAGGCAGTGCCGCTGGCCCGCTTGAGGATGGAGGTCGTGGCGGTGACCATCTTGTTGAGGCAGGCCTCTGACAGGGACGACATGGCTTCGCCGTCCTCGGCCCTGTTTTGCAGTTCGTTGACCAGGCGGACGACCAGTTCGGCCAGACGGCGGATCTTGTCGGCATTGAGGATGGCGGCGGTGGTCTTGATCTCGCGCGCCAGGACCTCGTCAGATTTGCGGTCGAGCGCTTTGGCGCGTAGCGGGTTGGGCACGATGATCGGTTGCACCGGCTGTTGGCCGGGGCGCATGGCGGCGCGACGGTCGGGGCCGATATAGTCCGAGGTCACCACGAACGGCCGCCGTGCAGAAATCAGCTTTTCAAGCCGTTCGTCGAGGTAACCCGCGGTCCATGGAAAGGGCAAAAGGTCATCGACGCCACAGTCGATGGCGTCCTGCACCGACTTTTCGGTGGGGCGCACGGTCACGGCGACGACGGGCAGGAACGGATTGTTCCCCAGTTCGCCATGACGGATCTGCGCGAGGGTGTTGTAAAGCGTCTCGCCCAGTTCTGTGGCGACGATAAGGAGGTCCAGGTTGCCGTCCGCGATGGCGGTTCGCAGGTTTCCAAGCGACCCTGTAAAGGAAATGTCGCGGCAGCCAAGGTGATACAGCGTGCTTCTCAGTGCTTGGAGGACAAGTGGATCCTCCACTCCGAGTTGAACACGGACGTGGTGATAGAACAACGTCGGCGCCATGGGCTGCCCCCAACATGCATTTCCCGTGTCAGCAGCCTTCCTCTAGCTGTTCATGCACGGATAAACGCCTACTCCCGTGGTTCATCATTACCACTTGGGGCGCCGGTTTTAAAGGATCCTAAAGTACTCCCTAGTGTACAAAAGTGTGCGACGCTGAGTTCCTCGGCCCGCGCGGTGGGGGGGACACCGGCCGCCTCACACAGGGCTTCGGCCGATTCGAAACCGGCGGCGGCGGCGAAGCCCTTCAGGCTGGCCCGCAGCATTTTGCGGCGCTGGTTGAAGGCGGCGGCCGTGATGGCCTCGACGCGCTCGAACGTGCAGGGCGCCAGTGGGGTCGGGCGCGGGGTCAGGCGCACCACGGTGGACGTCACCTTGGGGGGCGGGGTGAAGGCGCGCGGGTTGACGTCGAACAGCGGTTCGACCGTGCAGAGCCATTGGGTGATGACGCTCAGGCGGCCGTAGTCCTTGGTGCGCGGCACGGCGGCCAGACGGTCCACCACTTCCTTTTGCAGCATCACCACGATGGTTTCGAACGCCGTGGCGTGGCGCAGCCAGCCCAGGATCAGCGGCGTCGCCACGTTGTAGGGCAGGTTGGCCACCACACGGCGTGGCGGCGGTCCGATCTCGTGAATCGCGACATCCAGGGCGTCGCCCTCGATGACCTCCAGGCGGCCCGGATAGGCGGCCGAGATTTCCGCCTGGATGGGCAAGCAGCGGCGATCGCGCTCGATCGCCACCACATGCCCCGCCCCGGCATCGAGCAGCGCGCGGGTCAGGCCGCCCGGACCGGGGCCGACCTCGATCACCGTGCCGTGGGCGATGTCGCCGGCCGAACGCGCAATGCGGCCGGTCAGGTTGAGGTCGAACAGGAAGTTCTGGCCCAGGCGCTTTTGCGCCGACAGGCCGTGCGCGGCGATGACCTCGCGCAGGGGCGGCAGCGGAAACAGGGGTTCAGGAGGCATCGGGCTTTTGGTCATTCAGGTTCCGGGTCATGTCGGCCGCCATGCGCAGGGCGGCGCGCAGGCTGGACGGGTTGGCGCGCCCGGTGCCGGCGATGGCATAGGCCGTGCCGTGGTCGGGCGACGTGCGCACGAACGGCAGCCCCAGGGTGACGTTCACCCCGCCGTGGAAGTCGATGGTCTTGATCGGGATGAGGGCGTGGTCGTGGACCATGCACAGCGCGGCGTCGTAGCCGGCCCGCGCCTCGGGATGGAACAGGGTGTCGGCCGGGGCCGGGCCGATGGCGTCGATGCCCTCGGCCTTCAGGCGGTCGATGGCCGGGCCGATGATGTCGATTTCCTCGCGCCCCATGTCGCCGCCCTCGCCAGCGTGTGGGTTGAGGCCCGCAACGGCGAGGCGTGGCTTGGCAATGCCCCAGTGGCGGCGCAGGCCCTCGGCGGTGATGCGGCCGCAGGTCACGATGGCCTCGGTGGTCAGGGCGGCGATGGCCTCGCGCAGGCTGAGGTGGATGGTCACCGGCACGACCCGCACCTCCGTGCAGGCCAGCATCATCACCGGGACGGTGCCGCCGCCAGCCAGGGCGGCCAGATATTCCGTGTGGCCAGGATGGGCAAAGCCGGCGGCGTGCAGCACCTGCTTGTTGATCGGGTTGGTGACCACACCCAAAGCCTTGCCGTCCCGCACCAGGGCGACGGCCTGGGCGATGGCGTCGATGATGGCCGGGGCGTTGGCCGGGTCCGGCGAGCCGGGGACGACCGGGCCGCCCAGGGGCGTGGCCAGCC
>LAEA01000187.1 GCA_000961745.1 Rhodospirillaceae bacterium BRH_c57 | reverse complement strand
GAGGTCGGTGACGCGCCCGGCGTGGACCCCGCGATGTTCGACCAGCGGCGGGCCTTCGGCCGCCGCGCTGTCCCAGAACATCACCGTCCCGTCGTTGTCGGCGCTGATGACGCGGTCCCCCCCGGCACAGGCGACGGCGGCCAGCGGCGCGTCGTGGCCGTTGAGGACGGCGCGCGGTTGCTGGTCAGGCAGGCTCCAGATGCGCAGGGTGTAATCAAACCCAGCCGAGGCCACCATCCCGCCATCCGGGCTGACGCACAACCCGCGCACCATGCCGCCGTGCCCCGCCATATCGGCCGCTGCCGGCGTGGCGACCAGGAGAAGGGCGAGCAGGACGTGGCGCATGGTCAGTCTCCCGCAAAAACGTTATGCGTCGGCCCCCTCCACAACGTACCGCACAGCGCGCGGGATGCCCATGCCGTTCGCCGAGTGCAGCGGTTGGTTTTTGACCTGAGGCGGGGTCTTCCGCTGACGCCCCCTTACCCCTCCGACGGCGGAGACCACCGCAGCACCGGCTTGCGGGCGGCCTGCGCCTCGTCCAGGCGGCGGCGGGGAGTGTGGCGGGGGGCGGACTTGAACCAGTCGGCGGCGTCTCCGGCGCGGGCCTTGTCAGCCAGGGCCAGCAGGGTATCGCAGAAGGCGTCGAGGGTCTGCTTGCTCTCGGTTTCCGTGGGCTCCATCAACAGGGCGCCGTGGACGACCAGGGGGAAGTACATGGTCATCGGGTGGAAGCCCTCGTCGATCATCGCCTTGGCGAAGTCGAGCGTGGACACCCCAGTGTCCTTCAGGAAGCGGTCGTCGAACAGCGCCTCGTGCATCACCGGACCTTCGTAGGACGCCGACAGGCTGCCCTTGAGGCGGGCGTGCAAGTAGTTCGCGTTGAGCACCGCATCACCTGACGCCTGGGCCAAGCCGTCCTTGCCCATGCTCATCATATAGGAGAGGGCGCGCACGAACACGCCGAACTGGCCGTGGAAGCCCTTCATGCGGCCGAACGGTTGCTGGCCTTCCCCCGCGTCGCGGGCGTGCTCGACCATGCGGAACCCATCGGGGCCGTGGACCACGAAGGGCAACGGGGCGAACGGCGCCAAGGCGTCGGACAGCACGGTCGGGCCTGACCCTGGACCGCCGCCGCCGTGCGGGGTGGAGAACGTCTTGTGAAGATTGATGTGCATGGCATCAATCCCCAGGTCGGCGACCTTCACCCGGCCCATGATGGCGTTGTAGTTGGCGCCGTCCATGTAGACCAGCGCCCCGGCGTCGTGGACGGCCTGGCTAATCTCGACAATCTCGCCCTCGAACAGGCCGCAGGTGTTGGGGTTGGTGATCATGAAGGCGGCAACGTGCGGCCCCAGCTTGTCCTTCAGCCCGGCCAGGGAGACGCGCCCGTTGCCATCGCCGGGGATGCTCTCGACCTCGTAACCGCAGGTCGCGGCGGTGGCCGGGTTGGTGCCGTGGGCACTTTCGGGGACCAACACGACCTTGCGGGCGTCGCCGCGCGCCTCAAGGGCGGCGCGAATGGCCATCAGGCCGCACAGTTCGCCGTGGGCGCCCGCCGCTGGGGACAGGGCCACGGCGGGCATTCCGGTCAGTTCCTTGAGCCAGTGGGCCAGGGTGTCCATCAGTTCCAGGGCGCCCTGCACGGTGCTGTCGGGCTGGAACGGATGGATGTCGGCAAAGCCCGGCAGGCGGGCCATCTTCTCGTTCAGGCGCGGGTTGTGCTTCATGGTGCACGAGCCCAACGGATAGAACACCGAGTCGATGCCGTAGTTCTTCTGCGACAGGCGGGTGTAGTGACGCACCACCTGCGGCTCGGACAGGCCGGGCAACCCCACCGGGGTCTTGCGGCGCAGGGTCCCCAGGCGGTCCTCCTGCACGGTCGGGGCGGGCAGATCGACGGCGGTGCGGCCGGGCTCGTTCTGCTCGAAGATCAACGGCTGTTCGATCTGAAGGGCCTGATTGCCGGTTATGGTATCGACCATCACAGGATCTCCTTCAGCGCGTCCACCAGAGCATCCACGTCCGCATCGGTGTTCATTTCGGTGGCGGCGACCAGCATTACTTCGACCAGTTCGGGATAGGTCGGGTGGAACCGTGACACCGGCACCCCGCCCAGGATGCCCCGCGCCGCCAGGGCCTCGACCACCTCGGCCGCCGGCTTGGGCAGGGTGACGGCGAACTCGTTGAAGAACGTGGGCGGCAGCACCCGGACACCCTTAATCTGGCCCAAGCGCCCGGCCAGATCGACCGCGCGGGCGTGGTTGATCTCGGCCAGACGGGTGAACCCGGCCTCGCCCAGCAGGGTCATGTGGATGGAGAACGCCAGGGCGATCAGACCCGAGTTGGTGCAGATGTTGGACGTCGCCTTCTCGCGCCGGATGTGCTGTTCGCGGGTGGACAGGGTCAGCACGTAGCCGCGCCGGCCGTCCACGTCCACCGTCTCGCCGCACAGGCGACCGGGCATCTGGCGCACGTACTTGGAGCGGGTGGCGAACAGGCCAACGCCCGGCCCGCCGAAGGACGGCGGCGTTGCCATGCTCTGCCCCTCGGCCACCACGATGTCGGCCCCCATGGCGCCCGGCGGGGTGATAAGGCCCAGCGACAGCGGCTCGGCCACCGCGACGACCAGCAGGGCGCCCATTTCATGCAGGGCATCGGCCAGCCCCGTCACGTCGCGCAGATGGCCGAAAAAGCCCGGCGTCTGCACGATCAGGCAGGCCAGATCCTCGTCCACGCGGCCCAACAGGTCCTCCATGGCCAGCGGGTCGGGGGGCAGCACCTCGACCTCCAGCCCGGTGAACTGAAGCTGCGTGGCGGTCACCGAGGCATAATGCGGATGCACCGATCCCGATACCAGGATGCGCTTGCGCTTGGTGATGCGCGCCGCCATGGCGGCAGCCTCGGCGCAGGCGGTGGCGCCGTCGTACATGGACGCGTTCGCGACATCCATGCCGGTGATCAGCGCCACCTGTGTCTGGAACTCGAACAGGGTTTGCAAGGTGCCCTGGCTGACTTCCGGCTGATAGGGCGTGTAGGCGGTCAGGAACTCGCCGCGCTGGATGAGGTAGTCCAGCGCTGCCGGCGTGTGATGCCGATAGGCTCCCGCCCCCAGGAAACAGGGCGCCGCCCCGCAGTCCAGGTTCTTGCGGGCGATGGCCGCCAGCGCCCGCTCCACCTCGATCTCCCCGGCATGGTCGGGCAGATCGGGATTGGCGGCGTTCCAGGCCGCGCGCGGCACGTCCCGGAACAGGTCATCGACGCTGGCGGCGCCGATGACGTCCAGCATGGCGCGGCGGTCGTCGTCAGTCAGCGGAAGGTAGCGCATGGGCGCGAATGTCCTCGGTTGGTCAGACTGTTACGAACTCGAAGGCTGTTCCTGGCCGCAGCCCGTGGGTACGCGGGTCAAGCCCGCGCACGACGGGCGTTTTTTATTTCCCCACAAAACTCTCGTCATGGCCGGGCTTGACCCGGCCATCCACGTGCTGCGACTGACCACCCGCCACGGCATCACAACGCCCCCTATTCCAGCCCCGCCACGAACGCGTCATACCCGTCCTGGTCCATCAGGTTGTCGAGTTCCGTGGGGTCGATCATGGCGACGGCGAAGAACCAGCCGGCGCCCATGGCATCCTCGTTGACCAGAGCCGGGGCGCCTTCAAGGTCGGCATTGACAGCGGTCACCGTGCCCGAGACGGGGGAGTACACCTCGCTGGCCGCCTTGACGCTTTCGACCACCGCCGCCTGGCCGCCCTGGACGAGGTCCTTGCCCTCGTCGGGCAGTTCGATAAAGACCACGTCGCCAAGCTGCTGCTGCGCATAATCGGTGATGCCGACGATGGCCGTCTCGCCCTCGACGCTCAGCCACTCGTGGTCTTCGGTAAAGTACATCTGGCTCATGGGCTCAACCCCTGTGGTAGCGTTGTTCGACAAAAGGCAGGGCGACGACGTGGGCGGCCAGCGGCTTGCTGCGGACCATCAGCACCACGGGCGTGCCGGGTTCGGAAAAGGCGGGCTCCACATAGCCCATTGCCACCGGGCCGTCCACTGTGGGGCCAAAGCCACCGCTGGTGACCTCGCCGATGGTGCGGCCTGTTGTGTCCTGGACCTCGGTGTGGGCGCGGGCCGGGGCGCGGCCGTCCGGCTTAATCCCAACGCGCAGGCGGGACACGCCGTTTTCAAGCTCGGCCAGGATTCGGGCGGCACCGGGGAAGCCGCCCTCGGTGCGGCGCCGCTTGCCGATCGCAAAGGCGAGGTTGGCCTCAACCGGGCTGGTGGTGGCGTCGATATCGTTGCCATAGAGCGGCAGCCCGGCCTCCAGACGCAGCGAATCGCGCGCCCCGAGGCCAGCCGGCGTGCAGTCGGGCATTTCCAGGAAATGGCGGGCGAGGTTTTCGGCCTGCGCGGCGGCAACCGAGATCTCAAAGCCGTCCTCGCCCGAATACCCCGACCGGGTCACAAAGCACGGGATGCCGCCGACGGTCAGCGGCCCGGCGTCCATGAACACCATGGAGGTCGCGGCCGGGGCGAAATGGGCCATGACGGCGGCGGCCTTGGGCCCTTGCAGGGCGAGCAGGGCGCGCTCGGGCAGCACCTCCAGCCGCGCGCGGGCACCAGCCGCCGCCTTGATGAGCGCGAAGTCGGCATCCTTGCAGCCGGCGTTGACGACCAGGAACATCTTGTGACCATCGCAGTTGACCACCATCAGGTCATCAAGGATGCCGCCGGCCTCGTTGGTCAGCACGGTATAGCGTTGGCGGCCGGGCTTCAGGTCGCGCAAGGAGCCGGGCGTCAGGCCCTCCAGCACGGCGGCGGCCTCGTCGCCATGCAGATACGCCTGGCCCATGTGCGAAACGTCGAACAGCGCGCAGGCGGTGCGACAGGCGGCATGCTCGGCGAGGATGCCGGCCGGGTACTGCACCGGCATGGCGTAGCCGGCGAACGGCACCATGCGCGCGCCAAGTTCCCGATGCAGGGCATCAAGGGGCGTGGTCTTGAGGGCGGGGTCTGCGGTCACTGGCGAATCCTCCGGAGCCGGACAGGCGGGGGCGTGTGCCGCCTCGGCGCCTCCCGTGGTCTGTCCAAGCTCCATAGCTTACGCAGACACGGGCAAAGCCGATACGACGGATGCCTCCCTCTGTCTTGGAAACCTGAAAGATTCACCTGGGGTCCATAAACGTGACCCACGGCTTACTTCGTCGGTGAGGCCGCGCGGAACACCCGCGCGATCTGCTTTCCAGAGGTCCGTCCCCCCACGGTCCTGGGTGCCTGAGAGTTTCCGGAGGCGGTTGCTCCTTCGGCGCCGACCCCACGGATGGGCCGGTCTCTCCCATGGGGATCATTCGGTCAGGGCAGTGTGACGACGCCAAAGCGCACCGTCAACACGCCGCATGACGCGGTGCTCGGGATTTCCGGCGCACGGGCCTACTGCCTCAGCGCGGGGCGATTCGCCCTCCGCGCGCTGCGGTGGGACGGAGTGCCGGGCGTAGGCTTTGGGGATGCGATTTCCGCACCGGAGGCCGATTCGTGCGCCGACTGCTGCCGCCCGTTCCACCCGGTTCCCCGCCCGTCTCCCCGACCGTCTGGCCGCGCCAGGGGGAAACGCGTGTGATCGGGCCGCATGTGGTGGTCGCGGTGGTCACCCTGCCGACCCCGCCGCCCCCGGCCGACCCGACGCACTGCCCGCCCTTGCTGGTCCAGCGCATCGAATACACCCGGCTGTTCGAAGCCGGCCGCTGCCCCCCCAACCCGCCGGTGGGGCTGGAGAGGCAACGGGCCGTGCGTCTATACTCCGACGCTGTCCGTGAGGACGAAACTAGCCCCGCTTGGGAACCATCAGGGTGGCTTCGCCGTCGATAACCACCTTGTCGCCGACCAGGGCCTGGGTGCGGAAGGTCACGAAACCCTTGTCCTCGGCCTTGGCGGTGCATTCGACGCGGGCGACCACGGTGTCGCCGATCTTGACCGGCGCCTTGAACTTCAGCGACTGGTTGACGTAGATGCACCCCGGCCCCGGCAGCTTGGTGCCGAACACGGCCGAGATCAGGCCGGCCGACAGCATGCCGTGGGCGATGCGGCCCTTGAACATGGTGGTCTTGGCATATTCGTCGTTCAGGTGCACCGGGTTGGTGTCGCCCGACACGCCCGAGAACATCAGGATATCGGCCTCGGTGACCGTCTTGCCGAAGGTGGCGGTCATGCCTTCGGTGATGTCCTCGAAGTAGTGGATGATCGGGTTGTCCAAGGCGCTCATGACAAGACTCCAGATTATGGCCGCAAAAATTGTGCGCCGCAGTATACCGAGCCCCGACGATTTCACGCAAGGCAATCCCCTGTTACAAAAGGGTTTCGCCCGCACCGCTTTGGAGAGCCAAATGCGCCCGATCCTCGCCGCCGCCCTGCTCCTTATGATTGCCGCCGCCTGCACCCCGGCCCGCGCCCCGTGGACGGCACCGGGTGCGTCGGCGGCCGGCGTCAACAGCGCCTGGGAGAGTTGCCGCCAACTGGCCCAGACGCGGGTCGGGGGGCCGGTCATCGACCCGGCCGGGGCCAGCCGCGACCCCTTCACCAGCCCGACGGCAGGCGTGGATCGCAGCCGCGCCTCGGCGCTTTACGACAGCACCGTGGCCTCCTGCATGCAGGCCCAGGGCTACACGCGGGTTCCCTAAGACACGTCCTCAATGACCTCGCCACGGGTCAGAGACAACGGCACCACCCCGGCCCACACCGGCAGGGCGTAGTCCTCGGCGTCGTCCTTGGGCGGCCCCTGGCGCACCTTGGCCGACGCCTCGGTGATCGGCAGGGCGAGGACGGCGGTGGCCTTGAGTTCGCTGGCGCTGGGCGCCCGCACGTCGGGCCAGCGGCCGGGCGCCAGCTTGTCCATCATGGCCTCCAGCGCGGCGGTCTTTTCCGCCGGGTCGGTGACGTTGCGGACGGTGCCGAACACCGCCACGCTACGGAAGTTGACCGAGTGATGAAAGGCCGACCGCGCCAGCACCAGACCATCAATCAAACTGACCGTGGCGCAGGCCTCGGCCCCGGCCAGCAGAGCGGCATAAAGGCCGTTGCCGGCGTGGCCGTGAATGAACAGGTCTTCACCCACCCGCCAATGCAGGGTCGGCTGCACCCACGGCCGGCCATTGACCACGGCGCCCACATGGCAGACCAGCCCCTCGTCGAGGATGGCGTGAACGGTGGTGCGCTCATGGCTCACCCGGTTGGCGAGGCGGCGGCCACGGGTGGTTTCGGTAATGGGCAGGCTGGTCACGGTGCGACTCCTTGTTACTCATGTTGATGCCGCTGACGCGGCGGGGCTGGCGCCCCAGGCCCCCCTTGGGGCAAGCCCCAAACCCCTTTTCTTTCTTCAAGAAAACAAAGAGGTCTGGAGATTACTCCAGGCTGGCGGCAGCCATCCGCGCCAGCGGACCCGACAGACGATCAAATGACACGCCGACACGTTGGCGCCATAATGGCTCCCTGAAAAGAGCCACTTCGGACAATTCGATGGAGCCATTTCTCCCCTTGCCGCCAGACGACGGCCGCCCGCTGCATCGGCGCCTGTACTTCGCCCTGCGCGACGCCATCCTGTCCGGCCGCCTGCCGCCGGGGCACGGCCTGCCGTCCTCCCGCGCGCTGGCCCGGACGCTGG